>NZ_LWID01000001.1:1992500-2322500 GCF_029783845.1 Volucribacter amazonae | reverse complement strand
ATCCAAAACGTCTATTTTTATACCTTTATTAGATTAAAATCACAACATTCTTTTTTATAAGCCCTTAGTGATTGCTAAAAGTGCGGTCTAAAAATAAAAAATTTTATTTTTTTCTATGTAATAGACTATATACCAGGCTCAGTAAATCTCTTGGCAATAAACGAATTGCACTCCGCAAGAACCACGTCCACAGAATATTACCACAATGATCAAAATGATATTGTCGCTTTAATTTTGCTAATTGCCACTCGCTTTTCATATAAGTCCAGCCTTTACGTCTTGCGATCATACCTTTGCCTACTCGCATATAAAGCAAAACTTCAGGTAAGTTAGCCACACGATAGCCTTGTGCAATCAAACGTATCCATAAATTATAATCTTCCAAAAAAAGATGATGCTGGTAACCGCCCAAGGCTTGTAACATACTCTTGCGATAAGCCACTGTGGGGTGATTAAAAGGGCTACGTTTTTTAGCAAAACTAGCAATCTCCTCTGCGGTTGTCGGCACATAACGCTTTCCTGTTATATGCTCTATATCTTGTTCAAACTCAGCTAATTGTGTACCCACAATATCCACTTGATGAGCTTGAATAAATGCCATTTGCTGGGCAAAACGTTGTGGGTGGCAAATATCGTCGGTATCCATACGCAAGATCCATTCGTGCTGGCAATGTTTAATCCCCTCATTCAAGGCTTTACCCAAGCCGACATTTTGACTTAACGGCACAAGTTTTAGTGGTAATTGGCTTTGATATTGGCTAATAACCTGTTGTAAGGCAGTATTAATGTTACCGTCAAGCACTAAAACCACTTCATCGGCAGCTAAGGTTTGTGATAATAAGCTGTCAAAGCATTGTGCTAAAAACGCAGGCTTTTCTTTATCATACAAAGACATTAAAACCGAAAATTTCATTAGATAAACCTTTTTAAATTCACCGCTAATTTAGGCGATAACAAAATAATCATAGCAATAACCAGCATTTTTGGCTTAAAACCTTGCACAAATGCCATACGATAATAATATTTTGCCCCTCGTCTTGATAAGCTCATCAAGTAAGGATATGCCAAAATGGCTAAACGATTTTGGGAAAATTGCTGTTGTTGCTGTTTATTTTGCACATAATGTTGTTCAATATAATTCAGTGCCTGTTGAGTATTGGCAATATTTTTTGACACACTCATCACTTGCGTTTGAAAACGACAAAGGGTCAAGGCTTCAGCCACAAAGTGCGGTCTAAAATCCTTGTGTTTTACCGCTTTAAGCACAAATTCATAATCTTCCAAGGCATTCAATTCTGGGGTTAGCCCCCCCAAAGCAACAAAAAAGGCTTTTTTTACCGCCAACATAGGCATTCCGCCAATTTTATTAGCGGTTAATAAATTAACTAAGGTTAATTGCTGAATATCTTGATAGGGCTTGGTTTGATAGCAAAATCCCTCATTAACCATTTGGCATATTGCAGGGTGATAAATAAAATTAACCTGCGGTTGTTGAGCAATATGTTGGGTTAATAAGGCACATTTTTCCGCCACAAAACGATCATCATCATCTAAAAATAATAACCAATTATTGACCGCACTTTTAGCCCCAATATTACGGCTTTGTGCTGGGCCTTGGTTATGTTGATTGCGTATAAGGCTAACCTTAAAAGGATAAGATTGTGCAATACGAATCGGTTGGTTGGAACAATCATCAACCACAATCACTTCAAAATTTTGTAGGCTTTGTTCGCATAAACTTTGCAATAAACACAAAAGCTCGCTTTGCCGATTATAAGAAGGCACGATAATACTAAACATCATTATTTCCTAAATTTAAATAAGCTACCTTGTTTACCTTCTGTACTAAATAGCGATAAAAACATAAGTAAAACAAGCATTAAGCCGGGGAAAGCATAGCTATCCGCTTTAATGTTAAACAAGGAAATTAAGCCTAAGGTTGAAAGGAAAAATAGCCATTTTGATAGCCCTGTAAACCAATTTTGAGCCACTCGCCAAATAAAATAACTGGTAAATACTAAACAAAGTAGCACATAAGCCACGCCACCATAGAATAATTGGCGAATAAAGCCTGAATCCGAGCCTGCATAATAGCGTCCGTCTTGATTTAAATAATAACCATCGCCCATAACAAAATGCCTAAATTCTGGCACAAATAAATGTTTTTCCACCAAGGTAGTGGTTGAGGAGCTCACTTCTTGTCCTTGATGCAATAAATTTATTATCGGTTCTAAAGCATGAGCAATATAGCGTTGTTCGGGAAAATAATAGGCTAAACCAAAAATAAGCAACACAAATAACACTAAGCTCGGCAAGTAACGCCATTGAAAATACAACAATAGACTTCCCCAAGCACAGAGCAAAAATGTACGCCCTGACAATGTACCAATAATCAACAATGGCAATAACCACCACACTGAGCGAGAGGAATATGCCTTGTGATATGCCAAAAGAAAATGTAAAAGTAAACAATAAAAAATACTGAGCTGAAAAAAGGCAGAGGACGTCAAGGCATATAGGCGATATTGTTGTTCTGAGCCATAAAAACGCGGTAAGGGAATATGTACTGAAAATAAAAACTCAATAATAAACTCAACCCCCAATAACGCCAACATCGCCAAAACACATTGGATTGCAATGCCAATTTTAAGATCCCTTATGATTTTTTCTTTTTGTTGCACATATAACCATTGGTAAATTGCCCAAGCAAAAATAAATAAAATCAAGGTCTTACTATACATTTTTAGCACAGAAAAATCTTGGCTTTGATGAATAAGTAAAGGAATGGCACTCAAGCCAATGAGCAAGCCAATCGCCCATAGGCTATCTTTGGGAATGGCGATCCCTTGCGGATATTGTCCACGATAATATTTATATCCCACCGCCACACAAGCCATAATGCCCACCACAAACGCCATTCGCCAAATATGATTTAGCCAAGGATCATAAAGATAAAATAAAGAAACCAACGCCGACATTTAAACCCTCCAATTTCGCCATAACGCCATTACTTTTTTAAGGGGATATTTGGCTAATTTTAGCAGTAAATGATGATCTAAGGCTTGACGCTCTGGGGCAAGATTACTGGCTAACTGTGGATTTTCAATACAAAGCAATGGACGCACTAGCATTACGTCAATATGCCCTTGTTGGGCAAAAAAAGGATAATCGTCCGCTAACCAATAAGGTGGTTGCTGTTCGCAAAGTTGTAGAATACGCTGACAAGCGGATTTTTTGATTAAATAAGCCACTGTGCCAGCAAAATAATTTTTATAAGGATAACTATAAGCATAATGGCTGTTCATAATGGGCTTACGCCAACATTGCAAGGTGGTAGGATAATTGATTTCAAGCTCTTTATCATTAAAGCTGGCAATTTTAGATTGCCCCAATAACAGAATATCCGTCTCAATCTGTTGTTGCTCAATTTGGTTGAGATATTGAGCAAAATTATCAGCCCATAAGGCATCATCTTCACAAATTAACACAAATTCTTGCTCGTCAATTTGTTGGTCTTGACAAATTTTTTGATACACCGCCAAATGGCTCAAGGTACAACCAATCTCGCCACGGCTCACTTCTCGCTGATAGCGTTGGCGAAATTTCTCTTGCTCAAACACTGAAGTAAGATCTTGCAATGACTGATCTAACATATTTACTGCACTAAAAATTTCCACATCTTGGCTATCCGCTTGTGCAAAAAATAATTGTCGCCGTTGGCTATCCTTGGCTAAGGAAATTAAAAATTTTTTCATTTTTGACCGCTCTTTTTAAACATTATAGTCGTTTCAATTTAAAATGAGACAAGGCGGCACGCCGAAGACAGTACAAATAGTACGGCGAGGCGTGCCAACGCTGTATCATTTTAAGATTTTTCCCATAATACGGGATATTTATAATAATAAATGATTGAAATAATTAACCTGACCACACTCGCCCCAAGCAACGCATAGGCAACGCCCCATAATTGGTAAGATTGGAAAAGATAAAACAAGCCACAAAATATCAAGATAGATAGCATTTGTCGCAATAACAAGGCAGGTTGCTTACCTAGGATCAACATATTTTGCGACAATAACCAACCTAATCCCGCAATAATGGCATTTAGCATAAACCATAATAATAAGGGGGCAACCTCAAGATAGCTTTCACCAAAAAAGAATTTAATCACAGGTGCTGCCAATAACGGTGCAACCACAATCACCCCAAGCGCCAACAGCGATATAACCGCTAATACGGTTTTTAAACGATTAACTTGGTTAAGTAAGCCTGAATAATAATAATCCGCTAAGCTATTGATAAATCTCGTTATTAACGCATCAAAAGCAAGGCATACCGCATAAAGCCCCAGCACATAATGATTCATCAAAAGGGCAATCATAAATTTGTCTAAATTGACTACCGTTGCCCCAAATAATTGGAAAAGATTTTGTTTAACCCAAGTGGTAAGAAAAAATTTCGCTTGGATTTTATCAAGTTGCTGATGCTGTTGCTGAAATTTACGCGCAATATGAGCTAAATAATACAGGCAAAACAGGGCTTGTAACAGTGCAACGAAGGTCAATAACCCCAACACCACATCCAGTGCTTGTTGTCCCCAAATAACATAGCAAAGCCCATAACATAACACCGAAAGAAAAGGCTGTTGCAAAACCAACAAGCGATACACCGCCATATTGGCGTCAATTTTGCTTTTTTCCAATGTGATATTAAAAATCGCCGTTAACCCAACATTGAGGATAAATAAAAAGGCAAAAGGCTGAAACTCGGTAAAAGATAAGCCAATATAACTCGCCAACAAGCCATAAAGCAAAAATGCAATCATGTAACCTTGCCAATATTGATATTGTCGCTGTCGCATACTGAGGGTTAAGGCAAAGCCCACTCCCCCTGTGCCTAAAGTGGCGAGATAGGCGGTGCTGGTAACAAAGAGCAATAAAGTTCCTCTGTCTTCAACGGATAATAACCGAGCCAGCAAAAAGGAACTTGCCATAATCAGCAAGCTACTTAATAAGGTGGTGCTAATCAGTTGGATAAGATGACGTTCAATCTTCATAACGCTGACAATACTCTATGCCTTTTGTCCATTGCTGATAATAAGCAATATTCTTACCATAAGAATTATCACAAACTTGATTAGGAATACCTAATAAACAAGAAAAAATATGCCCATGCAAACGGCTAGTTATTACCAAATCATATTGGCTAAAAATCTGCTGGCAACGCTGAATAATCCTTTGGCTATAAGCATACCAAAAATGATTAATCTGATTTTTTAGCCAAGCCCATTGCAATTTATTGGCTAACTTCGCTAATTTACTGCATAATTTTTCCAGCTGATGATCACGAGCTAACAAAATATCTTGCCAATCCTTAATATCAGCGTTGCTGCCTAAATGTTGTTGTAAACGCCCCTCTAGCTGGCTTGCCTCAATATCTTCACGCAAAAAATATAAAATTTTTCTATTTTGCTCCGCACTTTTTTCTTGTTGAGGCTGAATTGGCAATAAACCATAAAGTTGATGTGCCAAATCTGGGCAAAGTTGTACCTTGTGGGAAAAGGATTGCATCAGTTGATAAGTGTTAAGATCCCTTGCAAATAAATGGCAATCCTGATGTTGCGCAAAAATAGCGGCGGATTGTTCCCTTGCGGTTTGATCGCTAAAATAGGCAGTTTGTGGCAACACAATAATACGATGATCAGGAAAGGTTTTTACCAATAATTCTCGCATTTGTTGCAAAGCAGGATAAAGATCGCCAAAGTTGCCACCGCCATGGCATAAAATGGTGGTGCTAGGTTTAATCTGTCGTTTAACTTCTTCAATATCAAAGGTTTGCCAACAACGTCTAAGGCGAATATCAATCTGATAATCTTGGAAAAATTGCTCTGTACCAGCATAAATTAATAAATCCCCCACATTGAGGTGTAAGGGATAATCAAAATAAAAAACCTGCTGTTTATCTTCAATCAAATCAGCAATTTTGCTTAATTGCTGTTTTAATTCAATCAATACGTTATTCATAAATGTTCACATTTAGCCATAAGGTTAAATTGCGTATCATAGCGATTATTTATTAAACTCACAAGAAAATAGTACAACAGGGCTTACCAATGCTAGATTATATTAAAGTGGGACAAGGATATTTGCTTTTTTGGCTGAAAATGGAAATAATAAGCAAAAAATTTTGAGTGAATCATACAATGTTTGAGCTAACGAAACTGCTTAGTGCTATTATTCTACCGCCCTTTAGTCTTATCTTAATGGCAATACTTGCTCTCTTATTATACAAATTAAAATATCCCAAATGGGCTTGTGCCTTTGCCAGTACAGCATTGCTAATGTTTTATATATTAAGCCTACCCTATACAGCAGAAAAATTAAGTGATAGCCTTATTAGCGAAGAAATCCCAAGCCAACAAGATTATCAACAAGCCCAAGCCATTGTGGTCTTAGGCGGTGGATTAAGGGATAGCAAAGAGTTATTCGCCAGTATTACCTTGCCAGCCCTGAGCTTAGAACGCCTGCGTTATGCCGCCTATTTACACCAAGTTACCCAGCTACCCATTTTAGTTACTGGCTCTGCTCCTAATGGCAATTCTGAGGCAAAAGTGATGGCACAAGAATTGCAAACCTTTTTCCATACCCCAGTAAAATGGCAAGAAAATAAAGCGATGAACACCAAACAAAATGCCTTATTTACCGCTCAGCTTTTATTACCTGAACATATCCATAAGATTATTTTAGTTACCCACGAATGGCATATGCAACGCGCAAAATGGCTATTTGAGCAACAAGGTTTTGAAGTATTACCTGCCCCAGTAGGGCATGGCAAAATCCCCGCCAGCTATGGCTTATCCTATATGCACTTTATCCCTCAAGCTAGTGCCTTAAACACCAATACGCAATTATTAAAAGAATGGTTGGGGTATTGGAAAGAGAAATGGGGGAAGTAATTTCCCCCTAAATAGCTTGTTATTGGTTGGCAATATGGAAATCCATTACTTCAGTAACGGACTGAGTTGAGAGTTTAAATATTGAGCAAGCTTTATATGAGAGACAACCCCAACCCCATTTATCTTTAAATTTTTCTATAAGCTCTATTGACCAAGGTAATGATTCATTATTAGAAAGCCAGTACCAATCCCATTTATCTTGAAATTTCTCAATTAATTCTATTGACCAAGGTAAAGCTTTATTCCAAGAAAGGTTCTTCCAATCCCATTTATCTCGAAATTTCCCAATCAACTCCATTGACCAAGGTAATGATTCATTATCAGAAAGCCAGTACCAATCCCATTTATCTTGGGATTTCTCAATAAACACTATTGACCAAGGTAATGCTTGATTAGCAGAGAGCCATTGCCAATACATATTATCTTGAAATTTCTCAATAAAAGCTATTGACCAAGGTAATGTTTTATAACCAAAGAGCCTTTGCCAATCCCTCTTATCTTGAAATTTTTCAATAAAGGCTATTGACCAAGGTAATGTTTTATTACCAGAGAGCCTTTGCCAATCCCTCTTATCTTGAAATTTCTCAACCAACTCCATTGACCAAGGTAAAGCTTTATTCCAAGAAAGTTCCTTCCAATCCCATTTATCTTCAAATATTTCGATCAATTCCATTGACCAAGGTAAACCTTCATTCCAAGAAAGCCTTTTCCAATCCCATTTATCTTCAAATGTTTCTATCAATTCCATTGACCAATGTGAGGCATCATTGCAAGAAAGCTCGTACCAATCCCATTTATCTTCAAATGTTTCAATCAATTCCATTGACCAAGGTAAACCTTCATTCCGAGAAAGCCTTTCCCAATCCCATTTATATTTAAATCTTTCAATCAATTCTATTGACCAAGGTAAACCTTCATTCCAAGAAAGTTCCCTCCAATCCCATTTATCTTTAAATCTTTCAATCAATTCCATTGACCAAGGTAAAGCTTCATTCCAAGAAAGCCTTTCCCAATCCCATTTATATTCAAATATTTCAATCAATTCCACTGACCAAGGTAAGGCTTCATTGCAAGAAAGCGATTCCCAATCCCATTTATCTTCAAATGTTTCAATAAACTCCATTGACCAAGGAAGAGATTGATTACCAGAAATACATTCCCACTCCCACTTATCTTGGTATTTTTCAATAAGTTCTACTATCCATGGAATATGTTCTAAACAAGAAAGTAACTCAAAAACCTCTTCTGCTTTTATCGCTTTTAAAATAGCCACCAATCGCCTTTCATTATTTTCATCAGTTAGGTTACAAAGGCTACGAGTTTGTTGATCTGCTTTAGAAGTAACGGTTTGTTTAAGATCATGTAAAAGAATGTCATCAGTCATTTTCTATCCCTATCAATACCTTTATATATCTAAAAATCAATAATTAATTGCAGGATCACTTTATATAGCCGTTTCAAATAAGAATAATACATCGTTGTTAGCTCTTTTATATACTTATTGTATATGCTTTCATTGTATTCCTTGTTTCATTTTTTATTTTAGTTGCCTATAAAACCAAGAAAACAAATAACTCTCCTTTCCCCCTTAAAAAGCCCCAGCCTAAACTTAGAACGATAGAATAATTTTGGCTGTTTGAGCGTAGCGAGTTCCAAAATTATTCATGCATCGTTCTTAGTGAAAGGCTGGATAAAGGCTTTTTCTAGGGGCGTGTTTCTTTGCCTACTTTCTTTACACGAGTAAAGAAAGTAGGGCGTCCCTTTTGAAAAAAGGGGCGAAAACCGTTACCAAAACGGAGAAATGAAAGTGAAAAATAATTTAAAAAACAACCGCACTTTACCTCAAAATAAGCCCAATCCTAATTATCCCTTGGTTTTCTCACTACAACCAAACTCAACAACAGCCCCAATAACAAACCAACCGCCGCTCCTATTGCAATATTTTTTATCATAGTTTGTTTTAAGCTAGAGCCTTGCAAACTTGGCGATTGTAAATAGCGGTAGCTGACGAGCTTATCATCAAGGGGTTGTACCGATAACATAATTTGCAATTTGCCTTTCCAGCTATCTGCTAAATTATTATCTGCGGCTAATTTTACTTGCTGAAATAATACCTTCCATTTATGCACTAAATCGGCATAAAGTTCTTGTTTCGCCTGTTGGTTGGCTTTTTGCACCATACCTTGCATTAATTCTATGGCTAAAGCGGGATTATTAATGGGGCTAGTAAAAGTAAGTTGCATAGCTTGTGATTGCGGACTAAGCTGAAAAGCCTGAGCAAATTGTTCAACCTGTTGGGTTAGCTCAATACCGTTATAATGTGCAAGATTTTGCACTAAGGTTTGTTCTTGCAAATAATCTTTGAGCAACTCTGGCGAACTTAACTGTTTAATAAATTCTTGATAAACCATATCGCTTACTTGTTGATCGGTCATTTTGCTTTCGTCATTGACTAAACGATAGGTGGTAAATAAAGAAAAATAATTGTTTAAGTCGCTAACACGAGGCGGTTCTAAAGTCGTTTCAAAGGCTTTATGCTGTGGTTGCATATAAGCTAAATAAGCCCCTACTGCCCCACCAATAAATAATAGAAAAAGCATACTGAAAATGCGTAGATGCCAAACCTTTGATTTCACTTGTGTCGTCATCAATCCTCCTATTTTATGACTTTTGATAATTTTTACGCCGTAACGCACGCCGTTTCAGGCGGCGTAACCAGCGAGTTACTCGCCAAGCGTGCATAATACTGTATGAATAGAGGAAAAATAAACCAATAAAGAGGATAAACATAATCCATTCATTGATATAATACACTTCCCCTAAAATGCCAAATCCTGCACAAAGTGCGGAAAATAAGGTTATCACTAAAAAAGCTTGCCGATGCGTTAAGCCTGCTCTTACCATTAAATGATGAATATGTAAGCGATCAGGGCGGAATGGGCTTTTGCCCTTGCGTAAACGGCGAAAAATAATGGCAACCATATCAATCAGCGGAATAGCAATAACCCATAATGCGGTAACAGGGTTCATAGGGTGTCCTTGCCCTTGGGTGCTGAGCAATAAAATCCAAATCATGGTAAAACCAATTAAGGTGCTACCTGAGTCGCCCATAAAGACTTTTTTCGCTTGCCCAAACACATTGAGGTTAAACAAGGCATAAGGCAAGATCGCTAAAATCAAGGCAAAACACCAAAATGCCAGATCCTGTTGATTATCTCTTAACATTAAAATCCCAATAGCGGCAAAGGATACGCAGGATAAACCGCTTAATAATCCGTCAATGCCGTCAATCATATTAAAAGCATTAATCACTGCAATGGTAACAAATATGGTAATCACAATGCCGATAAAGCCAAGTTGAACTTGAAAAGGCCCAATAACCTGTCCGAGATTATTAAGATAAATATCGCCAAACCATACCATTGCAATGGCAAGCAAGGCTTGAATACTGGCTCGTAACAAGGGGCTAATATCAAAACGGTCATCTAACACGCCAATGACCAATAACACTAACACGCAAAATAAATAAAGATAAGGTAAGCGTGTTTGATCCCAAGCCAAAAGATAAAAGCATAAATTGCCCATAAACAACGCTAAGCCCCCTATCAGCGGTATTGCCCCCTGATGACGCTTACGGTAATTGGGTTTATCTACTAACCCCCATTTAATGGCGAGGGGTCTTGCTAACATAATGGTTAAAAATGAACAGAGAAAGGTCAATAATAAATTCAACCACATAAATTCTGCCTTAAGCTCGCTAAAGATTGGCAAAGAATACCATTAAAAGCCTATAAAACTCTAATATTTTTATAAAATTTCCGCAAAATTTACCTGATTTTGCAGTACAATATTAGCTATTTGATTGACCCAAATTAGGAAAATTTATGAACCATTCTGAACAATTATTTCAACAAGCCCAACGTGTTATCCCCGGCGGTGTTAATTCCCCTGTGCGTGCCTTTACTGGTGTTGGCGGTACACCTGTTTTTATGCAAAAAGCCAAAGGGGCATATATTACCGATTCTGACGGCAATGATTATATTGACTATGTAGGCTCTTGGGGACCCATGGTATTAGGGCATAATCACCCTGCGATTATTCAAGCGGTAAAAAGTGCGGTAGAAAACGGCTTAAGTTTTGGTGCACCTACCGAATTAGAAATTCAATTAGCGGAATTAGTGTGTGAATTAATCCCCTCAATAGATATGGTAAGAATGGTTAGCTCTGGCACAGAGGCGACAATGTCCGCCATTCGTCTGGCTCGTGGCTATACCCAACGTGATAAAATCATTAAATTTGAAGGCTGTTACCATGGGCATGCTGATTCTTTGCTCGTAAAAGCAGGCTCTGGTGCATTGACCCTAGGGCAACCTAACTCGCCCGGTGTTCCAGCGGATTTTGCTAAGCATACCCTCACTTGTAGCTATAATGATTTAGCTTCAGTAAAACAAGCCTTTGAGCAATATCCTGATGAAATCGCCTGTGTGATTGTGGAACCTGTGGCGGGTAATATGAATTGTGTCTTGCCACAACCTGACTTTTTACCCGGCTTAAGACAGCTCTGCGATCAATATGGGGCAGTGTTTATTATTGATGAAGTAATGACCGGTTTTCGGGTGGCGTTAGGTGGAGCACAATCCCATTACAATGTTACCCCTGATTTAACCACATTAGGTAAAATCATCGGTGGCGGAATGCCAGTAGGAGCTTTCGGTGGTAAAAAAGAAATTATGTCGCACATTGCCCCATTAGGCGGTGTTTATCAAGCTGGCACATTATCAGGCAACCCTATTGCCATGTCGGCAGGCTTAGCTTGTTTAACTGAACTGAAAAAAGCAGGCAACCAAGAAAAACTCGCTCAACTCACTGAAAAACTCGCTCTCGGTTTAAAACAGCTTGCGGATAAACATAAAATTCCTTTTAGCGTAAATTATGTAGGGGGTATGTTTGGTCTTTTCTTTACCGATAAAGCCCAAATTACCAGTTATGCTGATGTGATGAGTTGCGATACCGAACGCTTTAAACAATTTTTCCACGCCATGCTCGCACAAGGCATTTATCTTGCCCCTTCCGCCTTTGAGGCAGGTTTTATGTCCTTAGCCCATACGGAACAAGATATTGAAAAAACGCTAGCGGCGGCAGATAAGGTGTTTGCGACATTATAGAATAATAGCCGTTATATTTTGAAATAACACGAGGCTTATCTCGGATTAAAAGTGCGGTGGGTTTTGAGATTATTTTACAGTAAGTTTTCCCACTTTACTAACAGTCTTCACTATTCAAAAAAGAATACGGAAATCCCTACCATATAGTGATTAATTTATATCCAAAGGGGATTAAATGTGCTAAAATGTCCTTGTATTCTATTAGAATAGAAATACAGCCCTTGTATCACAAAAAGGATTCAAACTTTTGGTTATGTATCAAACTATTGGAGGAATAAAATGCTATCATTAAAAGCAATATTAATTAGTCTTATTATAATAGTTCCTATTCTTCTTTGGTATATTAAAGGTTTAGAAGAGGCAGAAAAGTTTTACATGGAAGCTATCAAAAATGCAAAAGACTTAGAAACAAAAAGAATATTTATGGACGCACTTAGTAAGGTAAGGCGTAATCTGAGAAAAATGAAAGGTCAAGGCTAACACTCAAACCGCCATAAAAGGCGGTTTTTTTGTTGTGTAATAATATAAATCGTTTCAATTTAAAATAAACAAAATGGCAAGCAGAATACAGTACAGATAGTACGGCAAGGTGTGCCAACGCCTTATTATTTTAAAATGGGAAGACTAATAGTGTAACCATTATTCTGTCTTCTGATCTGTATTGCTCTCTTAAACAAAAGTGCAGTCAAAAAATAAAAAATTTTTGACCGCACTTTAATCATATAAACCCACTTTGAACAAATAACTTTAGCGATAAAACACAGGCTCATTAGGCAAAACAAGGCGTTACTCCAGCATTGCCGAGGGTGCCGTCATCTTCTAAGGTTTTGTCTATTCCTTCAATTTCGCGGATTTTTTCGCCGTCTTTGAAAAAGACAAAGCCACCATGTTTCATTTTTGTCCAAGTTTCATTTTTGGTAAGGGGAAAAGTAGAAATAATGGTTACTTTATCGCCGTCTTTAGCATAATCGTTAAAATCAATCACGCCATCATCATCAATGCGTTGTGCCTTGCCAAAAGGGGCTTGGCGCGTAAGATAATGCAAGTTGGTAGAACAATGGGCAATTAACCATTCGCCATTGGAAAGCATAAAGTTAAATGTACCACGATGCACTAATTCTTGAGTAATCTGTTGAATTGCTTGAAAAATTTCTTCTTCACTCGGCTTTTTGCGATAACGTTTTTTTAATTCTTCCGCAATATAACAAAAGGCGGTTTCTGAATCTGTCGTACCAATAGGTTGGCACAAACTATCGCTCATATCAGGTAAACTTTTTAAATTACCATTATGAGCAAATACCCAATTTTCGCCCCAAATTTCCCGAATAAAAGGGTGGGTATTTTCTAAGTTTACCTCGCCTTGAGTCGCTTTGCGGATATGGGCAATTACATTCAGGGATTTTATATGATATTGTTTTACGCAATCCGCAATCGGCGAGTTATGTCCTGGCTTATCATCACGAAAAACGCGTACCCCTTTGCCCTCAAAAAAAGCGATCCCAAAACCATCTGAATGTGTGTCTGTTAGCCCTGCACGGCGGCGGAAGCCCTCAAAGGAAAACACAATATCCGTTGGTGTATTACAATTCATTCCTAATAATTGACACATAATAGACCTAAACAAATAACCACATAATTATTGTTGATTTAACACGATAATTTAAACAATTTCAATAGTTATTGGCATAATTTTTAGATAGAAATGCTACATTAAATAACCAAATTAACTATACATCTAATTGTTGTAATAATGACTGATTAATCTCGCTTAGGCTATGTAATTTTTTATCCGCTAATGCCCAGTAAGGTTGTTCAAAGGCATTTTGAGCAGGAATAACAATACAGCTCATAGAGGCGGCTTTGACCGCAATCATACCCACTTTAGAATCTTCTATTCCTATAGCTTGTTGTGGCATTACGCCTAATTTTTCACAAGCCTGTAAATACACCATAGGGTGCGGTTTGTTAAATGGCAATTCATCAGCTGAAGAAATATAATCAAAATAATCTGCAATACCACAGCTTTGAACAATCCCCTCTAACATATAGCGTGGCGAGGCTGAGGCTATTGCCATACGCAGTCCTTGTTCCGCTAAAAAAGCTAAGGTGGATTTTACCGCAGGCATCAGCGGTTTTTGTGTGATAATCAACTGAATTGCATAATCAAGCATTGCTTGGGTAACCGCTTTTTGATCAAGGGAAATGGCATATTTATGACAAGCCGTTTGCACAATGACATTGGCAGGCATACCTGTCCAGGTTTGCATATCCGCTAAGGTAACAGGTACTTGATATTGATTAAGTACCGCTACCCCACTTTGTTGCCACAGGGGTTCTGAATCTATTAATACCCCGTCCATATCAAAAATGACTGCTGATTTCATCTTGTTTTCCTTATTATAGTCGTTTCAATGTAAAATGAGACAAGGCGGCACGCCGAAGACAGTACAAGTAGTACGGCGAGGCGTACCAACGCTGTATCATTTTAAAGTGGAATGACTATATTAATCCTACTTTTGGTTTTCAATTTTTATGGCTTTATCAAATAAATTTACGCCACCTTTTACCCCAAAATCAAGGGTTGTTACATTATAAGCTAAACTGATATTTTGTTCATCAAAACAACGTTTTAATTGCATAATCGCTTGGCTTTTTATTTCTAAATATTCTTCATAACCAGTAAAATCCGCCCAAAAATCCAGCATAAAATTAAAGGTTGAACTACCAATATCGGTAAAATAAAAATGAATTTCTTTTTTGTTAATCACAAAATTCCAACTATTGGCTAATGCTAGTGCGGTGGCTTTAACCTTTTCCAAATCATCGCCATAGGATACGCCACTACGAATAACCACACGTTTTTTCTTTAAACTGGAATAATTAAAAAATTCGCCACTATAAATTAATTGATTAGGAATTAATGCGGTTTCGCCCTCAAGGGTTTCAAGGCTGACCGTAACTAAACCAATATTACGCACCTTGCCAATGGTTCCCTTAATATTGACCCAATCGTGAATTTTAAAGGGTTGTTCCGATTTAATTAATAGCCCAGAAAAAGCGTTAGAGGCAATGTCTTTAAACGCAAAACCTGCGATAATCCCCACAATCCCTGCCCCTGCCAGTAAATGGGTAAGAAAAGAGGCGAGGTGTAAAATTTCTAAGGCAAGCAAAATGCCCATAAACCAGATAAAACTAAACACTGCCACCGAAAAAAGCTGAGTAAGGCGTTGGTTTTTTGGGAAAAAACGCTGATAAAACAATATACTGGCACGCCGTAAGGTACGAGCCAATACCCCAAATAAAATTAACACCAAAATCGCCGCAATAAAATTAGGCAACATACTAATTGCCCAACTTTTCCAACCAGCCAGATTTTTGCTAATTAAGGCTAAAGATTGTTCGGAAAACATAGTTACCTCAATAAAAAATAAGCGTTACCCTAAATTAGTCGTTCAATTTATAATCGTTTCAATTTAAAATGAGACAAGGCGGTACGGCAAGACGTACCAACGCTGTATCATTTTAAAGTGGGACGACTATAAAATAAGATAACGATAAAAGAACACTCAATAGCATACTGGGATTTATGCCAAAATAAAATTATTTTTTACTCGTCCTTTCCAACAACAGCAACACTTCATAATGGTAAGAATGGGGAAACATATCAAATAGCTGAACTTTACTGAGATGATAGCCCGTTAATTGTGTTAAATCTTGTGCCATACTGATAGCGTTGCAACTGGAATAGAGCAAAAAGTGCGGTTTAATTTGGTTAAGAAATTGAATCAAGGATTGCCCAATGCCTCGTCTTGGCGGATTAACAATAATTAAATCTGGCAAATGTTGTTCATTTTGCTTGAGGGCAAATTCTGCACTGTCTAAGGATTGAAAATTCACTTGCGTTAATCCCAATAATTGAGCGGATTTTTTGGCACAAGCAATGGCAGAGGCAGAAATTTCAATGCCTGTTAAACTTACGTCTGATTGAGCTTGTCTTAAAGCCTTAGCACAATGCAAGCCAAAGCCACCCACTCCGCAAAATAAATCCCATAAATGTTGAACAGGCAAGGCTTTTACCCATTCAGCCGCGGTGGCATAAAGCTGTTCAGCCACAATGGGGTTGGTTTGAAAAAAGCCTTGTGGGCGAATAAAAAGCGGAATTTGGTTAAACTGCTCTAATAAAGTTTGTTGTTCCGTCAGAAAAATCTCTTGTTCGCCCTCTAATACAGCGGAATGATACGGTTGAATATTTAAACTTACCACTTTGAGCTTAGGCAACTTTGCCATTAAACCGGCTAATTCTCGCTGTACCAAACTTAACCGACTGGACGAACGCACCACAAAGCGTAGCATCAATTCGCCATTATAACGGCTTTCGGTAAGCAATATATATTTGAGTTCGCCTTTTTGTTTTTGCACGTTATAAGGCACTAAGCCTGCTCGTGCGATAAAATCCTTTAACTGTAAAAAAATAGCTTGGAAATGTGGCGGATACAATAAACAATCGGTTAAATCCACCGCACTTTGTGGATTATCAATGGCTTTTAGTAAGCCCAGTTTGGGACGTTCCACCACACCACTTACCACCATTTTGGCTTTATTGCGAAACCCTTGGGTTGGCGATTTCACTGCGGGCAAACATTGGGTAGTAGGTTGTATCAGTTTCGCTAGCTGTTGAGCTAAATGAGCTTGTTTGCGTTGTAATTGTTGTGAGTATGACAATGCAAGCCACTGGCAAGATTGACATTCAAGCTGTTGATAATGAGAACAGGAAAGGGCTAACTGCATTTATTCTACCCTTGTTTACTGGCTAACCAGTTTTGTTGTAATTGATATAAGGCGTTATGGTTAGCTATCCAACGTGGCGAGCAAGTCAATTCACGCCAATTAAAGGGTTGAGGGCGGAATAAGGTTTGGATTCGTTGTTGGCGTAAACTGGCTTGTTCTGTTGTTTCTTGATATTTGAAATGATCTAAGAGTTGAATAACCGCTTGAGGATTATTACAAAGCAATAATAAATCACACCCCGCCTTTAAAGCACAATGGGAGCGTTGTACAAAATCCCCCATAAAACTCGCCCCCTCCATACCCAGATCATCGGAAAATATCACGCCCTTAAAGCCAAGTTGCTGACGTAACACCTGTTGTAGCCAATAGGAAGAACCGCTGGCAGGTTGGCTATCACATTGTGAATAAACCACATGAGCAGGCATAATTGCTGCTAATAAATTTTGCTCAATCAAGGTTTGAAAAGGTTTAATATCTTGTTGCCAGATTGCTTGCGGACTGCGGTCATCAATGGGCGTTTCTAAATGAGAATCGGCAATCACTTGCCCATGCCCTGGAAAATGTTTGCCTGTGGCAGACATTTTGGCTTGTTGCATACCAAGAATAAAAGCACGAGCTAAATTCACTACTTGTTGCCAATCTTCGCCAAAACTGCGATCGCCAATAGCTTGGCATTGATGCCCTAAATCTAGCACAGGGGCAAAACTCAAATCAATATCCAAGGCTCGCATTTCACTTGCCATTGTCCAACCTGCCTCTAACGCCATTGCTTGTTGAACTTGGGGATCTTCCAGCTGTTGAGCAAAGGCTTGCATAGCTGGTAATTGGGTAAAACCTTGGCGAAAACGCTGTACTCGCCCCCCTTCTTGATCAACGGTAATCAACAATCGCTTGTTTACACGTTGACGTAAGGATTTGACTAAGGCTTGAATTTGAGCAAGATCATAAAAATTACGACTAAATAAAATTACCCCTGCCACCAAGGGGTGATGTAAAATTTCTACTTCTTCTTGGCTAAGCTCTGTTCCTGCCAGATCAATTAATAAGGTTGACATAAAAATAAACTCGTATTTTAGGCTAAATATGGTCGTTCCACTTTAAATTGAAACAACGAGAAAAATAAACAACAAATCACAAAAACAAAGTGCGGTCAAAATTTTATATTTTTCAAAAAAAATTAAAAATCAGACCGCACTTTTTCACTATTGGGGCGTATCAATAAATAAGCGATAATTGACACTTTGTGCCGTTGGCTTAGTTAATGGCAAACGTAAATGTTGCTTGCCGTCAAGCTGAATTATGGCTTGTTGCTCGGTTTGTTGTTGAGCAAATAATTGGGTTACCCCTTGTTTATCATACCAAGTTACCGCATAACTCACAGTCAGCGGATTATCACTTTTGTTTTTGATACTAAAACTTTCGCTGTTTAATTGAATATCAAGCACAGGATCAAGGGCTGCCACCACATTTAAAATGGGCTTATGTGTACGCACTAAATTAGGTTGATGACTGCTACAAGCGGTTAATAACAATAGCAATGACAAGCCAAACCAATAAAAACCACGTTTTTTCATCTTATTTTCCTAACATTTTGCCTAGCGGTTCGCCACCAACTAAATGCATATGCAAATGAAACACCTCTTGCCCACCATGGCGATTACAATTCACAATTAAGCGGTAGCCATCTTCAGCAATCCCCTCTTGCTGGGCAATTTTCGCCGCCACGGTAAATAATCGCCCTAAAGCCAGTTCATCTTGTTCACTTACGTCATTAACCGTTGGAATTAACTGATTAGGAATAATTAAAATATGGGTTTTCGCCTGTGGGGCAATATCACGAAAGGCGGTAACAAGCTCATCTTGATACACAATATCCGCTGGAATTTCTTTACGAATAATTTTGCTAAAAATGGTTTCCTCTGCCATAGATCTCTCCTCAAAAATGTATATTATTTAAACCAATTTTATCCGTTAAAATAGCTTTCTTTTGTAACAGAAAACAGGGCAAATAGCAATTTGATTGAAAATTTGATCTGAATCAAAAAAGCCCTTGTTCCTGTAATTTTGCGGTAAAATAAACCTGTTATTCGCGGTAAAAAGGGCTTATAATTAACAAAACTTATAAAATATAAAAAATTTTTTAATCCTTAAATAGGGGATTTATTTTTATTATGGATTATTTTATCTATCGGAGTCTACTATGATGAAGTCAGAAAATTCTACTTCAACTTGTATGCTTAAACCTGCCGAAATGTCCCAAGTGGGCGAAGATGTGGCGGTTTATAAAGCAAGTAAAAAACAAATTTTCTCCTTCTTTTCTGCCATTCCTGCTGGTGCATTTATTGCCTTAGCATTTGTTTTCTATACCACAACCCAAACAGGCGGTGCTGATGTTTCTTGGGGTTTACTCAAGCTCGTTGGTGGGATCGTCTTTTCTCTTGGGGTAATTATGGTTGTGGTTTGTGGCTCAGAACTCTTTACCTCTTCAACCATGACCTTAGTGGCTAAAGCCAGTGGACGAATCTCTTGGCAACAAATGTTGCGTAATTGGGTTGTGGTTTACTTGGGTAATTTCCTCGGTGCGTTATTTATTGTATTGCTGATTTGGTTTGCTGGGCAAACCATGGCTGCCAATGGGCAATGGGGACTGACCATTTTGAAAACGGCTCAACACAAAATCCATCATACTTGGCTTGAGGCTTTTTGCTTAGGGATTTTATGTAATATTATGGTATGTATTGCCATTTGGTTAAGCTATGCAGGTAAGACCTTGTTAGATAAAGCATTAATTATGATTTTGCCGATTGCTATGTTTGTGGCTTCAGGCTTTGAACATAGCGTTGCCAATATGTTTATGATCCCTATGGGAATGGTTACTGCCCATTTTAGTGGGGCGGAATTTTGGCAAGCTATCGGTTTTGCACCTGAACAATTTGCAGATTTAGATATTTATCATTTGCTGGTGAAAAACCTTATTCCTGTTACCTTGGGAAATATTATCGGCGGTGGTTGTTGTGTTGCCTTAGCACAATGGTATATCAACAGACCCCATTAATCTTATTGGGCTAAACCCCACTAACCAAAAGTGCGGTGGGTTTTGGCAAAATTTTTTAACACAGTTTTACTTTTCATTTAATCAATAGAAGGAATGTACACACATGACTCAATTAACTGAACAACAACAGAAAGCATGGGCTGGTTTTACTGGCGGAGATTGGCAAAACGAAGTAAATGTTCGTGATTTTATTCAAAAAAACTATACCCCTTATGAGGGCGATGAATCTTTCTTAGCAGAAGTTACCCCAGCAACCACTGAATTATGGAATGCGGTAATGGAAGGCATTAAAGTGGAAAACAAAACCCACGAACCTTATGACTTTGATACTTCTAATCCATCAACCATTACTTCACACGCACCGGGCTATATTAAACAAGAGCTTGAGCAAATTGTCGGTTTACAAACTGATGCCCCATTAAAACGTGCCATTATGCCATTTGGTGGGATTAAAATGGTAGAAGGATCTTGTAAAGTTTACGGACGTGAGCTTGATCCTGAAGTGAAAAAAATCTTTACCGAATACCGTAAAACCCATAACCAAGGGGTATTTGATGTTTATACCCCAGATATTTTACGTTGCCGTAAATCTGGTGTATTAACAGGCTTACCTGACGCTTATGGACGTGGTCGTATTATCGGGGATTATCGCCGTTTAGCCGTTTATGGTGCTGATTTCTTAATGAAAGATAAAGTTAATCAGTTCAATTCATTACAAGCTCGTCTTGAAGCAGGCGAAGATATTCAAGCTACCATTCAATTACGAGAAGAAATTGCCGAGCAGCATCGTGCTTTAGGCAAAATCAAAGAAATGGCTGCGAGCTATGGCTATGATGTTTCTCACCCTGCAACCAATGCTAAAGAAGCAGTACAATGGACTTATTTTGCCTATCTTGCCGCAGTAAAATCACAAAACGGTGCAGCAATGTCCTTTGGACGTGTATCTTCATTCTTGGATATTTATATTGAGCGTGATTTACAAGCAGGAAAAATTACTGAGCAAGAAGCACAAGAATTAATTGACCATTTAGTGATGAAATTGCGTATGGTGCGTTTCTTGCGTACTCCTGAATACGATCAATTATTCTCTGGTGACCCAATTTGGGCAACAGAAACCCTTGCAGGTATGGGCTTAGACGGTCGTACTTTAGTGACCAAAAACAGCTTCCGTTTCTTACACACCCTTTATACCATGGGACCATCACCAGAACCAAACTTAACTATTCTTTGGTCTGAGCAATTACCTGATGCGTTCAAACGCTATTGTGCCAAAGTATCCATTGATACTTCTTCAGTACAATATGAAAATGACGATCTTATGCGTCCAGATTTCAACAACGATGACTATGCTATCGCTTGTTGTGTAAGCCCAATGGTCGTGGGTAAACAAATGCAATTCTTCGGTGCAAGAGCTAACTTAGCCAAAACCATGCTTTACGCAATCAACGGTGGTGTTGATGAGAAAAATGGTATGCAAGTTGGACCTAAAACTGCTCCGATTACCGATGAATACCTTAACTTTGATGATGTAATGACGCGTATGGATAGCTTTATGGATTGGTTAGCTACCCAATATGTTACCGCATTAAACATTATTCACTTTATGCACGATAAATATGCTTATGAGGCGGCATTAATGGCGTTCCACGATCGTGATGTTTATCGTACCATGGCTTGCGGTATCGCTGGACTTTCTGTGGCGGCGGACTCACTTTCAGCCATTAAATATGCCAAAGTGAAACCAATTCGTGGCGACATTAAAGATAAAGACGGCAATGTGGTGGCAAGCAATATCGCTATTGACTTTGAAATTGAGGGCGAATATCCACAATTTGGTAACAACGATAGTCGTGTTGATGAAATTGCTTGCGATTTAGTTGAACGCTTTATGAAGAAAATCAAAACCCATAAAACTTATCGTAACGCCGTTCCAACACAATCGGTATTAACCATTACGTCTAACGTTGTTTATGGTAAGAAAACAGGAAATACCCCTGACGGTCGTCGTGCTGGTGCGCCATTTGGTCCGGGTGCGAACCCTATGCACGGACGTGATCAAAAAGGTGCAGTAGCCTCTCTAACTTCTGTGGCTAAATTACCATTTGCTTATGCGAAAGACGGTATTTCTTATACCTTCTCTATCGTACCAAATGCGTTAGGTAAAGATTATGAAGCACAAAAACGTAATCTTGCAGGCTTAATGGACGGTTATTTCCACCACGAAGCTGAAGTGGAAGGCGGTCAACACCTCAATGTAAACGTGATGAACCGCGAAATGTTGTTAGACGCAATGGAAAATCCAGAAAAATATCCACAATTAACCATTCGTGTTTCTGGTTATGCGGTGCGTTTTAACTCTTTAACTAAAGAGCAACAACAAGATGTGATTACCCGTACTTTCACACAAAGTATGTAATCCTATCTATTAAACAAAAATAATTAAAATTCTGACCGCACTTTGGATCTAAGTGCGGTTAGTTTTTTCATCGTTTTTTGTTGATTTTTAAGGTAAGATCGTAGTCCTTTTAATTTGAGATAAGCCAAACAACCCAACCTAACATTATTTCAAATTAAAATGACTATCAAAAATTTTAATGAGGTAATTATGTCTGTTGTGGGAAGAATTCATTCCTTTGAATCCTGTGGCACGGTTGACGGCCCGGGTATTCGCTTTATTTTATTTTTGCAAGGCTGTTTGATGCGTTGTAAATATTGCCATAATCGTGATACTTGGGATCTGCACGCAGGTAAAGAAATTACTGTCCCTGAGCTAATGAAAGAAGTGGTAACCTATCGCCATTTTATGAAAGCCTCTGGTGGTGGGGTTACTGCCTCAGGCGGTGAGGCTGTCTTACAAGCTGAATTTGTCCGAGATTGGTTTCGGGCTTGTAAAGAGCAAGGTATTCATACTTGTTTAGACACCAACGGTTATGTTCGCCGTTACGATCATATTATTGATGAATTAATTGATGTTACTGACCTTGTATTATTAGACTTAAAAGAGTTAAATGATGATATTCATCGTAACCTTATCGGGGTTTCCAACAAGCGTACCCTTGAATTTGCCAAATATTTACAACGACGCAATCAACCTGTTTGGATTCGCTACGTGGTAGTACCGGGCTATACTGATGATCTGAATGATATTCATCAGCTTGGACAATTTATTCAGGGTATGGATAATATTGAAAAGGTAGAACTTCTTCCTTATCATCGCTTAGGGGCACACAAATGGGAAGCTATGGGCGAAAAATACGAATTAGAAGATGTTAAGCCACCAAGCAAAGAAAGTTTAGAAACCATTAAGCATATTTTGGAAAGCTATGGGCATACGGTAAAATATTAACCTTATTCTATGTTTTTTGTTTATGTGCTTTCTTTTCAGCTCGCCGACGCTGAAAAAAAGCACTTAATTTTTCGCTACATTGCGAGGCTAAAATCCCTTCAGTTATTTCAACACAATGATTCATAGTGTAATCATTAAACAAATGGAAACGTGAACCTAATGCCCCAGTCTTATAATCCCTTGCCCCGAACACTAAACGCTTAATCCGACTATGTAAAATTGCTCCTGCACACATAGGGCAAGGTTCAAGGGTAACATAAAGGGTTGTATTGATTAACCGATAATTCTGCAAATATTGCCCAGCTTGACGTAATGCCATAATCTCTGCATGGGCTGTGGGATCGGACAAACTAATGGATAAATTCCACCCCTCGCCAATAACCTGATGATTTTCATCAACTAGCACTGCCCCCACAGGGATTTCGCCTAATTGTTCTGCTTTATCCGCTAAGGATAATGCCTGTAACATAAATTTCTCGTCCAATTCTGACCGCACTTTTACTACCTCAATAATCCGTATTTAAAGTGGAACGACTATAAAAAGAGCGTTATCATAACGCCCTTTTTTTCTTACTCTAACTTATTTACGTCCACGAGAACGTTTTTCTCTAACAGGACGTTCAGTAAAAGCCTTCTCTTTAAAAGTTCGCGCCTTTTTATCCGCTTTTTTATCCTGTCCTGCAAAACGTTGATGACCTCGTTCACGCTTGGATTTACGTTCCTTACCACCCGCTTGTTGAGCATGACCAATCAGCGACATACGCATTTGTTTATTCAATACTCGTGTTTTAGCAAACATTTGCAACAATTCTTTTGGCATGCCCTGTGGTAGTTCAATGGTAGAATAATCATCATAGAGCTTAATATGCCCAATATAACGACTATCAATATTGCCCTCATTGGCAATCGCTCCCACAATATGGCGTACATCAACCCCATCGCCACGCCCAACTTCAATACGATATAAATCCATTTCTTTTGGTAAGCCATAGCCACTACGGCGTTCACCACCACGAGAAGATTGCCCTCTTTCACGCTCACGTTTAGGTTTTGCTGGCTCAATAGGATCTGGTGGTAAAATCATTTTTTGTTTACCTTGCAATAACATCATCATTGCAGCAGCAATATCTTCTTGATCCTGATCCGCAGTAAACATATCCTCTAATAGGCTACGATATAATTCCAAATCATGATGCTCAAGCTGTTTGGTAATTTTTTGTTGAAATTTCTTACGGCGACATTGCTCTAATGTAATATGATTTGGTACGCTCACTTCTTCAATGGCTTTTTTCATTAAATGTTCAATGTTACGCAATAAACGGCGTTCTCTTGGCTCAACAAATAATAAGGCTCGTCCTGCTCGTCCTGCTCGTCCTGTGCGACCAATACGGTGAACATAGGATTCTGCATCAAGAGGAATATCATAATTCACCACCAAACTAATACGTTCAATATCAATACCACGAGCAGCAACATCGGTTGCCACCACAATATCTAAACTACCATGACGTAAGCGTTCTAAGGTTTGTTCACGTAATTGTTGCGTCATATCGCCATTTAAGGCTGCTGCACGAAAACCATGCTTTTCCAATAACTCGGTAACCTCTAAGGTGGCAGTTTTAGTGCGTGTAAAAATAATCGCTGCATCAAACTCTTCCACTTCTAAAAAACGTAACAACGCCTCGTTTTTACGAAAACCTTTTACAAACCAGCAACTTTGGCTAATATCAGGAGCCGTACGCTGAGTAGATTGAATTTTTACTTCTTGCGGATTGTGCATAAAACGTTTGGTAATACGGCGAATTGGCTCAGGCATTGTCGCTGAAAATAATGCGGTTTGATGTTGTTCAGGTAATTCTGCCATTACCGTTTCTACATCATCAATAAAGCCCATACGCAACATTTCGTCAGCTTCATCTAACACAATAAAACGCAAAGCAGAAAGATCTAATGTGCCACGCCGTAAATGATCGAGAATACGCCCCGGTGTTCCCACCACCACTTGCGCTCCTTGTCTTAAGGCTCTAAGCTGAATATCATAACGTTGTCCGCCATAAAGGGTTACAATATGTATTCCTTTAGCATATTTACTAAATTGTTCACAAGCATCAGCCACTTGTATAGCTAATTCACGAGTTGGTGCCATCACTAACATTTGTGGATATTTTTTATCCACATCAATTTGTGCTAATAGAGGCAAAGAAAAGGCAGCGGTTTTCCCACTTCCTGTCTGTGCCATACCTAGCACATCTTGTCCTGCTAACAAAGAAGGAATACAAGCCTGCTGAATTGGTGAAGGAGTAGTAAAACCTAAATCAGAAACAGCAGAAAGAATGAATTCAGGCAAGCCCAAATCCGCAAAAGTCATTGTTTGTTCAGTCATTTAAAAATACTCAAAACGAAATAGTCAGGTAAAAATCTAGACTATTTAAGATAAAAAATTATGTTGCTTTATTGAGCAACCGCCCCTTGTTTATCATTATCTCGCCATTGAGATAATTCAAACAATGCAAAACGATACTCAACAAAGTTATATACTTGATTTGCTACGGCAAGTTTAAATAAACGCATTGCTTCATCAATATGATTTGTATTGAGTTGTTGTTTTGCCAGATAAAAATAAGTTTCGGTTAAAACCTCTGCATAACTCACAGATTGTTGATCGATTTCTGCGATTTTCTGCAAAAGTTGGTTTAGCGATATTTTCCCTACAAAGTAATCTACTATTTGGGTTCCCCAATAATCGGGGGATAGTGAGTTCGCTCGCTCACCAAGATTAACTATGGCTTGCCTTGGGTCAAGTTTTACTTCATTGAAATAAAGCCATAAAGCTCGATAAGGATCACTTGGATCATATTGATAAAAGCGTTCAAAATCCTGTTGAGCTAAATGATAACGTTCAGTGTAATAAAAATGTAGCCCTCGATTTAAATAGGCATATTCATAATTTGGTTGCAAAGTTAAGACCGCATTAAAAGCCTCTAAAGCCTCGTCATAATCTTGTTGCAATAAAAAATATAAACCTAAATAATTATAAGCTGGGGCCATTCCTGGTTGTAACCTCAAACTCAAGGCAAAATCATAGCTTGCTAATTTCCATAAACCGAGGCTATCATAAATGACACCTCGCTCAAAATGTAAATCAGCACGTTCCTCAGTATTTAAAGGAGCAATCAATAAGATTTGATTAAGACGTAGCAACATTTCCTCTTGTTCAGAATGTTGTTCTGGCGTTTGTTGTGCCAGTAACATACCTTGCTGAGTAAACCCGAAGTTATCTTGTGCTACGCACCCCATAAGTAATAGGCTAATAAAGAAATTAGATAAAAAAACACTTAAACCAAAACGTTTACACTGTTTACCTAATATCTTCATTTATCCTAACACCCTATTTTAAAGCGGGACGACTATAATAATCCCCGTATCATTAAAAGGGTTTATTATTCACAAATAATAAACCGCAGGCTTGTCTATAAAACAAACCTTGCGGTCTAACAATGTTATTATTGTTGCTCTGTATCAAGTTGTTGTGGTTGTGCTACAACCTGTTGCTCCGTATTATCGGCAAGATTTTTATTGGTTAAATCTTTCATGGTTAAACGGATACGACCTTGACGATCAATTTCAACCACTTTAACTTGCACATCTTGTCCAACCTGTAAATAATCAGACACTTTCTCTACACGCTCTTCAGCAATTTGTGAAATATGAACAAGTCCTTCTTTACCGCCAATAATCGCAACAAATGCTCCAAAATCAGCAATACGGGTTACCTTACCTTTGTAAATCGCCCCCGTTTCTACTTCAGCAACAATTTCTTCAATACGTGCCATTACTGCTTTAGCAGCATTATTATCCACTGCAGCAATTTTCACTGTACCATCATCTTCAATATCAATGGAGGTTGAGGTTTCTTCGGTTAAAGCACGAATAGTTGCACCACCTTTACCAATCACATCTTTGATTTTCTTCGGATCAATCTTCATGGTATGGATACGAGGAGCAAAATCAGAAATTTCCGCACGAGGAGCAGGAATGGCTTGTTCCATTACGCCTAAAATATGCAAACGAGCAGCTTTTGCTTGGTTTAACGCAATTTGCATAATTTCAGCGGTGATGCCTTCAATCTTAATATCCATTTGTAACGCCGTTACCCCTTCACGAGTCCCAGCAACTTTAAAGTCCATATCGCCAAGATGATCTTCATCACCAAGAATATCAGACAATACCACAAAATTATCTTGCTCTTTCACTAAGCCCATCGCAATACCAGCTACCGCCGATTTAATCGGCACACCTGCGTCCATTAAGGCTAATGATGCACCGCATACCGATGCCATAGAGGAAGAACCATTTGATTCGGTAATTTCAGAAACCACACGCACTACATAAGGGAATTCCGCTTGTGACGGCATTACTGCAGCCACACCACGTTTAGCAAGACGACCATGCCCAATTTCACGACGTTTTGGCGAACCAATCATACCCGTTTCCCCCACAGAATAAGGTGGGAAATTATAATGGAATAGGAAATGATCTGAACGTTCACCAGTTAATTCATCAATGATTTGCGCATCACGCTCAGTACCCAATGTCGCTACCGCTAAGGCTTGCGTTTCGCCACGAGTAAAAATAGCTGAACCATGAGTGCGAGGTAATACACCAGTACAAATATCTAAGGCACGCACAGTATCTACAGTTCGTCCATCAATTCGAGGCTCGCCACGCAAAATACGTCCACGCACCACTTCACTTTCTAGTTGACTTAGAATATCCGCAATTTTTCCCTCTGTAATGCTTTCATCTTCATTATCAGTAAGAATAGCTTGTAAAACATCGTTTTTAATGGCATCAATTTGCTCATAACGTGCTTGTTTTTCAGTAATACGATACGCCTCGCCTAAACGTTGCTCTGCTAATTCTTTTACACGATTAATTAAGGCTGTATTTGGTTCAGGGGCAACCCAATCCCAACGAGGTTTTCCTGCCTCTTGAGCAAATTCTTTAATGGCTTCAATCACGACTTGTTGTTGTTCGTGTCCAAAAACCACCGCTGCTAACATTTGTTCTTCCGTTAAAATATCCGCTTCGGATTCCACCATTAATACCGCTTTATCAGTACCTGCCACCACTAAATCTAAACGGCTTATTTTTTGCTCCGCCATGGTTGGATTTAGCACAAATTGGTCATTGATAAAACCGACTCTCGCTGCTCCAATCGGCCCATTAAAAGGCACACCAGAAAGGCTTAATGCTGCTGATGCTCCAATCATTGCCACTAAATCAGGGCTAACTTGCGGATTAACCGAAACTACTGTGGCAATAATTTGAATTTCATTATAAAAACCCTCAGGGAAAAGCGGACGAATTGGGCGATCAATTAAACGCGCAATTAAAGTTTCGCCCTCGGAAGGACGTCCCTCACGCTTGAAAAAACCACCCGGAATACGTCCTGCCGCATAGGTACGCTCTTGATAATTTACTGTTAATGGAAAGAAATCTTGCCCTTCCTTAACATCTTTTTTAGCTACCACTGTAACAAATACGGTAGTATCGTCCATACTTGCCATCACCGCCGCCGTAGCTTGGCGTGCAATAGCCCCTGTTTCTAATGTTACGGTATGTTGACCATATTTAAATTGTTTTACGATAGGTGTCACAATTTTTCCTTATAAATAAATGAATTAAACTTACTATTTTATTTATTCATTGCGACTAGCAAAAACAATCTCAAGAAAATCATTTTTGATAGCCGCACGCTAAAACGAATAAATAAAACCCTGCTATTATACAGGGTTTTAAAATAAAGGGTAATGTTATTTTTGTTGTAATCAAATAACTAAGCAAGAATATATAGCACTAAATAATGTCGCCCCACTTTTTAAACTAATGCGTTGTTTATTTTAAATTGAAACGACTATAATATTCTCTCAGAAAATGCTCAAAATCCACCGCACTTTTCTCGCTAATATGGCTATATCACAAATCATTAGCCTTGAGCTTTCGCTTTAGCACGTTTACCTAAAATTAAGGTCAACACAAAGGCAACGCTGAAAGAAACCAATAAACCAATAACAAACATACCCATATCTTTAGGTTGGATTGATGGGATTGCTGGAATACCTGCTGCCCCTAAGCCAATGGCTCGTACACCCCATAGGGCTAACCACGCACTGGCTAAGCCTGAGCCAATCATAGCTGCAATAAATGGATAGCGATAACGTAAATTTACCCCAAACATCGCAGGCTCAGTAATGCCTAAAACAGCACTAATACCTGATGGCACAGCTAAACCTCGCACTTTAGGTTCTTTATTAATTAATGCCACTGCAAGACAGGCTGCCCCTTGTGCCACATTTGACATCGCCGCAATAGGGAAAATAAAGGTTAAACCTACGCTCGCTAATAATTGGGTTTCTACCGCAAGGAAAGTTTGGTGCATACCTGTAATAACGATAGGTGCATAGAATGTACCAAATACCGCTCCCCCAATAAAGCCTAGAGAGCTATATAACCAAGTTAAGCCATCACTTAATACGGCCCCAGCTTCACGCCCTAATGGCCCAATAATGGTGAGCGCTAAAAAGCCTGTAATAAAAATGGACAATAATGGGGTTAATAAATTATCCAAGGCTGAAGGAATAATTTTGCGGAAGAATTTTTCTAGGCTCGCTAACACCCAAGCCGCAACAATCACAGGAATAACCGTACCTTGATAGCCTGCTCGCTCAATATCAATACCTAATACACTCCAGTAAGTCATATCGCCTGCGGCAAGAATATTGGCATAATTCCAGCCGTCAGCAGTTAACGCAGGGTGTACCAAAATCATTCCCAAGGTTGCCCCTAAGAAAGGATTTCCACCAAATTTTCTAGTGGCAGAGAAACCCAGTAATACAGGCAAGAACACAAAAGGAGCATTTGCCAGCATATTGACTAACTCGGACAAATCCTTGTATTGCGGATAAAGCTCAATTACTGATTTTTGTCCTAGGCTTTCATAAGGCGAGGTTAATAGGCTATAAATCCCCATTAATAAACCGCCTGCCACGATAGCAGGGATAATTGGAATAAAAATATCCGCTAAGCCTTTTACAATACGCTGTAAAATATTTTGTTTTTCTGCTGCCGCCTCAGCCACTTCACTTTTAGTTGCATCACCTAATTCAAGTAACTTACTCATTTCAGCATGAACTTTATTTACCGTACCAGAACCAAAAATAATTTGGTATTGCCCCGATACCGAAAATTGCCCTTTTACACCATCAATATTTTCAATCGCCTCTTTATTTACCTTGCTTTCATCTTTTAACACAATACGCAAACGTGTTGCACAATGGGCAAGGGTGGCGATATTCTCTTTGCCGCCTAAATGCTCAATTACCTGTTGAGCGATTTGTGGAAAATTCACAGTTTTCTCCTATTAGTAAAAATAATTAGGCGAATTTTAACGAAAAGGATTAAAGCTGGCTAGTAATTCTTAGTTATTTCTCTCTATCTTGCAATAAATATTCATAACGTTCATCAGTCAATAATTTAAGAAAGGACAACAAAGCCTCAATTTCTTCATCGCTTAATGCCCTAGCTTGCGTTAATTCAGCATAATTTAACGTTGTCGCATATTCTGCGGCTTGCCAAGGCAACTGAGTTTCTGGATTAATTTGGCGAGCAGAATTATTATAATGATCTAAAAATAACAAGACCGTTTTTAACTCACGAAAAACGCCATTGTGCATATAAGGGGCAGTAACTGCCACATTACGCAAACTCGGCACTTTAAATTTTCCCTTTTGTGCTTCATCGCCATTTACCTGCGGATTTTCAAATAAACCTAAATCCACAAAATCCTCACCTAAGGGATTATGTTGTAACAAAAACGGGTTCTTCGGCACACCTAAATTGTAATAATGATAATTGCTAAAGGTTTCTTCTGGGTGATCTTGCTGGGCTTGTAACTGATGACAACTGGCACAATTAGCCCCTTGCTTATCAAAAAATAAGGCTTTACCTCGCTGTTCCTGTTCAGTTAACTGATATTCACCACGCAAAGATTTATCATATTTAGAACTAAAAGGGGCAAGCAACGGCATCGTTTGCTGAAAAACCGCCAACGCATCTTGCATAGCTTGATAAATATCCTCCACCGATTGCCATACTTGTTCGCCATAATGTTGAGAAAATAAACGGCGATACATAGGATTAAACCATAAACGCTCCGCTAATGCCTCTTTACTCGGCATACCCATTTCCACTGGGTTTAATGGCGGTTGCCCTGCTTGTTCTGCCAAATTTTTTGCACGTCCGTCCCAAAATTGCCCACCAATATATTGTTGTTCTTTTTCATCGTAATAAAATTCTGGACTATATTTCGCATATAACATACTTTGGGTGTTGCGTGTCCCAAAAGACTGTAAATCATCGCCTAAGGATACCATTCGTTGTGCCGCATTATCACGCAAATCCACAAAAACAGTATCCGCATTGTGGCAAGTGGCACAATTTTGATTGCCATGCCAAGAAAGTGCGGTGTCAAAAAACAAAATTTGCCCTAATAAGGGTTTATCAATACCATTCGCTGGCATCACTCTTGCTGGCTTTTCCGCTGCCATAGTAACACCATTTAAGGTTAATATACCGATGAGGATAAAAAATATTTTCATTTTACACCGCACTTTTATCGTCCTTTCATTATCGGTTTTAGCTTAACCTGAATAAACGCCTATAACCTCCCCCTTTTAGGGTATTTCCCTTGATTTAGGTCAGAAAAAGCCTAATTCTTTAGTAACTTGCCATAAATAAGCTCAATTTAACAAAATAAATAAAATACAATAAAGGCAAGAAAATGACATACAAAAACCAAAATTTATAATTATAACTTAACATAATTTAAATAATCTGCTTATAGTTTTAAAGAATAAAATTTTTATTACCACTTTAATAAAAAAGTGCGGTTGATTTTTATTGTATTTTTGCTAAAAATAGTAACCACCGCCAAATCCAATAGCCTATGATATGTTTAAAAAATGTTCGCTGATTTTTATTTATTTAAGTCTCAGCTTTTTTGCTCAAGCACAAATTAACCAGAAAATTCCGATGATTAACCCTCAAGTAGTAGATTATTATCAAATTAGTGAACATGATTTAACCTTTAACCAACAAGCATATCGGCTTTTTATTGCTCAACCTAAGCAACCACAACAGAGCCAAAGGGTTATTTATGTATTAGATGGCAATGCGCAATTTCCTTTAGCCGTCAATGCCGTTGATCCCCATAAACCCCTGCCATTCATTGTGGGATTAGGCTATCCAGTAAATATGGCTTATCCAATCGCAGAGCGTACTCGAGATTATACTTTTGCCACATCTGGCGAACAATTTGCACAAGGAGGTGGTGCAAAAACTTTTTTACACTTTATGCAACAAAAAGTTTTGCCCTTTGTGCAACAACATTATCTCAATCAGCATAAAGCACAACGCCAAATGTTAGTTGGGCATTCTTTTGGCGGTTTGTTTGCATTATATACCTTATTGCAACAAGGAAATTTATTTAGCGATTATGTCATTGCTAGCCCCTCGTTATGGTGGGGCAATGGCGAAATCGTGCAACAACTGCCAGCCAGTTTAACAAGCAATATTCAGCATATTCAATTTTATTTAGGGGAATATGAAGCCAATCCTGAGCAAGATCCTACTATCAGCGCTGAACGTTTGGCTCGCATACAACAACGCCGTCAATCTATCAACACAGAGAATTTTGTCGCATTGTTACAACAGCGTTACCCTAAGCAAGAAATAGCTTTTCAACTGATTGCTAAACAAAATCACGGTGGAGTCATTCCTTTCGTTATCAAGCTTGCAGTAGCATCAATTCAACAATGAATTTTTAGAATAAATCAGTATGGATACACAGCAGTTATTACATTTTGATCAACAACACCTTTGGCATCCTTATTCATCAATAAGCCAGCCTAGCCCCGTTTATCCCGTAGAACGTGCCGAAGGGGTATATATTTATCTCAAAACAGGTGAGCAACTTATTGAGGGTATGTCTTCTTGGTGGGCAAGTTTACATGGCTATAACCACCCTCGTCTTAATCAAGCTATCCAGCAACAATTACAAAAAATGAGCCATATTATGTTTGGGGGGTTGACCCACGAACCTGCGGTAAAACTTGGCGAGAAATTATTGTCCGTTTTACCTGCCCCCCTCAACCAAGTTTTTTATGCCGATAGCGGTTCGGTGGCTGTGGAAGTCGCAATGAAAATGGCTATCCAATACCAACATAGCCAAGGCAAGCTACAACGCCAACATTTCGCCACCATAAAATCAGGCTATCATGGCGATACTTGGCACGCCATGTCCGTTTGCGATCCGCAAACAGGTATGCACCGCTTATTCCAAGCCAGTTTGCCTGTGCAATATTTCTTACCACAACCTAGTGTGAAATTTGATCAACCTTGGCAAGCAGAAGCAATCCGTCCCCTACAAGCGTTGCTCGCCCAACATCATCAAGATATTGCTGGCTTAATTCTTGAACCCATTGTGCAAGGGGCGGGCGGTATGTATTTTTATTCTCCACAATATTTGCGAGAAGCACAAAAACTCTGTCAACAATATGATATTTTGTTAATTTTTGATGAAATTGCCACCGGTTTTGGACGCACAGGAAAATTATTTGCCTTAGAGTTCGCCGAAGTCATTCCTGATATTATCTGTTTAGGCAAAGCCCTAACAGGTGGCTATTTAACCTTATCCGCTACCATTACCCAACGCCATATCGCCCAAGCTATTTGTAACGGCGAGGCAAAATGCTTTATGCACGGTCCGACTTTTATGGCAAATCCCTTAGCCTGTGCTGTCGCTTATGAGTCCTTGTGCTTATTATTAGAAAGTCCTTGGCAACAAAACGTGCAACACATTGAACATCAACTCAAAACCCTGCTTGCCCCAGCTCAACAATTTAAGGCGGTAAAAGAAGTGCGTGTATTGGGAGCGATTGGTGTGATTGAAATGCAACAACCTGTGGATATGGTAAGCTTACAACAACGTTTTATTCAACAAGGTATCTGGTTAAGACCTTTCGGACGTTTAGTCTATGTGATGCCACCTTTTATTATTACCACAAGCCAACTACAACAACTGGTGCAAGGCTTATTAACAGCCTTAAGCCAAGAATATCAGGAGGAATATCATGGTTAGCTTACAATATTTCGCTGATAGCTTAACCCAGTTAAAACAACAACAACAGTTACGCCAACTGCCTAATATTGAGCATAAGGGCAAATATATACGCAAAGATCAACAGCAAATGCTCAATCTCACTGCCAATGACTATTTAGGCTTAGCTAATGATGAACAACTGGCTTTACAATTTTGGCAACAATTTAAACAACAAGATTTTCCCTTTACCAGTTCATCATCACGTTTATTAACGGGAAATTACACCATTTATCAAGAATTAGAACAGCTTATTGCTCAACGTTTTCAACGAGAAAGCTGTTTATTATTCAACAGTGGTTATCACGCCAATATTGGTATTTTGCCTGCCCTTGCGAATAAACAAACCCTTATACTGGCAGATAAATTAGTACACGCCAGTATTATTGACGGTATCCGCCTAAGCCAAGCAGATTTTATCCGTTATCGGCATAACGATATGGCACATTTATTGCAATTATTAAACAAACATCAACAACAATATCAGCGGATTATTATTGTAACAGAAAGCATCTTCAGTATGGACGGCGATATTGCCCCACTCTCCACCTTAGTTCAATATAAAAAGCAATTTGATAATGTGATGCTCTATGTGGACGAAGCCCATGCTATCGGTGCTTATGGCGAACAAGGCTTAGGTATGGCGGAAGTCTTTGATTGTATTCAAGATATTGACCTACTTATCGGCACTTTTGGCAAAGCCCTCGCCTCTATGGGCGCTTATGTGGTTTGTGATGAAATTTTGCGTGAATACCTAATTAACCATATGCGATCGCTGATTTTTGCTACCGCCCTACCGCCAATTAATATTGCTTGGAGCTATTTTATTTTCCAACGTTTACCTTTATTGCAAGATAAACGCAACCATTTAGCCGAAATTAGTGCCTACTTACGCAATATTATTCAACAAAAAACAGGTATAATGCCGAGCCAAACGGCGATTATCCCCTATATTTTAGGGAAAAATGACTTAGCCCAACGTAAAGCGGAACAATTACAGCAAGCAGGCTTCTATTGCTTACCAATTCGCCCGCCAACAGTGCCAACCAATACAGCACGTATTCGCTTTTCGCTAAGTGCCGACATTAGCTTACAGGAATTACAGCAATTAACCCAATATTTATAATACGAAAAACATCATGAACATCGCCCTAACTCAAACAACACCAAATGCCACACAACTGATTATCTACTTTGCTGGCTGGGGAACACCACCGCAAGCGGTACAGCATTTAGCCTTACCCAACGCCACCGATCTTGCTATTTGCTATGATTATCAAGATTTCCACTTCTCCCTTGATATCAACCAATATCAGCAAATTCACTTAGTGGCTTGGTCAATGGGCGTTTGGGTTGCAGAAAGGGTCATGCAAAAAATCCCCGTACAACAAGCCATTGCCATTAATGGCACAGGGCTACCTATGCACGATCAATATGGTATTCCTGTTTCAATATTTAATGCGACCTTAAATCAACTTAGTGCCAGTAGTCGGAGCAAATTTGAACGCCGTATGTGCCAAAGCAAGGAGCTTTACCAACAATATCAGCAACTGACAACGAACCGTAGCCTGAATAATATTCAACAAGAATTACAATGGCTACACCAACAGCTCAATGCTGATCAACGCCACGATTTAATTACTTGGAATCGTGCTATCATTGGCGAGCAAGACAAAATTTTTCCCGTAACAAATTTACAGCAATATTGGCAATCTCGTTGCCCTATTCAGTATTATCCGCTACCTCATTATCCATTTGCTTATTTTCGCCATTGGGATCAGCTATTATGTCCATAAATAAACAACAAATAGCCCAACAGTTTGCCCAAGCGAGCCAATCTTATGATCATCAAGCTAAGGTGCAACAACAACTTTATCCGCTACTCATTGAATTATTACGCCCCTACCAACAACATTTCTCACATATTTTAGAGATTGGTTGTGGTTCTGGTGGTTTTAGCCGTTGTTTACAACAACAATTTCAAGCGGAGCAATGGACATTCAATGATCTTTGCCCACAAAATTTACCCCTATTACAACAAAAAATTGAAAAAACAGACCGCACTTTTTTTTGTTTTGGCGATGCAGAACAAGTTCACTTTCCACACCATTATCAACTGATAACCGCCGCCTCAAGCCTACAATGGTTTAATAATATTCCGCAATTTTTACAACGTTGTGCCAGCTTACTTGAACCTAAAGGCTATTTATTATTTAACGTCTTTACCTCACAAAATTTAACCGAAGTACGTCAGCTCACAGGCATAGGCTTAAATTATCCAAGCCTTATCCAATGGCGACAATGGCTTACCAAACAATTTGACATCATTGCCGAACAGCAACTCAATATAGCCCTTTATTTTGATCAACCTATTGCCGTATTAAAACACCTCAAACAAACTGGCGTTACTGCCACTTCCACAGGAAAAGGTTGGAGTAAACAAAAATACCAAGATTTTATCCAACAATATCGCCAGCAATTTAGTAATCATCAAGGGCAAGTTCGCTTAACCTATACCCCCCTATTATTTTTAGCTCGCAAAAAATCGGAACAATAAACAAGGATAAATTATGAGCGCAAACATCGTTTTTATTTCTGGCATAGATACCGACATAGGCAAAACCATTGCCACAGGCATTTACGCCAAGCGGCTTATGCAACAAGGCTATTCCGTTATTACACAAAAAATGATCCAAACAGGTTGCCAAGGAATTGCCCAAGATATTCTTTGTCATCGTAAAATTCAAGGCATAGGACTTACCGAAGAAGACAAAGCAGGCCAAACCTGTGGTTATGTGTTGGATTATCCTTGCTCGCCACACCTTGCCGCTGAAATGCAAGGTATCAAGATTGATACAAAAAAAATTGCCAAACAAACCGCACTTTTAGCGGAAAAATATGATTATGTACTGATTGAAGGAGCGGGCGGACTTGCCGTTCCCTACGATGAAAAACATACTAGCTTAGATTATTTACACCAATATGGCTACCCCGTTATCTTAGTAACATCAGGCAAATTAGGCAGCATTAATCATACCTTGCTAAGTTTAATGGCTTGCCAGCAGTATCAAATTAAAGTTCAAACCGTCATTTACAATCTCTACCCAAACAGCGATCCCTTAATTAACCAAAATAGCCAACAATTTATTAAAAATTATCTCGCCCAACATCACCCAGACTGTGAGTTTATGTTACTAGAACAAGTTGATTTATAGCCATTTCAATTTATAGTTGTTTTTAAAATGAAACGGCTATATTAATTGGCGAGAAAATAGCAATAACTAGCAAAAAGTGCAGTCATTTTTCCAAATTTTTTGCTAGCTTGGATTAGTTTCCATACCGAGCGACAGGCGTATTTTAGACCAAATTAATGCGAACAAAAAGAATAGGGCTTGCAATAAAATAATACAAGGTCCTGTGGCGGCATCAATATGATAACTTAATAATGTGCCTAGCACAGTGGAAAATACGGAAGTAATTAAAGCGATCAGTAGCATCATATCAAAACGATGAGTGAGTAAATAAGCGGTAATACCCGGCGAGATTAACATTGCCACCACTAAAATAATTCCCACCACTTGCATTGCAGTAATAATGGCTAAAGCTAATAAGATCAATAAACCATAATGTAAACGGCGAATGGATAATCCTGCAACCCTTGCGTGGCTAGGATCGAAGCAATATAACAAAAAATCTCGTCTTTTCGCTACAATTACAGCAAAAATTAACAAACTAATAATAAGCGTTTGGATAAGTTCGGCTTGGCTAATGCCTAATAAGTTACCAAATAAGATGTGCATTAAATGTTGGTTGGTTTCTACCTTAGTAAACAGCACTAAACCAAAAGCAAACATTCCCGCAAACACGATGCCCATTGCTGTATCTTCTTTAATACGGCTATTTTCTTTTAGATAACCCACGCTGACTGCACAAAAAATACCTGAGAAAAATGCCCCAATAGCCAGTGGAATGCCCAATAAAAATGCAATAACAATACCCGGTAAAACAGCGTGTGAAATAGCATCGCCCATTAATGACCAACCTTTTAAGACCAAATAACAGGATAATACAGCACAAATAATCGCTACCGTTAATGCGGTTATCAAGGCATTTTGCATAAAAGGGAAAACAAAAGGCTCGGTCAACCAATTCCAAATTATTTGCATGATTGCTCTCCTATGTTCATATTGCCTTTATTTGCTAAACGTTGTTTGACTAGTCCATATTTAGGGGCAAAAAAGAAAGCCAGTAGAAAACACAAGGTTTGTAAACTAACGATAATCCCCCCTGTTGAGCCGTCAAGATAATAACTTAAATAAGCGCCGATTCCACTGGTTAGTACGCCAAGTAATACGGCAATAATAATCAGTTTACCAAAACGATCCGTTAATAAATATGCGGTTGCCCCCGGGGTAATGACCATTGCGATGACTAAAATCGCCCCAACCGTTTGCAAAGCGGCAACTACACAAGCACTTAATAGGGTAAAAAATAAAATTTTATAGGCTAATGGCGATAACCCCACAGAACGAGCATGGGTTTCATCAAAAAAGACTAATAACAGATTTTTCCAATGTAAAATAAGAAAAATAAGGCTAATAGCGATAATCCATAATACTTGGATCATATCACTATCACTGATGCCAAGCACATTACCTAATACGATAGATTGTACATCAACCGAGGTGGGATTTAAGGAAATAATCAATAAGCCAATGGCAAAAAAAGTGGTAAAAATAAAGCCAATTACCGCATCTTCACGCAATTTGGTAATGGATTTTATCCATAAAATAGCGACTGCCGCTAAAAAACCAGAGAAAAAAGCCCCTAAAGCATAGGGTAAAGCAAAGGCATAAGCAATGGCGACACCAGGTACAACCGAATGGGATAACGCATCGCCAATTAATGACCAACCTTTTAGCATTAAATAAGCGGATAAAAAAGCACAAATTCCGCCCACCGCAGCACTGACAAGAATAGCCTTTAACATATAATTATATTGAAACGGCTCAATAAGCATCTCCAGCATTATGGTTTACCTTTATCATTTTTAATAATGGGGGCAGGTGGATCGCATTTGGTATGTCCATAAAATACCGCAGGGCGTTCATCATCGGTTAAGACGGTTACCGCTCGTGGATCTTCATCATCATGTAAATCATCGCCCAATAATTTAATATGGCGTAATACCCCACCAAATACACGTTCTAAATTTTCTTGGTTAAAAGTACTTTCTATATTTCCTGTAGCAAGAACGGTGCGATTAATCATCACCACTTGATCACAAAAATCTGGCACGCTACCTAAATTATGGGTGGACACTAAAATTAAATGCCCATCAGCACGTAATTGATTTAACAGATCCACTATGGCATTTTCCGTTTTGACGTCCACGCCCGTAAAAGGTTCATCAAGCAAAATAATTTTACTTTGCTGTGCCAAAGCACGAGCAAGAAAAACCCGTTTTTTTTGTCCACCAGATAGTTCACCAATCTGACGATGGGCTAAATGCTCAACATTTACCCGTTGCATCGCCTCTGCGACTTTCTGCTTATCCTGTTTACTGGGAATTCGCAAGAAGTTCATATAACCATAACGCCCCATCATAACCACATCATAGACTGAAACAGGAAATGCCCAATCTACATTTTCGCTTTGCGGAACATAAGACACTAAATTTTGTTTTAAGGCTTGGTTAATCGGCAATCCGCACAGGGTAATATTGCCTTTAGTAGGGCGCACTAAGCCCATTAGGCTGTTAAATAAGGTGGATTTACCACTGCCATTTACTCCTAATAACGCACAAGTCATACCTCCTTGCAACGCAAAGCTAACATCATAAATGGCAACGTGTCCGTTGCTATAACGGACACTGACATCTTCAACATGAATAGAAACTAATGATGACATTATTTATTAAAACCCTCTACAATGGTAGATACCGTTGTATTCAATAAATCAATATAGGTTGGCACAGGACCATCGGCAGTAGATAAAGAATCCACATATAACGCACCGCCGTATTTCGCCCCTGTTTCTTTCGCCACTTGTTGGGCTGGTTTTGGCGAAATTGTGCTTTCACTGAATACCACAGGAATGTTATTTTTCTTGACTAAATCAATTAATTGACGCACTTGTTGCGGCGTTCCCTGTTGCTCGGCATTAATTGGCCATAAATAAGCCTCTTTATAACCATAATCATGAGCTAAATAACTAAATGCCCCTTCGCTAGTTACAAGCCAACGTTGTGATTCTGGCACTTGGGATAATTTAGCCCGCAACGGTTGATCTAATAACTGAATTTTCTCCGCATAGGCTTGTGCGTTTTTGCGGTAAGTATCAGCATTTTTAGGATCATATTTGATTAATGCGTTTTTAATATTTTCAATATAAATCAACGCATTTGATGGCGACATCCAAGCGTGTGGATTAGGCATGTCTTTATAAGCCCCCTCTGTAATGGCAATAGGAGTAATGCCTTCCGTTACAACTACCGATGGTTTATCTTTTACATTTTGGAAAAAACGCTCAAACCAACGCTCTAAGTTTAAGCCATTCCACAACACCAAATCCGCTGATTGTGCTTTCACAATATCCTTTGGTGTGGGTTGATAATCGTGAATTTCTGCCCCCGGTTTAGTAATAGATTCCACTACCGCCGCATCACCCGCCACATTTTGAGCAATATCCTGAATGACGGTAAAGGTGGTTAATACTTTAAATTGTTGAGCTTGAGCAGTTATTCCCACACAAAACAGGGCAAGTCCTGTCATAAAATACTTTAATTTCATTGTTATCTCCTAGAATTGAGGATCAATATTAAAATATTGATCAGTAGAATATAATTTTTTCCATTTATGTATTTTTATGTAAATCCATAAATAGCAAATTAATATTACTTCAATTCCTCAACAAGTCAAGCGTTATTGATAATGATTATCAATAATAACCCATAAGAGTTATAGGGTTATTAACTTAATATTGACCATCTAAACTTGATATATCAAACAGTTGACTGATGAAATCTATGTTAAACCATAGGCTATACCATAACCTATGGTTTAAAACAGAAACACTTTTAAAATGGAACGACTATAAAAATCACATTTCATTATTGCTACTATGATTAATATTTAACAACAAGTGCGGTGGTTTTTAGCAAAATATTTTGCTAACGCACCGCACTTTAATTTATTCAATCCCCTTTATTAACGCATCGTTACAAATTCTTCCGAACCTGTTGGGTGAATAGCAACGGTATTATCAAAATCAGCCTTAGTCGCTCCCATTTTAATGGCAACAGCAAAACCTTGGATCATTTCATCAACACCAAACCCAATGCCATGTAACCCAACAATTTTTTCCTCTTTACCTACACAAACTAACTTCATACGGCAAGGCTGACGGTGTTGCGTAACGGCAGTGTACATGGCAGTGAAACTGGATTTATACACCTTAACATTGTCTTCCCCATATTGTGCAATAGCTTCAGGTTCGGTTAAACCAATAGTACCAATCGGTGGGTGGCTAAATACCACTGTTGGCACTAAATTATAATCTAAATGTTCATTTGGTTTATTATTGAATAAACGTTCAGATAAACGGCGACCTGCGGCGACTGCCACTGGCGTAAGTTCAATACCGCCCTCAATAATATCGCCCACCGCATAAATACCTGCCACATTGGTATTTTGGAATTTATCTACCTTGATAAAACCACGTTCATTAGTAGCTACGCCAGTGGCTTCAAGATTAATCACATCCGTAGCAGGCTCACGCCCAATCGCCCACACTAAACAATCCACATCGGTACTGCGTCCGTCTTCTAATGTTAAAGTTAATGAACCATCTGCATTTTTTACCACTCGTTGCGGAATAGCTTGAGTATGTAACTGAATACCATCTTGTTCAAAAACCTCCATTAAAGTTTCATACAACATCGGATCCATTGAACGCAATGGTGCGTGTTTACGCACAAATAAATGACTTTCCACACCAAAACTATTAAACACCCCTGCAAGCTCTACCGCAATATAACCTGCCCCAACAATGGCTACACGTTTTGGCAATTCACGCAAAGCAAATACGCCATCAGAGTCAATACCATATTCCGCTCCCTCAATATTTGGACGAGATGGACGACCACCTGTTGCAATCAAAATATGATCCGCGGTAATTTTTTCGCCATTCACTTCAACGGTTTTACTATCTACAAATTTAGCGAAACCTTGAATAACATCAACATTATTTTTACTTAATACATTATTATAAGAATTATGAATACGCCCAATATAAGCCTCACGACTTTCCACTAATTTGGCATAATCAAAGGATTTTAATTCAAGATCAAAACCATAATCTGGTGCATAAAGTTTCACTGCTTCAGCAATTTGAGCCCCATGCCACATCACTTTTTTCGGCACACAACCTACATTGACGCAAGTTCCACCTAAATGTTTTGCCTCAATAATGGCACATTTTTTACCATAGCTCGCCGCACGATTAATTGAGGCAATGCCCCCACTACCGCCACCAATAGCAATATAATCATAATGTCTTGTCATTTTTCTATCCTTTTAAAATATTAAAAAAATTTGCCCTATTGTGCTAGAAATTCACTTATAAGGCAAACGGATTGAATAGATTGGTTTGATTGGTGTTATCAATGGTTTAAGTACGATTACTTAACTATTAAAAATATATACATCAAAAGTGCGGTGTGTTTTGATAACATTTTTATCATTTTACTGTTTTACAATACCTAAATGGATAATTCTCACTCCCCCACAAGCCAATCCACAGTCCAATGCCCTGTTCCTGTGGGAACTAAACAATTCACTAAATAAGGCAATAATTGTTTTATTTGACTTTCTAACTGCCAAGGTGGATTAATCACAATCATACCACTCGCTGTCATACCTCGCTGTTGATTATCAGGGGCAACGGCAAGTTCAATTTGCAAAATTTTATTAATGCCCGTTTGTCGTAACCCATTGATCATACGTTTGGTTTGCTGACGTAATACCACAGGATACCAAATAGCATAAATCCCTGTTGCAAAACGTTTATAGCCCTCCTCAATAGCGTCTACCACCCATTCATAATCTTGCTTTAATTCATAAGGCGGATCAATCAAGATCAACCCTCGCCGTTCCTTAGGAGGTAAGGTTGATTTTAACTGCTGAAAACCATTTTCACGTTTTACCTTTACATTAGCAAATTGACTAAAATTATGACGCAATAAAGGGAAATCCGTAGGGTGTAATTCTGTCAATAACGCCCGATCTTGTGGACGTAACAAAGTGGCAGCAATTAACGGTGATCCCGCATAATAACGCAAAGTTTTACTGCCATTTAAACGCTGAATTAACTTCACATAACGTGCTAATTCGGAGGGTAAATCCGTTTTATCCCATAAACGTGCAATCCCCTCTTTATATTCCCCTGTTTTTTCCGATTGAGAACTGGTTAATTGATAATGCCCCGTCCCCGCATGGGTGTCTAAATAATAAAATCCTTTGTCTTTTTGTTGTAGGCTTTCAATTATCAACATTAATACTAAATGTTTTAATACATCGGCATGATTGCCTGCATGAAAGCTATGACGATAACTTAACATAATAAACCTTAATTTGTGCAAAAATTTTGGCAAAGTGTACCGCACTTTGCTATAAATAAGAATAGCAGAATAAAAGCAATTTTTTTGATTATTTAATATAAAGAAAAAGTGCGGTAGGTTCTAGGATTATTTTTAGAGCTACAAGTAGTACAACGAAGCGTACCAACGCTATATTATTTACTATAAAAGCAAAAATAACCGCACTTCGGAGTATTCTCAAACAAAAGTGCGGTCTATTTTCGTTATTTTTTACCGATAAAACAATGCGTTATTTTTTAGAATAAATCCTTAACGTGTTTTATTCCTGCTTTTGCGGCGGCAATCACTTCTTCTGTTTCGCCTGCATAGGCTTTTTTCATCATTGAAGTCATAAAACCACGCACTTGAGCAAGGCTAGTATGTGGTGGAGAGCTTAGTGCATCAGATGAAGTATAGATATTGACTAAAGCAGGGCCTTGATGAGCAAAGGCTTGTTTTAAGACATCTTCCACTTCGCTACCTTTATGGGCGGTAAAGCCTTTAATGCCCATAAGATCGGCGATTTTTTCAAAGGGTGGATTAACCATATTGGTTTGCCAGTCCACAAAACCGTGAGCTTGCATTTCTAATTTCACCATACCAAGGCTACGGTTATTAAACACAATAATTTTAATCGGCCATTGGTATTGCATAATGGTGGCTAAATCGCCGAGTAACATAGATAAGCCACCGTCGCCACAAAGTGCCACAATTTGACGTGGGGTATTGGTGGCAGCGGCGCCAATCGCCATAGGCATTGCATTTGCCATTGAGCCGTGATTAAAAGAACCTGTGAGGTAGCGATCTTTTTTGCGTCCAATAAAACGGGCTGCCCAAACTACTGTCATACCTGTATCTACGGTCATAATGGCGTCATCAGCGGCTAGTTCATTGACTAAGTGGGCAACATATTCAGGTTGAATTTCGTCTTCTTTGCTTTTTTCGGTGATATAGCTATTGAAATTCGCTTCTGATTTGGCAAATTCTTGTTGCATTGCTTGCAAGAAAGTGCGGTCAGTTTTGGCATTAATTAATGGCAGTAATGCTTGTAAGGTATCCGCAATATCGCCAGCTAAGCCTTGAGTTAATTGAGCTCGGCGTCCTAAACGTGCAGGATTAATATCAATTTGTACGATTTTATTGTTGGTTGGTAAAAATTCAGTATAAGGGAAATCGCAACCTAACATCACTAACACTTCCGCTTTATGGCAAGCATCATAGCCAGAACGGTAGCCCAATAAGCCATTAAGCCCCACTTTGTGTGCATTATCATCGCTATCAAAGAAAATTTTGCCACGGAAAGTATAGGCAATCGGTGCGTTTAATTTTTCCGCTAATTGACGTACTTCAGAGACCGCATTTTGGCAACCGTGTCCACAATAAAGGGTAATGTTTTTGTGCTGATTGAGTAAGTCTGCCAACTGTTGCAATTCTTGATCATTCGGGCGGAAAATCGGTTTTGCAGGATAATGTTGTGTTGCGGTACTAATGGCTACTGCTTTAGCGGAAGCCACATCGCCAGGTAAGCCCAATACGGCAACGCCACGTTGTGCTACGGCATTTTGCAATGCCGCTTGTAACATATGTGGTGTTTGCTCTGCGGTATTAGCAACGGCGACAAATTTACTGCAATCTTGGAATAAATAATAAGGGTTGGTTTCTTGGAAATAATCTTGAGCAAATTTATTGGTTGGACAAGTGCTGGCAATGGCGATCACTGGGTTGCCTGAACGGTTAGCATCATATAAGCCATTTACTAAATGCACATGTCCCGGCCCAGAACTGCCCATACAACAACCTATACCATTTAATTCTGCATCCATTGAAGCCGCATAAGCCGCCACTTCTTCGTGACGAACGTGAATCCATTCGATCTCACCATTACGACGAATAGCATCATTAACTGGGTTTAAGCTATCGCCAGTAATGGCATATACCCGTTTTACCCCTGCCTCAATTAACATTTCAACAACTTGATCGGCAACAGTTTTATTCATTTTATTCTCCTCTGTTGATAATAGTTTGTATAAAAATTCGCTTTATTATAATGAAAGTGTGGGTATTTGCTAACGTCTCTTACGTTGTTTTACGTTATAGTCGTTTCACTTTAAAATAACACTGTATTGGCACGCCTCGCCGTACTCTTTGTACTCTCTTCGGCGTGCCGCCTTGTCTTAGTTTAAATTGAAACCACTATACATTTAATTGATTGTTTGTAGAATACTTTTGGTTTTATTCAATACCGTAGCTGTATCATCTCCTACATTAAATAGCCCGTTACCTATACCAATGCCATCACAATATGTTAAATATAAATGAATATTGTGATGGTTAATACCACCAACCGCAATAAGTTTACTTGTCACTGGCAAAACAGTACGCCATGCCTTAATTGTTTGTGGTGATATGGCTTCGGCAGGGAATATTTTTAATGCATCAGCACCATGGTTTAATGCTAAGAATGCCTCGCTTGGGGTAAAAACACCAGGTAACCAAAGCATTTGTCGCTGTTTGGCAGCGATTCCTACTTGTAAATCAAGATTCGGAGCGATGATAATTTTTCCTCCTGCTTGATAAACTTGTTCTACTTGTTGATCAGTTAATACTGTTCCTGCTCCTATAATAGCTTTATGTTGAAAAGTATCTGCTAATCGCTGAATACTTATAAAAGGATTGGGAGAATTAAGGGGAACCTCAATAATTCTAATGCCAAGATCATAGAGAATTTGGCTAATAGCTAGGCAATTTTGTGGTTGGATCCCTCGTAAAATAGCAATAATAGGATTTTGTTGTAAATATTGAGAAAATAACTTATTCATAGCAAACCTCTTTGATATTGATTAAATATGGTTAAAGCTCCTAAGCTAGCTGCATTATTGGGTACAATTTGACTGCGGTAATTTAGATGAGCGAGGGCTTGTTGATAAAGTTGAGGTAATTTTCCATTACCTAAAATCCAAATATCAGGATAAGCATAATTTGAGGCACCAATTTCAGCACCAATTAGCATACCACTTAAAAAACTTGCTGCCTCTTGAGGGGGGAGTTTGGCTATTAATACTTGGCTACGTGCTTGAAATATAATATTTAATAAATCCCCTGCGTGTTGAGTTTGATAGGCTAATTCTACGCCTTGATAAAACCAAGGTGATGTTTCGCTTACTTTAGATCCAAAACTTCCTAAAATAGTGGCTTGACACAGGGCAGAAAACATTTCACCCGTCAAAAAAGTCTTGAAGTCTGTTAACAATCCCTGTTCAATTTTGACTACTTTGGAATGTGTACCGGGAATAATCATCGTGGTATCTATGAGATTTAAACTGGTTATTGCTCCGATGATTTCTGTTTCTTCACCACGTAATACATCGGTATCTTTGCCTGTTTTAGCAACACCTGCAATAATATAGATTTCTATTTCTGGTTCATTGAGTTTTACTATACCTTGTGCTAACGTCTGACTATTACAGGGGAGAGAAACATAAGGCACTTCATACCACCCATTTTTTGAGCCAATCATTCCTGACATAATAATGGGAATATTGGCTTGGTATCCCGTTAGTTGACCAAGATTTTGTTGTAATACTTGTTTAAAGGATTGATTTATTTGTGTAATACCTTGGTTATTTGCTATTGTTTCTATTACTTTTCCTTCACTTGTGACCAAGTTGGCTCTAAATGATGATGTTCCCCAATCAACAGTAATAATGTTCATAAATTAACCTCGCTACGTTTGATATATTGATACAGCTGTTTTATTAGTGGAAAAAAGAGGGTAAGTAATGCAATAACAAATAATGTTAAGGTGATTGGTCTAGTATAGAGAAAATCTAAATGACCATTGTGTAAAGCTAGTGCTCTTCTGAAATTAGCTTCGGCCATTGGTCCCATAATCATGGCTAAGACAATAGGGGATACAGGAAAATCCCGCATTCTGATAAAATAACCAATGATGCCAGCGATTAACATAACTCCTATATCAAAAATTGTATTATTGATTGCAAAAGTGCCAACTAAACAAAGCGTTAATATTATAGGTATTAAATATGCCTTAGGCATTGATAATATACGAACCAAATATTTTAATGTAGAGAAACCAACAACAAATAATGCAATATAACAAATAAACATACCTGCAAATAAAGTGAATAAAAGTTCACTATGTTCTGCAAATAATAATGGACCGGGCTGTAATCCTTGCAATGTTAATGCCCCAAGCATCACAGCGGTTACGGCATCACCAGGTATGCCCAAACTAAGCATAGGCAACATAGCACCACCAGTACAACCGTTTGATCCCGCCTCGGCAGCAATGACGCCTTCAATACGCCCAGTACCAAATTTTTCTTTATATTTAGAAAAACGCTTAGCCTCATTATAGGATACAAATGCCGCAATATCGGCTCCAGCACCCGGAATTGAGCCAATAAAGCTCCCAATTAATCCTGATTTAATCATTAGCGGAGAATATTGTTTCACTTCTTGTAATTTCGGCATGATTTTAGGGATCTGAATATGATTTCTTTGAATATCATTTGATTCAGCAATAGATTTAAAGACTTCTGATCCTGCAAATAAACCAATCATCACTGGGATAAAAGGCACTGTCATTAATTCATTGTTACCGAAAGTAAAGCGAGGATAGCCAGTCATTGGATCTAGCCCAATGGTGGAGACTAATAATCCTAGCATTCCAGCAATCAAGCCTTTTAAAATTGATTTACCTGAAATACCAATAATGATACTTAATCCAAATAAGGCTAAAGCAAAATTTTCTGGAGCAGAAAACTTCAATGCAAATTTAGCGAGAATAGGCGACATAAAGGTTAAAACAATGACACTAACCAAACCTCCTATTACCGAGGCCATCGTAGCAAACCCCAAAGCCTGTCCCGCTTTACCTTTTTGGGTTAAACTAAATCCATCTGCAGCAGTGGCTGCCGCCGCAGGGGTACCGGGAATATTAATTAAAATTGCTGTAATTGAGCCACCATAAATTCCGCCAAAAAACACCCCACTTAACATTAATAAGGCAACGACGGGTTCCATACCAAAGGTAAAAGGTAACAAAATAGCGACGCCCATAGTCGCGGTTAATCCGGGTAATACGCCTAATATCAAACCAAAACAAATGCTTACTATACCAAATAGCAATGCAGTTGGATTAGCAAATAAATGGCTAAAACCTTGTAATAATAGTGTAAGATTTTCCATAATTTATCCCTCCAAGAATTGTCCCATAGGAAGAGGGACATTCAATAATTGTTGGAAGATAAGATAGACAAATAAAATTAATAATAAATTGAGTAAGATAATGTGATATTTATTTTTAATACCAAGTAATATCATGATAGATACAGAAAAAATAAAGGTAGCAAGATAAAATCCAATCAGATCTATCAGTAAAATGGTGATAGTATTTAGTCCTATTGCGATAAATGCTTTTTTTAAGCCTGTTAAATAATTGTGGGTTGATTGGTTTTTGATAAAAATGGTACGGATTAATCCTATACCACATAATACACTCAAACTAATAGAAAATATTAAGGGAAAACGTGCAGTACCAACGTCATTGGCTAAATTAAATGTTGGGAATGTTGTACTATGTAATGCTGCACCTATCCCAATGATTAATAAGAATAAATAAATGATGATACTCAAATAGTCGTATTGTTTTGCTGATGACATCTTTTATCTCCTTCTTTAGTCGGTTAATAAGGGGGCTTGACGAATAGTTTTAGTCAAGCCAACCAATATTTATTGTACTAATCCCAGTTTTTGCATAATTTGTTGGAAAAATAAATTATCTTTTTTAATGATCTCAGCGAAAGATTCGCTATCTAAATAAACTGGTGTAACATTCATTTTTTCTAAAGCTGCAATAAATTCAGGATCATTTCCTACTTTTGCTGCGACTTCAGCGAGTTTTTGTTGAATTGCGGGGGAAGTATTTGGAGGAACAACTAATCCTCGCCATGTTGAAATAGATAAATCAACTCCTAATTCTTTTAAAGTAGGGACATCAGGAAATTGTTCTACCCTTTGCTCTGACATCACAGCAAGGATTTTTATACTCCCATTTTTGACATGGCTGATAACTTCGGCTGGACTAACGGTTACTGCCTCAATATGCCCTCCTAATAACTCTGTAACAGCTGGATTTGCTCCAGCATAAGGAATATGTTTAAACTTAGCACCTGTTTTCTCCCCTAAAGCCTCAGCAGCAATATGCCAAATGGCACCAGACCCCGAGTTTCCTATACGGATTTTGTCAGGATTTTCCTTTGCATAATCAATAAATTCTTGATAATTACTCCAAGGAGCATTGGCATTTACCGAAATAGCAGCAGGTTCGGCATTTAACAAAGCAATAGGAATTACATCAGTTGCTTTCCAATGTACTAAACCAAGATTTGGTAACATGGTTAATTCAACAGTGCCAATACCAATTTTATATCCATTAGGACGTGCAGTAACAATTTCGGTTAATCCTACAGCACCACCGCCACCTGTTTTATTAACTACACCCATATTGTGCGGTAAATGTTTATTTGCCATTTCAACAAAAGCACGCGCCACAAGATCGGTTCCTCCTCCTGCCGCATAAGGCACAATAACTTCAATATTTCTCGTAGGATAATTATTGGCGAATAAGGAGTGAGTTACCATTAATAAACAAAAGATTAAGCATTGTGTTAGTCGTTTCATCTTTTTATCTCCTATAAAATAAGGGGGAATAGATTGGCTAAAATTAAGGCATATATTGTCCACCATTTACATTGATAATTTGTCCTGTAATATAGCCTGAGGTTGAATGAGAAGCTAAAAAGGCAAAAGCGGGAGCCATTTCAGCAGGTTTACCAAATCGCCCTAAAGGAATCGTTTTATTAATCATCTCCCTGGTGTTCTGATCTTTATCAGCATGAAAATCCGTATCCACAGTACCAGGTGAAACAAGATTAAAACGTATGCCTTCTTTGGCATGGGCAATTGCCCAAGATTTATTTATTGTATGTAACCAGCCTTTTGCCGCTGCATATAGCGATGCTCCTGGCCCACCTCCCATATAAGCAGCAAATGAACCAACACTAATAACAGAAGCAGTCCAGTTTGGTTGTTGGGCGGATAAAATTAAATAAGGTAAGCAATGTTTGGTCATATATTGCACAGAGGCAACATTAAGATCAAAAACTTTATCCATAAAGTTTTGCTCAATATCATAGAGTTGTTTTCTTCCTACTAGCCCTCCTACATTATTAATTAATATATCAATGCCACCAAATTCTTGAACGAACTCATTAATAAATGTTTGACATTGTTGTTCTTGGCTAGCATCAAAGCAATAGAATTTAACTTGCCCTTCAATCTCTTGTAGCAGTTGATCAAGATTATCTGGTTTATGCCGTGCTGTCATTGCCACTTTTGCTCCTAGTTTGGCAAATAATTTCACTACAGCTAATCCAATCCCCTTGGTTGAACCAGTTACAATGACTTTTTTTTCTTTGAGATCAGTAAACATAATTTCTCCTTTAAATAAGTTAGTTAGAGGTGGTTTTCAATATCATTGGATATTTGTTGAGAAACGATTTTTAGTTGTTTAACTAGCTGATACATTCGTTCCGTAGGCATATAAAGACTGATACTCGCAATGGAGATTGCTGCAATAATGTTGCCATACTTATTTCTTATTGGCACAGCAACGCAATGTAGAAATTCACTATTGTCCTCTAAATCAAAACTAAAATCTTGCTGGCAATATTGTTTCATTCTTTGTTTTATTGCCTCTTTCTTATGATCAGCAACATAACGCCCAATTAATTTTTCAATTTCTGTTTGAGGTAAATCTAGCATTAAGGCTTTACCAATCCCCGTGACAACAAGAGGTAGACGATCCCCAATTTTAGAACGCATTTCAATGGCTCGGTTGCCCGGAATTTTCTCTAAATAAAAAACATAATCACCTTCACGTACACCTAAATGTACGGTATCACAAGTTTGCTCTGATAATTTTTTTAAATAAGGAAAAGCAATAGCTTTTAATGGCATTTGTTCTTGTGCCAAAATACCTAAACGAATTAAATTTGTACCTAGTACATAACCGATACCTTTAACATCACGAATATAATTTTCATTCGCTAAACTTTTTAAAATACGGTGTGTTGTCGTTTTAGGTAGTTGTAAATGTTTCTGAATATGCGTCAACGTTCGATAGCCCAATGCAATCGCTTCGATCACCTTTATTCCTTTAGTCAGGCTTTTAGATACTGCCATAAATGAACTCCTTCACTAATTCAGGTGATATAAATTATTCATGATTAAATAAAAATTTAATGTGATCTTATTCAAATTTTCAAAAATAGATTTAATTGTTCCGTTATATGGGAAATTTTTGTTGAGGGGGGAATTAGAAAAGCGATTTACTCCTATAATAAAGAGGGCAAATTCATTGAGTGAGAAATTATAGTCAGTGATACAGCGTTGGCACGTTTCGCCGTACTCTTTGAACTATCTTCGGCGTGCCGCCTTGTCTTAGTTTAAATTGAAACGATTATAGTTTGAATGGGGACATTTTATGCTTAAGTGCGGTCAAATTTTCAATAATTTTAAAGCAGACAATAAAAATCAAGCCAAACAATTTTTGTTTGGCTTGCTGTTCATTATCTTGTGATTGCTTATTTAATACATTCCCTCACGCTCTTCGCGCAAACTAATATAAATATTTTTTACTTGCGTATAAGCAGAAAGCATCATTTTATGGGTTTCTCGTCCGATACCAGAGGCTTTATAGCCACCGAATGGCGCACCTGCTGGTAAGCGATTATAGCAATTTACCCACATACGTCCTGTTTGTATTGCTTTGGCAACCCGTAATGCACGATTAATATTCATTGTCCAAACCGCACCACCTAAACCATATTCGCTATCATTTGCCATAGCAATGACTTCTTCTTCCGTTTTGAATTTGATAATCGTTGCCACTGGGCCAAAAATCTCTTCTTGGGCAATTTGAGCTTGATTGTTTGGCGCGGCAAGCAAGGTAGGTTCAACAAACTCTCCTTGTGCTAATTCTCCAGTTATTTTGTTACCACCAGTGATAACTTGACAGCCTTCTTGCTTACCGATTTCAATATAGTTCAAAATGGTATCAAGTTGCCCCTTGTTCACTTGCGCTCCCATTTGGGTATCATCTTCCCAAGGTAAACCGACTTTCACTTTTTTAAATTCTTCTGCCAAGGCAGTAACAAATTTATCGTAAATGCCCTCTTGTACAAAGATACGTGAGCCAGCACAGCAAACCTGTCCTTGATTAAATAAAATCCCTTTTTGAGCCCCCTCCAGTGCTTTATCAAAAGGCATATCATCAAAGAAAATATTTGCGGATTTGCCACCAAGTTCTAAGGTGGCAGGAATAAGCATTTCCGCAGCAGCAATACCGACTTGTCGCCCAATTTGGGTTGAGCCAGTAAAGGCTAATTTGTTAAAACCTTTATGGTGTAACATATATTCGCCTGATTGCGAGCCTTTTCCTGTGATCACATTTAATACCCCTTTAGGAAGTAAATGATGAATTTTTTGAACGAAAGACAACAGGCTTAAGGAGGTAGTGGAAGACGGGTGAATAACAATGGTACAGCCCGCCGCTAAAGCAGGAGCAATTTTCCAAGCTGCCATTAAAAATGGGAAATTCCAAGGGATAATTTGCCCAACAACACCGATAGGCTCGTGCAATACAATAGAAAGATCTTCTTGATCAATTTGGTTTACCGATCCTTCTTCTGCCCGAATAACGCCTGCAAAATAGCGAAAATGATCCGCAGCCAATGGAATATCGGCGGCACGAGTTTCACGAATAGGTTTGCCGTTGTCTAGGGTTTCCTGTAACGCAAATAATTCCGTATGTTCATCAATAATATCGGCTATTTGGTTTAAGATTGTGGCACGCTCTGTAACTGTGGTATGACGCCAAGTTTTTAGAGCTTGTTGTGCTGCGTTAATCGCCATATCAACATCTTCATTAGTGGCATTAACAAAAGAGGCTAAGGGTTGGTTATTGGCTGGATTGTAAGAGGTAAGCATTTCACCTCGGCTACCCATTGTCCATTCACCATTGATGAATAAGCCATATTGCTTATCAAAGACATTTAAATTTTTAGCCATAATTTATTCTCCATAACGAGTGCTTGGATTTTGGATAAAATTATGTTTTATCCAACGTAGTCGCCAATCAGGGAAGATTGACTAATTTTCATTCTATATGATTTATTTTTAATTTCAATTAACATTAATGTAAAGATATTGTTAATGATATGTTTTTTTATTAATTGATGATAAATGTAAATTTAGGAAAGAATTATTTAAACACGGCAATCAGTTCATTAACTTTAATGCGTTTTTGAGCTGAATGACTAATGGAACGTTGGACTTTAATTTTTTTGATTTTTGCCCCTTGATAGATTTCGCGGGTAAAAGCGGTATCGTGATTAGAAATAATCACAGGAATATTATGTTGAAGAACCGTTTTTTGAGCAAGTTCAGCTAATTCTCGTTGATGAATTAGCGTAAATTCTTTTTCAGCGTAATGGGTAAAATTACTGATTTGCTCAAGAGGAGCATAAGGTGGATCGCAATAAATTACCGAGTTTTTATCGGCAAGTTGGAAGGTTTCACGAAAATCTTTGCAAATAAACACCGCACTTTGTGCTTTTTGGGCAAAAAAGCGGAGTTCACGTTCAGGGAAATAATGGGTTTTATAAGCCCCAAAGGGAACATTAAATTTATTCTGTGAATTGTAACGACATAAACCATTAAAACCAAAACGGTTAAGGTATAAAAATAAAATAGCACGTTGATAAATATCTTGCGATTGATTAAATTCGTCCCGTTTTAAATAATAATAGCTAGCAGTATTTGCCTCAGGGTGAAAAAAAATCGGTTTGCAATCAGCAATATATTGCTCAACATCTTGTTTCACAATATTGAATAAGTTAATTAAGTCAGGATTAACATCCGCCAAAATATATTGCTTAAAATTACTATTGAGAAAAACCGAACCCGCTCCCACAAAAGGCTCAATTAAACAGGCTTTGCGTTTAGGCAATAATTGGCTAATTTGTTCGGTAAGACGATATTTTCCCCCTGCCCATTTGAGGAATGAACGTGATTTAAGGGCAGGTTGGGATACAGCTTTGGTCATAAGATAATGATAAGTTAGCTTTGTGGGCTACAGCAACGGATTGTTTCAAGCACTAATTCTTGATTGGCATCTTTCGCCACATAAGCCTGACCAAGTTGTTTAAGTAACACGAGGCGTAACTTGCCTGCTAAAACTTTTTTATCACGCATCATTAAAGGCAAATAATCCTGTGCGGTCATACCATCTGGCGATTGGGTAGGTAAATTTGCTCGAGCAAGTAGTTTTTCTAGGCGAGCCACTTCTTGTGGCGAAAGATCGCCCAGTTTTTGTGAAAATACCGCAGCCATCATCATACCCGCTGCTACGGCTTCGCCATGTAACCAATTACCATAACCTAAATGTGCTTCAATAGCGTGTCCAAAAGTATGTCCTAAATTTAATAAGGCACGATCTCCTTGTTCAGTTTCATCACGTGCCACCACATCGGCTTTAATTTGACAACAACGAGCAATACAATATTGTAAAGGCTCGCTATGTAACGCGACCAACTGATCAATATGCTGTTCTAACCATTGGAAAAAATCAATATCTAAAATCGCCCCATATTTGATGACTTCCGCTAATCCTGCATTGACTTCCCGTTTTGGCAAGGTATTGAGAGTAAGCGTATCAATAATTACCGCAATAGGCTGATAGAAAGCCCCAATCATATTTTTACCTAATTCATGATTCACTGCGGTTTTGCCACCAACGGAAGAATCCACTTGGGCTAATAATGTGGTAGGAATTTGAATAAAGGGAATACCTCGTTGATAACTGGCAGCAGCAAAACCTGCGACATCGCCAATTACGCCGCCACCTAAAGCAATTAAGGTACTATCTCTTCCATGATTACCCGCTAATAAAGCGGTAAAAATCATATTGAGGGAGTCAAGATTTTTATATTGTTCACCATCAGGGATTAACACATAATCCACCTGACAACCTATTTTTTCTAATGTTGTGGTTACAGGGGCAAGATAGTATTCCGCTACCGTAGGATTACTGACGATCATCACTTTTTGTCCCGCTTTTAACGGATAAACCTGCGTATCAGAAAGTAAATTTTCGCCAATATGGATAGGGTAACCACGCTCTTTTAATTCAACATTAACGCACAACATTAGAGTTCCTTATTTTATTTGGTTGTGAAAGGATTAACTGTGGAAACCCTCAATCAGATCCACAATTTGATTTGCCATGACTTTTGCACTTTGTTCATCAGTAGGCAAGGTAAAATCCGCAATTTCTTCATAAAGTGGGTTACGAATTTTCGCTAATTCCTCTAATACCGCTCGAGGATCTTCCACATCTTGTAACAAAGGGCGTTTTTTATCACGCTGAGTACGTTGAAATTGTTTTTCAACAGTGGTTTGTAAATAGATGACAATGCCTCGTGCAGACAAATGATTACGTGTATCTTTGGATAATACAGCACCACCACCAGTGGAAAGCACTAAGCCTTGTTTTTGGGTAAGTTCATTAATAACACGTTCTTCACGTTTGCGGAAACCTTCTTCGCCTTCAAGGTCAAAAATCCAGCTAATATCAGCACCAGCACGTTGCTCAATTTCCTGATCAGAATCAATAAATTCCATATTTAATTGCTGGGCAAGTTGACGTCCAATCGTGCTTTTACCTGCACCCATAGGACCAATAAGAAAAATATTACGTTTTTCAGCCATTGTTATGTTCTTTGTTATTAAATATCTAATTATTCATTAATCTTAAAAAATTATATCGCTGAGGATAGCGACATAATCTAAGATCAGCCAAACCTCGAATTTTAATAAATTTTGAGATGAGGCGTATTATCTCAATAAATGCCCCCATTTTTCAACCTTGCATCAGGCTTTTTTCACTTTTTATTTTGCTTAACAAAAAATGTACTTTGCTTATTTGGTTGTTATCGTCGTCCCATTTTAAAGTAATACCGCCTTTACATATCTTGCCTTATTCAAATTGAAACGACTATAAAATATATGGGGTAACAAAAATAACCAATTCTCGGCGTTGTTGACGTTCCATTTCTTTAGAGAATAAACGCTTAATTAAGGGTAAATCACCGAGCAATGGCACTTTGTCCACTTGCTTAGTAATACTATTATGAAAGATCCCGCCTAAGACAATGGTTTCTCCATTTTGGGCAAAGACTTGGGTACGAATTTCCTGTTTATCAATACTAACAGCATGGCTTGTACCCGCCGCCATATTATTCCCTACGGAATTTTGAGTAACCACTAAATCTAACAAAATATGCTTATTGGGGCTGATTTGTGGGGTAACTTCTAAACCTAATACCGCTTCTTTAAATTCAATACGATGATTATTATTTTTAGCATCAAGGATTACATAGGGAATCTCCGTACCTTGTTTAATATTTGCCATTTGTTTATTGGTGGTAAGTAAGCGAGGGCTAGCAATAATTTCCACATTATTTTCTCGCTCCAATGCCGTTAATTCTAAATCTAATAAACGCCCATTGATTTTAGCCAGTTGCAAGGTCATTGCGGCGGCAGGGTTAATTGCAGCGAAATTGACATTCAACTGTTCTGTTAGTTGATTAAAATTATTGGCTTCTAAACGTCCTGTTATATGCTGAGCCTGCTCCGTTGGATTAAACATTCCCCAGCGTACACCCAATTCTTTAAGGCTTTCATCACTGATGGTAACAATTCTTGCCTCAATGGCAATTTGTTCAATGGGTTTATCCATGGCTTGGATCAGTTTTTTGATATTTTTGACGGAGGCTTTTTCATCTTGCAATAAAATAAGATTACTACGCTGATCAAAGGATAAGCTCCCTTGTGCAGAAAGTAATGACCCCATTTGTGGGGTCAGCGACTTTATTACCTCTGAGGCTTTAGCAAAATGCAATTTGATCGCTTCCGTATGTAATTTCTCAGAGGTCATACTAGAAGGCTCAAAGGTTATGGCGTTTTCTGGGGGCAAAGGCGTGAGCTTTGCTTGGCGAGAGAGGTAATAAATGTTATTTTCCTGCCATAACGAGAGATTTTTAATTTGAGCAATAGCGGTTAATAATTCCTCAAAATGGGTTTGTTGTAATTGTAAAGAAATTGTGCCAGTTAATTCATCATCAATGACTAAATTGGTGTGATAATCATTGGCAAGGCGTTGCAAGGTGGCGACCAATGGGGCTTGTTTGAGCTGAATGGAAAAAGGTTGTTGCTCAAGAGAAGATGAAAGGGTTGCATTTTGTGTTAATCCCAGCGTTGAGAGGAAAAAAATTAAGCAAAACAGACCGCACTTTATGACTCGTTCCTTGTTGAGCGGATTAAAATTGAAAGAAAGCCAAGATTGCATTTTGCCCCCTAAAAATGAATAAAACGTGTATTAGGCTGTTCACAGCTTAGGCTTTGTTGCCAATCTAATAAACGAATTTGTTGCGTTGAAACCTGTTGAATTTGCAGGCGTTGTTGGCTGATAAAATCCCCTTGTTTAGCTTGTAATACTTGTTGGGTTGGAAGACTGAATAACAAGCTGATATTCTCTGCTTGTTGAATGATCCCTACCCATTGTATATCCTCAAATGGAATATGTTGTGCAAGAACTTTTTGCTCTTTATGGCAATTAAGTTGCGCCAGATGCGGTGTTGTTGTACTCGCTTTATTAAAGGGATCGGCAAAGGCTTGAGTTAAGCCTATTAGCACTAGAAACATGAATAAAAGTAATGGCGTACGCATACTATTTCCTTTGAAGTCGTAAGTGAATTTCACTAAAAATGGAATGTTGTGGATTTTTCTCGGTGTGTTGTTGTACCTTAAGTTTAAGAAGCTGTATTGAGTTATCTTGTAATAAATGGAACAAAAAAGGGACTAATTGAACATAATGTCCAGTAACTTGTAATTGTAAATTGGCTTGTGGCGTAAAGAACCAGCGTTGATGCTGAATATGTAGTTGATATTGTTGGCTAAGTTGTTGGATTTTTTGATTAGCCAAACTAAGATCCGCTCCTTTTTCTAATATTGGCGAAGATAATTGTTGACGTAGGTGGTGTGATAATTTTTGTTGATGAATAAAGCGTTGTTGTAATTGTGCGACATCGTTTTGTAGCCTCATTAACGCCTGTTGGTTTTTAGCATATTGAGCGGTAAGTAAATAGATTATGGGTAATGTTAATAGAAACAAGGGGAGATAGCTTTGCCATAATGGCAAGGCTAGCCATTTACCAAATGAATTATGGGGTTGGTCAAAATAACGTAGTACGTTAATTCGCATAATGATCCTCGCTTTTTATGTGTAAATACAGTTCAAATTGTACTAATTGTGGGCTTTGAGGGATAAAATCCGTTAATTCCATTTGCTGTAACCATAATTGTTGATGCAACAGTTGTTCAATCCCACTAAACTCTTGAGGCGTACTTTTACCTTGCAAAATTAAGACAAGTTGTTGTTCGTGATAATGTAATAAAAGTTGGGTCAATTCGCCTTGGGCTAAAGGAAATTGTTGAATGGTTAAGAGTATTTGCTCAAGTTGGTGGACGCTAATTGCCCTCAAGGGTTTAGGATTTGCTTGTTGCCGAAGTTGATATAATTGTTGTTGGCTTTCGGCAAGTTGTTGTTCTATTTGCTGTTGTTGGCGTTGTAATTGATAATATTGGCGTTGGCTTTGTTGATTTTTGCTACTCATGATTTGATGATATATAAAGGTGGCTAACATCATTATCAGCAAAACCAATAAAAATTGGTTACGTTTTTGACGATGGGCATAAAGTCGCCAAGGTAATAAGTTAAGTTCTCGTTTAATTGACATAGTGGCTATTTCCTTGTGGAACATTTATTACATTAGCTTTTCCCCATAAGGCACAACCTAGCGGAATAAGCGGCAATTGATTATCAACAAGATGCCAATCATATTGCTTGGCTAAATGACTTGAGAAATTAGCACTGCGATATAAGACATAATGTTTAATATTAGCCGCATAAGATTGTTGATATTGCTGAATAAGTGCGGTCAAATTTTCCGACGTTTTTTGCAAGAGTTGGCATTGTTGTGGTTTATCTTGGATTGCAATAGCCATTTGCTGATCTTGATATAACCATAATACTTCGTTGTTATGCTGTAATTCAGGGCAAAGATAATAAAAAGCACGCAATAAAACAGCGGAAAGATGATCTAATACATTGATTTTTATGGGTAAAAATTGTTGGATATATTGTTGAGCGGACAGAGAATTAATCGCCACAATATCTAGCTGACTAGCATGCAGATTTTGTTCTACGGGTAAGGTTTGGTAACAATAGTCAAACCAAATTTGTTCATTTGCTAGGGGTAATTCTTGCTGTAAAGTATAGTGGCATTGTTGTTCACATTCTTGGGGGCTAAGTAAATGTGGTAAAATTAACCGCTTTGACCAAGTATGCTGTGGTAATATAGCGGTTACCCATTGTATTCTGCTTGATTTGCTTTGCTGTTTAACCTGTTGTTGTACAGATGCTATTGCCGTAAGCGGCAATATTTCTACATGGGGCGTTTGTTGTTGATCAAACCACAATAATTCAAGGGATTGATCCTGCCATATCCCCACATTAAGCGGAATACGAGCTTGTTGAAACTGGCAAATTTTTTGTTTAATTTGATGTATCATTTTGTTATATCTTTTGTGTACTTGCGGATAACATTCATAAATTTGTGATTAAATGATATAGTTAATTAATTTTGATATTTATGCACTAATTGAGAGAGAATTTCGCGATGAGGATCGTAAAATTAATATTTAGTACGCTATTAACCTTAATTATTTTGGGTTGCGTAGCAGTGGGTATTTTTTATGTACAAATAAAATCAGATTTACCTGATGTACAAGCATTAAAAACCGTAGAACTGCAACAGCCTATGCAAATCTTTACTGCCGATAATAAACTTATTGGCGAAGTGGGTGAACAACGGCGTATCCCAGTGAAGTTAGCAGATATACCTCAACCCTTGATTGACGCGGTACTTGCGACCGAAGATAGCCGTTTCTATGAACATCATGGCTTAGATCCTATTGGAATTGCAAGAGCATTAAAGGTAGCTCTTGAAAATAGAGGGGCATCACAAGGGGCGAGTACCATTACTCAACAGCTTGCGCGTAATTTTTTCCTTACCCCTGAACGTACTTTTATGCGTAAAGTAAAAGAAGCCATTTTAGCCATTGAAATTGAGAATACCCTGAGTAAAGACGAAATTTTAGAACTTTATTTAAATAAAATTTATTTAGGCTATCGTTCTTATGGCGTGGTTGCTGCGGCAAAAACCTATTTTGGTAAAGATTTGGATCAGCTGACTTTATCCGAAATGGCAATGATCGCAGGCTTACCCAAAGCCCCTTCTACCATGAACCCTTTATATTCGGTAAAACGAGCGGAAGAACGGCGTAATATTGTGTTGTCTCGGATGTTAAGCCAAAAAATGATTAGTCAACAGCAATATGAAGAAACCATTAAACAACCGATAGTAGCGGCTTATCATGGCTCACAACTTGATTTTCGGGCAGATTATGTTACCGAAATGGTACGCCAAGAAATGGTAAGACGCTATGGTGAAGAAAATGCTTATACCAAAGGTTATAAGGTTTATACCACAGTACAATCGCAAGATCAGGCTGCTGCACAAAAAGCCCTAAGAGATAATTTGATAAATTATGATATGCGTCATGGTTATCGTGGTGGTGCACCTTTATGGAAACAAGGGGAAGAAGTTTGGGATAATGATCGCATTATTGGTTTCTTAAAACGCTTACCTAATGCTAACCCATTAATCCCTGCCGCAGTGCTTGCTGTGAATAAAGAGCGTGCAGAATTGTTATTAGCCAATGGCGATAAAATGCAATTGCCTGCTAGTGCAATGCGTTGGACAGGGCGAACAATGCCAATTAAAGTGGGCGAGCAAATTTGGATTCGGCAACGAGAAAATGGCGATTGGCTTTTAGCACAAATTCCTGAAGCAAATTCAGGCTTGGTTTCAATTAATAGCGATAATGGAGCGATTGAGGCAATTGTCGGCGGATTTAGTTTTGATTTGAGTAAATTCAACCGAGCAACACAATCTTTAGTGCAGGTGGGGTCATCAATTAAACCTTTTGTCTATGCTGCCGCCTTAGATCGTGGTTTATCCCTGTCCACTATTTTGCTTGATTCTCCTATTGTGATTCATAAACCCGGACAAGCAGTTTGGAGCCCAAAAAATTCACCAAATCGTTTTGACGGACCTTTGCGTTTGCGTGTTGGACTTGGCTTATCCAAAAATATGATTGCAGTGCGTGCAATCCAAATGGCAGGGGTAGATTATGTAGCAGATTATTTACAACGTTTTGGTTTTCAACGAGATCAATATTATGCCAGTGAAGCCTTAGCCTTAGGCGCAGCTTCATTTACTCCTCTAGAAATGGCTCGTGCTTATGCCGTCTTTGATAATGGCGGATTTTTAGTTGATCCTTATTTAATTGATAAAATTGTAGATAATAACGGCAATGATATTTTTGTGGCTAACCCGAAAATTGCTTGCCCAACCTGCGACAATATTCCTGTGATTTACGGGGAAACACAAAAACTTGATGCCTTTAATGTGGAATTACAAAATAGTCAAGCGTTAGCACAAGATCATTTGCCTACCGATGAATATGCCGAAGATCAACAACAAGCTGTGCCAGACTTACCTGAATTAGCACAGGATAATAAAATTTTAGACGACAACGCATTAAACTTAATGGCACAAGCGAAAAGTGAAAATGATCAAGTGATTTATGCGCCGAGAGTAATCAGTGGCGAACTTGCCTTTTTAATGCGAAGTGCATTAACTTCTGCAGTTTTCGGCGAAGCAGGGCAAAGCTGGCGAGGAACAAGTTGGCGTATGGCAAATGAATTCAAACGACGTGATATTGGTGGAAAAACAGGGACAACCAATAACAATAAAGTGGCTTGGTATGCTGGATTCGGTGCTAACCTCGCTACCGCAGTGTATATTGGTTTTGATGATAATAAATTAGTATTAGGACGTGGCGAATCAGGTGGAACTAGTGCGATGCCCGCATGGATTGCTTATATGAAAACTGCCTTAAAAGATGTACCTGAACGTAAATTACCCATTCCTCAAGGCATTGTTGAACGCCGTATCGATCCACGTTCAGGCTTGCTTGCTACTGAGGGAGGAATGAACGAATACTTTATTTCAGGCACAGAGCCAACTCGAGCCTATGTACCTGAACGAGGCTACCAAATTGAAAGCCTAACTCCAACGGGAGGAGAAGGCAAACAAATGGAAGAATTATTTTAGTTAATCTCGCACTTTGTTTTAAAGCAAAGTGCGGTAAATTTTTACATCGTTTTTTGTATTCTGAGGTGTAAATAATGACACAGTATAAGGCGATATTTAGTGATATGGACGGTACAGTATTAACCCGCCAACATCAAATTTCCCCTCGTACTTTACAGGCTATTCAATCTCTCTATCAGCAACTACAAATCCCCTTTATTTTGGTTTCAGCTCGTCCACCACGAGCTATGATTCCTTATGCCGATCAATTGAATAATCAACAATGTATCATTTGTTATAGTGGCGCTTTGATTTTAGATAAAGAATTAAACTCAATTTATTCGCTTCCCCTTGATACAACCGATTTTATTCAATTAGAACAATTTTTAGCTCACTATTCATCATCAATTTCCATAAATTATTATTATCAATTCTCTTGGCTAACCAATGATGTCAGTAATGCTTGGGTAAAACAAGAACAACAAATTACAGGTTTACAGGCAGAATATAAGAAAGATGCCTTATCACAAGTACATAAGGTATTGTTAATGGCTGAGCCTGAAGTGATTAATGAATTAGCCCAACAACTTAGCCATCGTTTTCCACAACTTGCTATTCATCGCTCTAAACCTTGTTATTTAGAAATTATGCATCCAAAAGCAACCAAAGCTCAGGCGATTGCTTTTATATTGAAACAATTAAAGATAAAGCCACAACAAATTATTGCTTTTGGTGATAATTTTAATGATAAAGATATGTTGCAATATGCAGGATTAAGCGTAGCCATGGGAAATGCACCTAATGAAATCAAGCAAATTTGTCGGCGAGTTACTGAAGATAATGATAATGATGGTATTGCGTTAGTGTTAGAAGATATTTTCAATCTTAGTTACCAAGGTTAAATGCTATTGTCGTTTCAATTTAAAATAAAGCGGTACGACAAAGCGTGCCAACATTATTTTAAAGAGGAACTGCTAGAATTAATGCTGATAAATCACCGCTTTTATATGGCGTGGAATAATAAAAATGGCAGTGGCAGCACAAATTGCCATTGTAGTAAATAATACAGTGGCAGAATAATGTTGATAAAGTACGCCAGAAAGTGCGGTCATTATTCCAATCCCTACACAATTTGATAGCACATTATATAGGCTTTGTAGTTTCGCCATATTTTGTTGTGGTTGTGTGGCGATATAATTCACCATAGCATAATGCATTACCGCAAAAGTTAAACTATGAAAGGTTTGCAATAAGGCAATCAGCCAGAGATCCGTTACATTGCCATAAACTAACCAACGAATAACACAAGCAATCGCAGAAAGATAAAATAAATGGGCAATATTCCAATTTTTGAATAAGCGCCGTGAAAAGAAAAAGATTAAAATTTCAGCAGTAACCGCCAAGCCCCATAATAAACTAGTATAACCCACCGAAATCCCCTGACTTGTCCAATAAAGCACACTATAAGCATAATAACCTGCGTGTGAGCCTTGAATTAAACAAGCGGCAATTAATAATCTTAAGGTCGTAGGCTCACGCAATAATTGCAAATAACTGCTTGATGAACCTTGTTGTGTGCCTTGCTGATTTGCTGGGGCAAGACTTGGTGTTGCCATTTGTAACAGGCTATACAACAAAAAAAGTGCGGTCAAAATCCAGACAATATATTGATCGCCTAACCAACCAATAAGATTGCCAAAGATCACTACGCCGAGGGTAAATGCCACTGAGCCAATTAAGCGAGCTTTGCCATAATCAAGGGAAATTTGTTTTTGCCAAGTATTGGCAAGGGTATCGGTTAAAGGAATACCTGCGGAATTAACCATACTGTATAGGGCAATAACGATAAATAATAACCAAAAATAATTGGCAGTAAAAATCATTAATAGGCTTAATCCAATACTTAACCAAGCAAGGGTTCTCAGCATAGGAATTAATTGTTGTGGCGACTTGATCTGATTGGCGATAAGTATGCCGCCTAAAAAGCGAAAGAAATAGGAACAAGCTAACACTAAGCCAATTAATTCAGCCCCATAGGATTGATGTTTTAACCAAACAGGTAAAAAAGGTACGGCTACGCCATAAGCAATAAAATAGCCAAAAAAACTCAAGGCTAGCCAAGTAAAAGGACGAACTATCATTAGAATTGTTTTTCCATTTGTTGTGAACGTGCAATACAAGCCTGCATCGCTTGTTGTACTTGCTGAGTAAATTGATGTTGTTGGAAAACCTGCAACGCTGCGGCGGTTGTACCACCCTTTGAAGTTACATTTTCACGCAGTTGACTTAAGGATAACTGAGGATTATCTACCACCATTTTGGCTGCCCCCAATGCTGACTGCTGAATTAACAAGCGAATTTGCTCAGGTTCTAAGCCACTGTCTGCCAAGGCTTGTGCCATTGCCTCCATAAACAGGAAAAAATAAGCGGGACTACTGCCTGCTGCTGCGGTAATATGGTGCATTTGTTGTTCATCGTCCACCCAACAAATTTGCCCCACCGCTGAAAAAAGTTGTTGTGCAAATTGTTTCAATGGCAAATTAACCTGTTCAGTGGCAAATAAGCCTGTCATTCCCTCTGATACCAAAGCTGGCGTGTTCGGCATAACCCGAATAATGGCTTGTGCGGACGGCAATAATTGGGCTAATCTGGCACAACTGATCCCAGCGGCAATGGAAATCACTAATTTATCGCTAAAATCCACCGCACTTGCAAATTCCGCACAAGTTTCCGCCATAGCTTGTGGCTTAACTGCTAATACCACAACCTCTGCCTGTTGCAAGGCTTTCTCTTTATCTTGTTCAATGGCAACCTCTTTGTGTGCAAACAAGGCTAATTTGCTTGGATTGCGATCACACACATTGATCAACTGAGCAGGATAGCCTTTACTCAATAAACCAAAAATAATGGCTTGTGCCATATTACCGCCACCAATAAATACTATGGATTTTTGTTGCATATTCTTTTCCTATTTTAGGGTACAATATCCCATTTAGCTCAATCATCTTTATCTGCCTTGCCATAAAGCAAGCAAATTGGGCGACTATTCTAACAAAATAATAAAAGGATTGACTATGTTCTGGTTTAAAAATGTCATGATATACCGTTTAACCAAGCCTTTAGATTGGTCAGACAATGCCTTACAGGCTCAATTACAACAACAGCAGTATTTTGCTTGCCAACAACAGGATATGAGCAAATTTGGTTGGATAAGCCCACTCAAAGGTAGCGAAATGCTGCATTTCTCCGCTAATCAACAAATTTTACTGGTTGCCCATAAAGAAGAAAAAATCTTACCTGCTCAAGTTATCAAAAAAGCCCTTGATGAACGCATTGATGAACTTGAACAAAAACAACAACGTAAATTAAACAAAACCGAGAAACAAAGCCTAAAAGATGATGTGATTGCCACCTTATTACCACGAGCCTTTAGCAAACACCAACAAACCGCCCTATGGATTGATAGTGCAAATCAACTGATTTATGTGGACGCCGCCTCAAGTAAACGCGCGGAAGATATGTTAGCCTTATTGCGTAAATCCTTAGGCTCATTGCCTGTTGTCCCCCTCGCCTTTGCTAATGAACCTAGCTTAGTAATGACCGATTGGATTAAGCAACAGCATTTGCCACAATGGTTGCTTAGTTTAGATGAAGCGGAATTAAAAGGCGATGATGAACAAGCGGTTATTCGCTGTAAAAATCAACCCTTGGATAGCCAAGAAATCCTTACCGCATTAAGTGCCAACAAACGCATTACCAAATTAGCCTTAGATTGGGAAAATCATCTAAGTTTTCTCTTTAACGAAGATGGCAGTTTAAAACGCTTAAAATTTGCCGATGATATTCGTAGTAAAAACGACGATATTTTAAAAGAAGATTATGCTCAACGTTTTGATGCCGATTTTCTGTTAATGACCAGCGAACTCGCCAATCTAACCCAACATTTACTTGATGAATTTGGTGGCGAAAAAGCCAGAATATAATCTTTTTAATATGACAAGTGCGGTCAGTTTTGCCAAAATTTCTGCAAAACTGACCGCACTTTTATAGAAAAGAGAAATATAGATGTTTCAATTTAAAATGAGACGACTATAAAATTATTTTATTCCTTTTTATGCCAATTAATCATTGACTCAATAATATGGATTAATTGACAACGTTCCTGTTCATCTAATTGATTTAATAACTGAAATAAATATTGTGATTGATCTTGTAATCTTGGGCTACTCGCTGTTAACAAATCTGCCGCCTCACAATCAAAAATTTCCGCTAACTCAATTAAACGTGCCACTGAGGGCATAATAATCCCCCGTTCCATACGTGAAACCGCATCAATACTAATGTTTAAAATCTCAGCAACTTCGGCTTGCGTCAGCTTTGCCGATTGGCGATATTTAGCAATCGCCCTACCAACATTTTTGCCCAAGTTTTTTTCTGTTTTTTGCAACGATATACCCTCCTGCATTTAACAGAAAATAGTAGGCTTTTGCCTATTGATGTAAACGGCATTTTGATCTTATAATCGACATAAAATTCTGTAAAAAAGGTCAAGGCTTGCAAAAAAAGACAAAATAATTCTTTAAAAGAGGACATAAGCTGTCTAATTTGGTTGTTAGTATATTAATCAAAAGCAATATTCTACATCTGTGATTGTCAAAAAAGGAGATTATTATGAGCAATAAGTTTGAATTGGTCAGTAGAGAAGAATTCTTAAATAATGAAAATATAGATAGATATATTGAAGATTTCATTGAAAGGGAATATAACGGATGGGGGATTCTTCTCAATGAATATATCTGTGATGCAGAAATAAAACAGTTACAAAGAAAATTAAGTAAATTAGAACCTGGACTAGTTTTTTTATATAACCTAGATAAAAATTCATTAGAAGATTTATTTGATTCATTATATCAATCTTCTATTGTTAAAATTAAAGGTGGAAGCAAACCGATACAAGCAGAAATAACATTAATGAATAAAAAAGGTGAGACAGTTTTTAATTGTATAAAGAAACCAGATGATGATACTATTAAACATTATTATATAAGTCATATTATTAGATCAATTAGGAGTTTTTCATATATATATAAAAACGAGTTTAAAAAAGATAAAGAAAATAATTATAAAACACTTTTAATGTTTGTACACCAAAGAATTCATTTGTTGTTTAATATATTTACAAACTCAAAAGAAGATGCAATAGAGATTATTGAGGCAGATTTATTACATTCTATTATAAAAATGGGTAATAATAAATCATTACAAAATATTGAATATAAAAATAAAATAAATGATGAAATTTTAAATTATGAAAACTATAGTTGTAACCATATTAACTCTTTTTTAAATGAGATAATTATGAATATGGATAAAACTATTGGTGACTTTAACCATAATGAATATCAACAAAATAGAGAGGAGAAAATAGAATTATTTAAATTACTAGAAATCATACTAAAAATTATTTTTCTGAGAAAAGCACTATGCCAAAAGTAAATGATTACAGTGAAAAACTCGCTGATCGATTAGTCGACATTATTCGTCGCCTTAATCTTGGTGAATCTTTTACACGTCAAGAATTAGCACAACAATATAAAGTGAGTGAGAAAACTATCCAACGAGATATTGCTCGCTTATCTTCATTAAATATTCAATATACGGGTCGTCCAAGAAAATATTCTTTAGAAAAAGAACAGCTAGGTAAATTTGATGAAGAAAGTTTTCAACATTTTTCTCAAGCTATTAGTACCGATAAATTATTACCAAATATCAAAAAGAATTACCTCGACAAACAAATGAGAAATGAAAATCTTGGCTTTACAGTGAAGCATCGCTACCAAGATTTAAAAGACATTAAAGAACAATTTAATAAATTACAAGATTGTATTAATGATAAAACACAAGTTATTTTTTATTACATTCATAAAAAGAAAACCTATCAAGTTGAACCTTATAAACTAGTCAATCATAATGATATTTGGTATCTCGCCGCTAAACACGAAAATAAAATTAAGAATTTTTTACTTAGCAAAATAGATAAAATTCAAAAAACCTTTATTCAATTTGAAGTAGATCAAAACTTATTAAAGAGAATTGAACAAGAAGAAAGCGTTTGGCACAAAGAACATAAAGTAGAAATTATCATTAAAATAAAAGCAGAAGTTAGCCAATATTTTACTCGCCGTTCATTATTGCCTGAACAAAAAACAGTAAAGCAATTAGATAATGGCGAATTAATTATCTCGACAATGATTTCTCATAAACTAGAACTTTTCCCAATTATTCGCTATTGGATCCCAAATTTAACCATTATTAGCCCAGAAGATTGGCAACAGGAGTTAGAGATGGGATTGAGGGAGTATTTGGGGAAATAAAGAAACAGTAAATTTATATTAAATAAGGAGTTGTTATGTTAGTTATCACGACTAAAGAAGAATTAGAGAAAGCTGTAAAAAATAAAGAACCTGAATTTATCGTAAAAGGAGAATTAGCTGAACAAATAAAGAAAAGCAAAAAAGTTAAAAATTTAGGAAAATTTTCTTTATTAGCTTTAAGTGCATCAATAGCAGCAATACCTTTTACAGGCGGTAGCTCTGCAGCTGTAGGAGTTGCAACGCTTAGTGCTACAACAGGATTAAGTATTGCAGCACTTACGGCTATTATTTGTTTAGGATTAACATTGTTAATAAACTTACATAAAGAATATGATCTTGAATACGAATACGACTTAATTAAATTTACGTTAAAAATAAAATTAACTAAACCTAAAAATTAGATTAACAGTTCTTTATTTTTAATCACTTATTGATAAAAGAGAAAAATATATTTTACCCTATTTATATAAAATAATTTGTAATATTCAGGATAAAACAATATGACTAATCAATTTTATCAATCCCCTTTACAAAGAATAAAGGGGAGACAATATTATCGTTGTTATCAATGCGATCATCATTTTTATATAGATCATAATAATATTCTTAATAGAATAAGTAACTTATTTAAAAATAATCAAGTTATTTGTCCTAATTGTAAAAGTAATGATATAAGAAAGGCTGTATTTTGACAAATACTAAAATGCAGAAATTATACAGGAACAATCTATGAATAAAATTACTCTTGATAAAGAAAACAACTTTAAAGTATTAATTGTTTCTACAATGAGTTCAGGTAAATCTACTCTGATTAATGCTTTAATAGGCCAAAATCTATTACATTCTGCAAATGAAGCTACAACATCACTTATAACGGAGATACAACATTGCAGCCAAAAAAATTTCTATGCTTATATAAGTTTTAATGAACAAAGTGAAAATGCAGAAATCAACACAAGAGAATACTATATTGATAATGTTAATCGTGATTTATTAAAGCAATGGAATAAAAATCCAGCAATTAATCATATTAAGGTAAAAGGGTGTTTAGCTAATTTTTCTCATCAAGAACATCATTGGTCTATTATAGATACGCCGGGTGTAAATAATAGTCAAGACTACCGACATCAAAAAATAACCCAAGATTATTTAGATAATGGCGATTATAACTTATTAATTTATATTCTGAATGCCACACAATTAGGTATCAACGATGATTATCTTTTATTAAAGAACATAAAAAATATTTTAAGCAAACGTTGCGATAAGAATATTGTCTTTGTTTTAAATAAAATTGATGTTATAGATGAAGAGAAAGAAAGTTTACTAGATATGCTAAACAATGCTAATCTTTATCTAAAAAAATTAGGTTTTACAAAACCAATTATTATATCAACATCAGCGGTAAATGCCTTAAATTTAAGAAAAATAATAAATGGTGATAAAATAACTTATTATGATAAGGTTTCATTATTATCCCATTTAGCAGAACCCACAAAAAGTGTTTTTAAATACTATCTTAACTTACCTGTAGGATTATTAGAAACTTTTGATTCTAAATTGGAAATCACTACTGATCAAACAAAAAGCTTTTCTGTTGGCACAAAACGAAATATTTCCTCTAAAGAGTTAGCTAAAGCATTAGTTAATAGCGGTATTCCTTTATTAGAACATTTAATTTCTTATTATATCAACTTAGAAAAAAACATTATCAAACCAACAAATATAGGAGAAAACCTTATGAATCCGCACAAAATATTCATTGAACATAACCCATTTACTATTCAAACAACTTTCAAAGTTGATGGGTATGATATTGCTGAAAATTCTGAATTAGATCAATACAAAAATCAACGTTTACAGCATTGGATTGATCATTTATTTGAAGCTTTATATAGGGAACTTAATAATCAGACTTCGTTTAATATTCATTTTAAAGGCACAACAACAGATTGTGCAGATATGCAACTAGCGGTAGAAAATGCCAAAGAACAAGGTATGGATATTGAACTGCAATGTACAGAAGTGGATGGTGGTGAACAACGCTTAAACAAAATTCAAGAATTAATGGAACAAGCTAAAAATGATCCGATATTTAGTAGCTATATTGCCGATAATCCTCAGGTAAAAGAGGATTTTGAAGAAGCAATTAATCGTGATTTTGATGTGTATGTTGTGGCAACCATGTCTTCAGGAAAATCCACTTTAATTAATGCCATGCTTGGCTGTGGCGTTTTACCAGCCCTTAATGAAGCCACGACAGCTACTATTGCCTCTATTAAAGATAATGACAGCATGGAAAGAGGATATTTTATTGCCAACCGTATTGATAAAAATGGGAAATATCTTAGTAAAAATACTAATCTTTGTTTTACTACCAAAACTGAAGCTGATGAATCACTTGAAATATTAAGTAACTGGAATAAAGATAAGGAAACCCATCAAATCAATATTGAGGGAAATATTGTTGGTATTACTGAGCGAGACAATGTTCGTTTAGTTTTAACGGATACCCCGGGACCAAATAATAGTCAAGATCAAACACATAATTTAGCCACAATGAGACATATTCGTGATTCTAAACGGAATCCACTTATTTTATATGTATTAAATGGTACACAGTTAGGGATTAACGATGATCGTTCTCTTTTACAAGATATTGCTGAAATAATGCATAAAGAGGGTAAACAAAACCGTGATCGCTTTATTTTTGTTGTCAATAAAGCGGATGTGTTTGATCCAGAAAAAGGGGAAAACATTGAAGGCGTAGTAGAAAGAGCAAAAACTTATTTGGAAAAAAATGGTATTCAGAATCCTATGGTATATCCTGTATCGGCTTATTTAACAGGCTTACTAAGGAAACATGCACTAAATGAAGACTTATTAACACGTCTCGAACGTGCTGATATGAATGGCAAAATTGATCTATTTAAAGAAGAAGCCACAATGGATTTAGTGCAATATATGCCACTTAGCCCACAAGTCAAAATGGATTTAGACAAAAAAAATTACCCCATAGCCCTATATCGCAGTGGCCTACCTGCAGTAGAAGCCATGATTGATGACTATATTAATAAATATAATTTACCACATAGGGTAAACCGCGCTTATGAGGCATTAAAACGTATTATTGAAGACAGTTCAAATAAAGAGAAAATTAAAGCGAGTCTAAATCAAAATCAAGGAGAATTAGAAAAATTAGCTCAAAGCATTGGAGTACTTGAACAAAAACGTAAAGAAGGGTTTACTAGCGAGGGCTATATTGAGCAATTAAAACAACAAGAACGAGGTATTTCCAATACTGTAGCTAAAAGTCTGTTAACTCAAGAAAGTAAAACTCGCCAATTAATTAATCAATGGCAAGATAAGTTCAAAGGCAAAGTAAAACCAAATGAGGCTGAGAAATTACTTGATAGCTTTACTAAAGACATTAAACATGAATATAACCGCACTATTCTTGATTTAGAAGAATTAATTGAAATGGATCAAGATACTGTAAAACAAGAGCTAGCCAAGGATTATCATCGTTTTGTGGAAAGACTCTTTAGTGAAGTTGAAAGTTTAAATCTATCTGTATTAACAGGTATTAAGCATCAAGTTAATGCATTCAATTTTAATACTATATCTAAAATCCAAAAAGATGAAATAAATATTGAAATGGAAAAAACTGATGAATGGGTTAGTACAAGTACATGGTGGAACATATTCTCATGGGGTGATGGCTATTATAAGGAGATTGAGAAAGAATATATTGATTTAGAACAGGTTTGGGATAATCGTTCTAGCGAGGTAATTAATGCCTTTAATAGTTTAATGCGTAGTGCAAAAGCAAAAGTGTTGGAAAATGGCGAACAGTTAGTAGAACAATTTATTCTATTCTTTAATGCTCAATTTGACCAACGCTTTAATCAATTATTAGAGGATTATAAAGAAACGATTAAAAATAGTGCAAACCTTAAACAAGCTATAGCCGAAGCTAAAAATAAATTAATGGTAATTCAAAACTTTGAACAAGAGTTAGATAAAACCATAGAGTTAAATAAAATCATAGAGTTATAATCATTCTATATTGCTACATCATATTTGATGTAGCAATAATCATCTAAAAAGGATTAATTACAATGAAAGAAACAAAAGACAAATTTCTGAATAATTTAGGCAATAAAACAATCCCTGCTACTGAATCAAAAGTTTTATTGAATAAGTTAGATGAAAATGAATTTATTGCAATCACACCTGAAGAAAATCAATATATTCAAGAACAAGCCTATTGGAATAGTGATTATTTTTATAAACTATTTGCCATAGCCAAAAGAAATTTTTCCAAGGAAATTTGTGAACATTTAATCGAAGTGAAACGTGTTTTACAAAAAAGGGGAGAAAAAGGTTTCGAGCTAACCAAAGTACAAGAGGATTTATCATCTGATAACAATCAAAACGATACCTACACTAATTCGCACATCTCTTTTAAACAATTAGATAAGCATATTGATTTATTAAAAAATTATGTACCAGATATAGAGCTAAAAAACATTGTTGCTCAAGGCGATATTGATGCTATTAAAAACAAACTGTTGTTTATGCTATCAAATCAACGGCTAGCTACAAAAGATATTTTACTTGTCATATCATATATTCGGCAAAATATCCCAACATTTTTTGAAGCTTATTCAGTTAAAAAATTTCATCCTGCCTATGATGAAAATGAAAAATCTTGGGATGATGAATATTTTTCTTATCAGCAAAGCTATTTAAACCATAATTTTTCCTTAGAACGTCTTTTACATTTAGTAAATGTTCGTGATTTTATGATTGAAAATGGTCTATCTGGCTTTAATAAAGAAAATATTAAATCGACACAGCAAACTTATCAATATAACAACCAAAAAGAGCAAAAACAACGATCTAATCAATATGACAATAATCATAATCAATCTACTCCTCAGGATAGACAAAATCAATTTATTAAAACAATTGCTATTATTGGTGGAGCTGTACTAGCAGGTTTATTGTTATTATTATCTGCATTTCGGTAGGAGTAAGTTTTATGAACCAACAAGTTATGACAAAAAATACAGCTAATAATATACAACAAAAAGCTATGGATGTATTATTGGATGGCACTAAACTTATTAATAAAGATTATTTAATAGAGATGTCAAATTACCAAGTGCATCCTTTATTCTCTAATAATATCAATATTAATGGTGATGTACGTATTTTTAAAGTAGAACGTATTGTTTTAGAAAATAAACAAGCCGTCTTAGAAAGCTTAACTGCAACTTATGTTGCTTTGGGTACAGCGGGATTTTCAGTATTTATTTGGTTAGATAGTGATGGTAATAAAACGGATCTCTACTTAGGGGTACGAGGAGAAAAAAATAGGTTACAAGGAGGAACTGCTGGCAAATTATTACAAGAATCTTTTAAAGGACATTTTTCAGGCAGTTTACTTCATCAATTAGATGGTACACAAAGCCAAGATTTACTTAATAAAATAACAAAACAGGAGGCAGATAATAATGAGATTCAATCTGTTACTGCTGTTTCCAGTATACCCTCTTTATCAACTGAAGAACGAGAGCATTTTTCCCAAGGCTTAGAACGTTTTATTGATGCAGCGGAAGGGCGTACTTATCAAGCACTAATTTTGGCGGAGCCTCTTACGACACATCAATTATCTAATATTCGAACTTCTTATGAACAAATCGCAACGCATATTTCACCTTTATTAAAACAACAAGTCTCATTTGGTGAAAATCAAAGTCAAGCTGTAAGTTTATCGTTAAATGAAACCATTAGTACAGCTTTAGGACAAAGTTTAACTTCGACTGAAACAAGCACTTACACTGATACCAAAACAAAAAATAAAACCTATACTACAAATCAATCTGTATCCGGCAAAAGTACAGAAGACAAAATAATGGGGACAATTGCTGGAGTAGCGGCAGCAGGTGCAACAATTGCATTTGGACCTATCGGTATGATAGCTGGAGGAGCAGTAATGTCGGCAGTTAACACGCTATCCGATACCTATACTAAAGGCTCTAGTGATTCCACATCATACGGTACTTCTCATTCTATAAGCAATGCAAGTTCTTATGCTCAAGGGCAAACGGCTACTGAAACTCAAAGCTATGGAAAAACCGTGAGTGATACACAAACGCTTGGTAATTCTTATCAAATTAATTTAGAAACAACTAATAAGCATATTGAACAATGGTTAAAACGTATTGATCAACATTTACAACGCTTAGATGATGCACAACGTTATGGTGGTTGGCAAAGTGCCGCCTACTTTATGAGTAAAAATACAGCTTCAACAGAAGCATTAGCCAGTATCTTTTTAGGCTTGATGAGAGGAAAAGATTCTAATGGCGAAAATTTTGCTTTAACAACATGGAGCAATAAAGAAAAAAAACAACTTAACAATATATTAAACTGGCTAAAGAATTTATCTCACCCACGTTTGAAACCTAATATATTTCAAGCTATTGAGTTAAATTATTTAACCCCAGCTACATTGCTTTCAAGTAAAGAAGTAGCAATACAGTTGAGTTTACCAAGACGCTCTACTACAGCCACCCCTGTGATAGAAACACAATCCTTTGGGCGTAGTATTCAAAATCTCGATCAAAATATTCACTATAATGAAAATAAAAGTATTGAATTAGGTAAAATACGCCATTTATGGGCGGATACCCAACAAAGAGTTTCGTTAAATCTTAATGATTTAACCAGCCATGTATTTGTTACTGGCTCAACTGGATCAGGAAAAAGCAATACTGTCTATCAAATTATTGATGAATTGATGCAGAAAGATATTCCTTTCTTAGCAATTGAACCTGCGAAAGGTGAATATAAACATATTTTTGGTAATAAAGATAATGTAAGAGTATTTTCTACCAATATTACAGAGGCGGAAGTATTAAAAATTAATCCATTTAAATTTCCTAAAGGTATTCATGTTTTTGAACATATCGATCGTTTAGTGGAAATTTTTAATGTTTGCTGGCCAATGTATGCCGCTATGCCAGCGATTTTAAAAGAAGCCATTTTGCTTGCCTATGAAAATGCTGGTTGGGATTTAACAACTTCCAATAATAGAACTAGTGAAAATTTATTCCCTAATTTCTGTGATTTATTGGAAGCATTAGAACTTGTTATTGAGGAATCTAGTTATTCTCAAGAGGTAAAAAGTAATTATTCAGGCTCATTAATAACTCGTATCCGTTCCTTAACCAATGGATTAAATAGCCAAATATTTTCTAGTAATGAAATTGGTAATGAAGTTTTATTTGATGAGAATGTAATTATTGACTTAAGCCGAGTAGGATCTCAAGAAACAAAATCCTTAATTATGGGGATATTAATTTTACGTTTAACCGAATACCGTATGACCAGTAAACGTATTAACTCTGAACTTCGACATATTACAATATTAGAAGAAGCACATAATATTTTAAAAAGAACCTCTACTGAGCAAAACAGTGAAGGGGCAAATGTAGCCGGAAAAGCGGTTGAAATGCTGTCTAATGCCATTGCTGAAATGCGAACTTATGGAGAAGGCTTTATTATTGCAGATCAATCGCCCAATGCAGTAGATATTTCAGCAATTCGTAATACTAATACCAAAATTATTATGCGATTGCCTGATGATACTGATAGAAGATTAGCTGGTAAAGCTGCAGCTTTAAATGATGAGCAAATTGCAGAATTGGCGAAACTTCCTAAAGGCAATGCTGTTGTTTACCAAAATAATTGGTTGGAGGCCGTATTATGCCAAGTCAATCACTTTAAAGTTGATAATGCGTTATTTAATTATCAGCCACCAACCTCAAATAATAATATTGTTGATAGAACAACATTTAATCTTCATCTTGCCCGTTTATTATTAAGCAAATCCATGATAAATATGGAAAAAATCGATTTAAGTATATTAGAAAAAAATATCGATTATTTTGATATTAGCATAAAAAATAAAAAAGAAATTATTTATGCTATTCATCATATTCATAAACATAGAGGTAAAGCTCCGCAGGATAAATCCTTATTACAAGGTATTTTCCTTGAAGTAACAGGGCTAGGTAATCAGACAATGCAATTAATTAGAAATATGAATAAGGATATAGACCTAGAAGCATTTTTAATAAAATTGAAAAGATTTGTTGTGGAACAAATTGGAGATAATACCTCAGAAGAGCTATTGTTATTTGCAACAGATAGTTGTTTAGAAATGTATCGAAAAAAAGACATTTATGGTCAGAAATTTTATCATATTTGTCGAGAACAATATAAACAATTCACTTCATAAGCATAGGAGAAATATAATGAACGAACTTAAAGAAGTTTTTAATAATTTAGAATATTATTTAGATCAAAAAGTTGATAATGATGTATTAGATAACATGGACTTAAAAACTTATCTCTTGTTTAAAGAAAGAGAAAACTCAAGACTATTTGGTATTCCAAGGATAGGGGGCGAATGGGTGGATAAAGAAGGCGATTCTGTATGGAAACCTAACCCAGATGTTATTCCAGATCCTGAGAATAAAAAAAATGGTAATCCTGATTTTAAAACTTGGAAGGAAATTCTTGATAAATATGATATAGATGGTATACCTTTTGAAGATGGTTATCCTGATTTTTCAGAAGTATCTAGTGGCGAAGTAAAAATTGATGATTTTACTACAGAACGCTGGAAAAACTTTGCTCAAGCCGATGATAAAATGGCGGAAGAGTGGTCTAAATCCAGTAAAGATGGTAAAGCTGATTGGACGGCTGATGATGTTGCTCAATGGCGTAAAGAAAATAATCATACTTGGCATGAACATCAAGATTGTAAAACTATGCAGTTAGTACCAAGTGAAGTACATAATAATATTCCACATAATGGCGGTATTTCAGTTAAAAAACAAGAAGTTTCTAATGGAGGACAAGCATAATGACACAACTAAATAATTTATTAGATGAAGTTACTTTTAATTATGGCTGGGTAAGTAATACTAAACTTAAACTTTCATTAAATAACAAAGAGTATGAAGTAAGTTGTGTTTTCCAATCACAAAAATCACAATCTATTTCAGAAGAGCAAAAACAATCTCTGGCTTCATTTTTAAATAAACAATCTGAATATGAGAAAAAGGCTAATGCTTTATTAAATGGCTATATTACAGCCGAAAACATAAGTAATGATGAGAAGATTAAACCTAAAACATTACTGTTTAAACGTGATGGAAGTTTTGCTATTTTGGCTGACTGTTCTTGGGATATTGAAAATGGTATAGCTATTATTCTTAGCCCACAACAAAGTATCGGTATTCAAGATATTTTCTTATAATAGATTTAACATTTTAACCAATACAAAGGCAACTTGATTTTTTATAATTAAGTTGCTTTACTTATTATTCTATAATATTAACTACAATAATTGATCTTATGTACAACTATCAATCTCTTAAACAAAAACATCGTGAATTACGAGAACAACTATCCGCTCAATTATCATTACGTATTCATCGTTCTTTAAGTTGGTTAAATAAAGCAGAACAAAGTAATGATATGGATAGTCAATTTATTTTTAGTTGGATAGCCTTTAATGCAGCTTATGCGAAAGATTTATTTAATTGTCAATCAGAAAGAGATCAACTAAAAGACTTTTTACAATTAATTTGTCAATTAGATCAGCAAAAACATCTTTATCGTTTGATTTGGCAACAATTCCCTAAAGCTATTCGTACATTGTTAGAAAACCAATTTGTTTATCAACCATTCTGGAATTATTATAATCAATATCAATTAAACGATTGGCGAGTGAGCTTTGAACGAGAAAAACAACAAGCTTATCAAGCCTTAGCTCAGCAAAATACAATCGAAATATTACATATTATTTTTTCTCGTTTATATACTTTGCGTAATCAATTAGTCCATGGTGGGGCAACTTGGAATAGTGCAGTTAATCGCTCTCAAATTCGTGATGCGTGCGGTATTATGATGAATCTAGTACCAATTATTATTGATATTATGTTAGATAATCCTACACAACAATGGGGGGAGGTATTTTATCCTGTTATTGAGGATTAAAGTTATCTCACTTTAAAATAATACGGTGTTGGCACGCTTTGTCTTATTTTAAATCAAACGGCTATAAAACAAGTGCGGTCAGTTTTGCAGAAATTTTTTTAAAACTGACCGCACTTTTTATACTTTACACCGAAAACGGATATTTAATTGGTGGGTGATATTGGTAGCCTTCTACCTTGAAATCATCAAGGGTTACCCAAGTTTCAAGATCTTCTAGGGTTTTGATTTCTGGGTTGATGATTAATTTAGGCAAAGGATAAGGCTGGCGTGTTAATTGGACATCACGCATTAATGCCAGTTGATCTTCGTAAATATGGGCGTTGACGACTTTATGGTAAGCCATACCTGCTTTTTTACCTGTGATTTGCGCCATAAGGGCAAGGAAAGTAAAGACCTGCACTTGATTAAAATTAAATCCTAAGGGCATATCCGCAGAACGTTGGTAGCTGGTTAAATAGAGGGTGTCGCCCAATAATGAAAAAGTATGAGTGTGCATACAAGGGCGTAGGCAACCTAAGTCAAATTCGCCAGGGTTATAAAAAGTAATAATTTCGCCACGATCATCAATGCCTTTGCTCAAATTATCTACAACCTTACGAAGTTGATCCACTGTTTCGCCATTAGGTTTACGCCAACGCCGTCCTTGTACGCCATACACTCGTCCCATATCATCAGTGCCTTTGCGATTTGGGTTATTGAGCCAAGCCTGATTTTCATTGGCGTTGGCGTCCCAAGTTTTTGCCCCTAGTTGGCGAAAATCCGCAGCGTTATCATAACCTCGCAAATAACCGAGAAATTCGGCAATCGCGGCTTTCCAATAACTTTTGCGGGTGGTAATTAAAGGAAACTGATTATTGCCTACATCATAGCTAAGATCGGCGTTGATCAAGGTTAAACAACGTTTACCTGTGCGTTGATTATCTATCCAAGTGCCATGCTGGATAATCTTGTTACATAAATCTAGATATTGTTGCATAAAAATTTTCCTATTTTTGACCGCACTTATTATGTGGTTGGCGATATGCCCATAACATAATGATCGCTCCAAGAATAATCATTGGAGTTGAGAGGATTTGTCCCATAGAGATATGTTGTCCAAAGTATAATCCCAGTTGTACATCAGGCTCTCGGAAAAATTCTACAATAAAACGGAATACGCCGTAGCCTAGTAGGAATAAGCCTGAAGCCGCTCCCATTGGACGTGGCTTTTTAATGAAAATATTGAGGATAATAAAGAGTACCAGTCCTTCTAGGAAAGCCTCATAAAGTTGTGAGGGGTGGCGAGGTAAATAACCGCCAGAAGGGAATAATACCGCCCAAGGTACATCAGTTACTCTTCCCCATAATTCGTCATTAATAAAATTACCGATACGCCCCATACCTAATCCAAAGGGAATTAAAGGTGCGATAAAGTCTGCGGTTTGCCAGAAATGGCGATGCTGCATCATAGAAACGATAAACATTGCCACAATGACGCCAATTAGACCGCCATGAAATGACATTCCCCCTTCCCACACACGAAATAAATAGAGGGGATCTTGCAAAAAGAGTTCAAATTGGTAAAACAGAACATAACCTATTCTGCCACCAAGAAAAAGCCCAAGAAAACCACTAAATAATAGATTATCCACTTGCTCTACTGTCCAACCGCTATTAGGCTGTTTCGCTCGGCGAACCCCTAGCCAACGAGCAAAAATAAAGCCAAGTAAGTACATTAATCCATACCAACGTAAGCCAATAGGCCCTATGGCAAAAATGACAGGATCGATTTGTGGAAAGGTTAAAAATTGACTTGTCATAAATTTCCTTGTAATCAACGTTATTTCATAAACATATTAATGGCGATACAAATTAATAACAGGGCAAATCCCCGTTTTAATGTCGCAACAGGAAGTTTAGTTACCGCTGTCGCCCCCAGTTTTGAGGTGAAAAAAGACGTTAGCGTAATCCCTACTATGGCTGGCAAATAGACATAGCCAAGGGAATATGCTGGCATACCTTCTGCTTGCCAACCGCCCACAATAAAACTGAGTGTGCCTGCAATACCTAATAACATGCCACAAAACGCCGAAGAACCAATGGCTTGTTTCATATCAATGCCTCTATTGTGCAAAAATGGTACAATAAAACCACCGCCACCAATGCCTGCGGCACTAGAGGCAATACCGATCAATACCCCACCAACCACGCTTGATAGTGGCGTTAATGGCTTGGATAAGGCTTGTGGTTTAATGGAAAATAGCATTTTTATGGCAAGGTAAACCACTAAACAAGCGAATATTTTACTTGTAATATCGGTGGGAAGTTTACCAATAAAAATCCCCGTAATAAAGGTGGATAGCATAATCACAGGGGCTAAAATACTTACAGCTGACCACACAATATTACCATGTTTATGATGACGTTGAGCGGAAGCAAAGCCTGTAATCACAATAGTTCCAAAGGACGTGCCTAAGGCGGTAGACATTAATAAAGGCTCTGGCACGCCCATTTGTGGCAACAAATAAACCAACACAGGCACAATAATTAAGCCACCGCCGATACCGAATAATCCTGCGAGAAAGCCCACCATCGCCCCAAGTCCAAGACAAATCACTAAAAAGGTCAGCATATTAACCCCGATATTTGCTATAAAATTTTTTATGACGTTTATTGGCGTAAGCCGAAGTGGGCTTTTTGCCTTTATGCTCTAAGGCATTATCTTGCTGACGAGCGGGAAGATGATTTAATACCTGCGCAAATTCTTTTAAGGCTTTACGATACACATCACGTTTAAACGCCACAACCTGACGCACAGGATACCAAAAACTGACCCAACGCCAACCATCAAACTCAGGGGATTTATTGCTTTTCAAATTAATATTTTGTTCATCTGACACAAGCTGTAATAAAAACCAACGCTGTTTTTGACCGATACACATCGGTTTAGAATCGTGGCGTAATAAACGTTTAGGCAGTTTGTAACGTAACCAATATTTAGAGACATAGAGAATACGCACATCTTTACGATTTAACCCCACTTCCTCAAACAACTCACGATACATCGCTTGTTCAGGCGTTTCATTATCCTGAATTCCACCTTGTGGAAATTGCCAAGAATTTTGTCCGTATCTCTTCGCCCAAAGCACTTGCCCTTTGCGATTACAAATCACAATGCCTACATTCGGACGATAGCCATCGCAATCGATCACTATCTTCACCTTAACTCATTATTTTCTAAACTTAATTAGTGCAGATTGTTTCATAATATAGGAAATTTAACAACTCTAATTTTACGCATTCTATTTGCGATTTTCATCGCTCATCGTTAGAATACCCCTTATGACTAAATTATCGGATCAAAACTATGTTGCTTGCTTTCGTATCAATTTTTGCTTACCTCATTAGCTTATTGCTGATTACACCAATGTTGTTAAAAGTACAAGCAGGGGAACATACCAGCAAACCCAATAAAACATTGTTTTTTCTGACCGCACTTTTTGCCATTATTTTTCATCTTATTAGCCTTAACAACCTGCTAATTAATTTAGCGGAAGGGCAAAATTTTACCCTAATGGAAATAGGATCATTAGTCAGTGTCATCGTAGCAATATTAGCAACCTTTGCCATGTTATTTAATGTAAACACCCTCTGGTTTTTACTGCCCATTGTCTATTGTTTTGCCATCATCAATATTATTGTCGCCACCTTTTTACCTGGGCATATTGTGCAACATCTCTCCCAAAACCTTGGCTTACTTATTCATATTGGCTTTGCCCTCTTTGCTTATGCCGTTTGCTTTATGGCAATGCTATATGCCTTACAACTTACTTGGATAGACTATAATCTCAAACACAATAAAATGGCATTTTCGCCCATTATCCCCCCATTAATGACCGTAGAACGGCATTTTTTCCGCTTAATGCTTAGTGGCGAAATTTTATTAACCCTCACCTTAATTTCAGGCGCCATTTACCTCGCCGATTTCTTTGCCGAAAAAAATATCCAAAAAGCCATTTTTTCCTTTATTGCTTGGCTGATTTTTGGCATCTTGCTAATTGGGCATAAAACCCTGTATTGGCGAGGAAAGAGGGTGCTTATTTATACGATTTCAGGTATGATATTATTAACGGTTGCCTATTTTGGTAGCCGAGCAATGTTGACACTTTAATCAAACAAACAAAAAGTGAATACAACATAACAAGGTAAGTGCGGTAAAAAATTTATTTATTTTTCACCGCACTTTATGATTAATTAACCAAAGGAAGTTCAATTTGGACACTGTATCCCTTAGTACATTATTTATTATTTTAATTATTTTATTAATTTTATCCGCTTATTTCTCAAGCTCAGAAACCGCATTACTTTCCCTTAACCGCTATCGTATGCGTTTTATGGCAGAGAAAGGGCATCGTGGGGCAAAAAAAGCCGAACAACTATTAAAAAATACCGATAAATTATTAAGTTTAGTCTTAATCTGCAACAACCTTGTCAATATTCTCGCCTCAGCACTTGCCACCATCATTGGTATGCGTATGTATGGCGATATGGGTGTTGCCATTGCAACAGGGATACTTACCTTTGTTATGTTAGTTTTCTCTGAAATCTTCCCCAAAACAGTCGCCTCTATTTATCCTGAACGGGTTGCCTTTACCAGCAGTCATTTATTGGCGATCTTTATGAAACTTTGCACCCCTATCGTGTTTTTTATGAACCTCTTTATCAATGGGTTAATGAAAATCACTGGCTTAAAATCCGAAGTTAAAGTTCACTCTCTCAGCCCCGAAGAGCTGCGTTCTATTGTCAATGAATCAGGCAAATTTATCCCCTCATCACACCAAGAAATGCTACTTTCTATCTTAGATCTGGAACGAGCCACTGTGGACGATATTATGGTGCCACGCAATGATATTGGCGCAATTAATATTGATGATGACTGGAAAGCCATTATGCGTCAATTAAATCACGCCCCCCATAGCCGAGTAGTGCTTTATAAAGAAAGCCTAGATAAAAATATCCTCGGTATGCTTAGAGTAAGAGAAGCGTATCGCTTAATGTTCGATAAGAATGAATTTACCAAAGAAATGCTTATTCGTGCTGCCGATGAAGTCTATTTTATCCCTGAAAGCACAGGCTTAACCGCACAATTACTTAATTTTCGCAATAATAAAGAACGTATCGGTTTAGTGGTTGATGAATACGGCGATATTAAAGGATTAGTTACCTTAGAAGATATTTTAGAGGAAATTGTCGGCGAATTTACCACCTCAACGACCCCGTCCATTGAACAAGAGGTTATTCCACAATCTGATGGCTCGGTATTAATTGACGGTTCTGCGAATATTCGTGATATTAATAAATTATTTAATTGGAATTTAGCCACCGAAGAAGCGAGAACCTTTAATGGTCTTATTCTTGAACATTTAGAAGAAATCCCATTAGAGGGTACAGTTTGTGAAATTGATGATTTAGTCATTACCATTTTAGAAGTGAGTGATAATATGATTAAATTAGCGAAAGTTACTAAGAAAAAACAGTTATTACCGCATAATAACGAACATTATTCAGGAAATCATTAACTGGAATTATTCTACAAAAAAGCATTTTTAATCATACATTGATTAAGATAATGATGTGTAATGGACAAAATAGTTGCTAAAAAGTAGCTTGAAGCCTTATAGTACAAGGCTTTAACCTACTTTTTTGAAAATGAACAAAAAACTTGTCCTTTTTGCTTAAATCTGAATATTAAGAAACATGGCACTCAAAATCATATTCAACGCTATAAATGTAATCATTGTAATAAAACCTTTACCTTTCAAAACAAATTAAATCCCACCGAAATTTGGTTTTATTATTCTCAAGGAAAACAAACGTATAAAGAGCTTGCCATTAAATATCAATGTTCTGTTAAAACAATCCAAAGATATATTGATAAAGCCCCGAAAAATACCTTAAATTTACCCTCATCAACTTATTTAAATATTATTATGGATACCACTTTCTTTAAGCGAAATTTTGGTGTATTAGTGCTAATGAATAGCCTCACAGGAAAAGTGATTTATCATCAAATTGTGAAAACAGAAAAAGAGATTTATTATCAAACAGCATTAAATCGGTTAAGAGAAAAAGACTATATTATTCAATTAATTACCTGCAATGGTCGTCGTGGGTTATTAAAAGAGGTATTTAATACGCCTATTCAAATGTGCCATTTTCATCTTATGGCAATGGTGATGAGAAAATTAAGAAAAAAACATCAATCTCAAGCTGGAAAGGAATTAAAAATTATTATGAAAACCTTAAAAGAAAGCCAAAAACATGATTTTTTCGTCGTTTGCATTATTGGTATTTAAGACATCAAGATTATTTGAATGAACGATCAGAGAAATGCAATGAAAAAGGTTATTTTCCTTATAAACATAAAGGATTAAGAGTGGCATTAGCGAGTATTAAATATGATGAAAAGTATTTATTTACTTTTGAAAAATATTCGGAATTAAATATTGAAAAAACAACAAATCGGTTAGAAGGTTTATTTAGTGAACTTAAGCGTAAACTAATTAATCATAATGGATTAAGCAGAAAGCGTAAGATTATGTTCATAAAGGATTTTTTAAATAAAAAGAGTTGCTAATAATTTGAGGAAATTATTATTAGCAACTATTTTTCCATTACACCACTGCTTTTATTTATCATCTTGCTAGCTAAGTCGATGAGTATTTTTATTATACCAAATTAATGTTGACGTATTTCAGACATCATATTTAACAAATATTGTGAATAATAATTATTATGATTACGCTCATCAAATAATCGTGCTAATTGTTGAGCTATTCGTGCTTTTTCTTCATCAAATTTAGCAGTAGCAATAAAATATTCCAACTGTATCAGCGGATCATTATGCCCACGCTGTAAAATTGCTTGTTCATATTGTTGCGCCAATGATTTAGCTTGTTGATCTAAACCTAATTTTACAGAGAGCTCTATCATTTTACTGATTAAGGAAATAAACTCAGGTTCTGCTACAATTTCTTCTATTGCCACCAATAATAATGCTTCAGCTTGTTGCCATTGTCCTAATTTAATTAAACTATTGATAACCGAAAAATAAATAATATGAGGGACTTCTGCACAACTCATCTCTCCCGTTAAAATCGGCTCTGCATAAGAGAGTACCGATTGAGCATCACCAATAAAATTAAAATAATTAACGATCTCAGCTTGCTCACAAGCTTCACAATCAGCTAACACATCATCTGGAGTAGCAGTTTGTTGCCACAAAGTAAAATACATCTTTGCACCATCCACATCACCCATATTCATTTTCATCAGCATCAAAGTTTTATAAAACGCAGCAAGATTAACATCAACAAACTTATAAAACTGCTGCATTTCTGTAGCATAATTTTCAATTTGCTGTTTAGTTAAATCAACATCTTGTGGTAATTGATAAATAAACCATTTATATTTCCATAAACAATGTAATAAATTGTTAAAAATACGATCTTTTTCCTGCTCTTCACATTGTTGCAGATGCAAAATGAGCTGATGAGTCAGCCAACTTAAGCTATGCATTTTTATATAGACCGAGAATTCTTCATTACGTTTTTCAGTACCAGTTACCCAATTAACTAGTTCCTCTAATAAAGAATAATTCTGTTGTTGTTGCCCCTCATTAAAATACTGAATATAACAATTTTCAATTTCATCTATTTCAGTGAGTTTTTTAATATCTTGCAAAAATTGGCGAAATGTTTTCATTAATTATTCTGCATTACAAATTCGCCAGATCCAACACATCAGTCATATCAAATAACCCTGCTTGTTTGTTAGCAAGCCATTTGGCGGCTCGTACTGCTCCTTTTGCAAAGGTCATTCGGCTTGAGGCTTTGTGGCTGATTTCAACTCGCTCGCCGTCATCTGCAAACCAAACTGTATGCTCGCCTACTACATCAGCAGCCCGAATAGTCGCAAAGCCGATTTCATTTTGCTTACGCTCGCCAGTAATGCCTTCTCGTGCAAATACGCCGTCCGTTTTTAAATCTCGCCCTAACGTTTTGGCTATATGTTCTCCCATTGATAATGCCGTTCCAGAAGGGGCATCAACTTTATGGCGATGATGCGCTTCAATAATTTCAATATCACAATAATCGCCCATTACTTTGGCGGCTTTTTCTAATAATTTAAAAACAAGATTGACACCAACACTGTAATTAGAGGCAAACACAATAGGGATCGCTTTAGCGGCATCTTTAATGGCTTGTTTGCCTATATCATCAAAACCTGTGGTACCAATAACCATTGCTTTTTGGTGAGTTTGGCAAAAATCAAGATAAGCTAATGTTCCTTCTGGGCGAGTAAAATCAATTAATACATCAAATTTATCTACTTGCTGTAACAAATCATCTGCGACTTGAATACCTAAATGCCCGATTCCTGCTAATTCGCCTGCATCAGCCCCGATTAGCGAAGATCCTTGGCGTTCAAATGCCGCCCCTAACATCACTCCTTCCGCTTGATGAACTGCTTGAATTAATTGGCGTCCCATACGTCCGCCTGCCCCAACTACGGCAATTTTTAATGTCATTTTTTACTTCCTTCATTTAATTTAATATGTACGCTAATTTCTTCACGATCGTGATAAAGTTGTTTGGCTTGAATTTCATAATCAAGCTGATGATTATCTAATTGTTGCTCAATAAATTGTAAACATTGTTGAACTTCCTGATAACGTTTTTTCATAGGCAATTTTAAATTAAAAATGGTTTCTCGACACCAACCATTCAATAGCCATTTGCTAATTAAATGTGCAATTCGCTTGGGTTGTTCTACCATATCACACACTAACCAATCCGCTTTTTTCCGTTTCGGTAATTGAAATTTAAAGCCATCTTCTGGACAATGTTCAATTCGCCCTGTGTCGTGCAAACTGCTCGCCATTTTACCGTGATCCACCGCATAAACAAATAACCCTCGTTTTACTAGCTGATATGTCCAACCGCCCGGGCAAGCTCCTAAATCAACGCCGATCATATTTTCATTCATTCGCTGTTTTTCTTGTTGGCGAGGAATAAAGCTCAAAATCGCCTCTTCTAATTTTAAGGTAGAACGGCTTGGGGCTTGAGCTGGAAATTTTAAGCGTGGAATCCCCATAAAATAAGGGGAATGATTAGGATTATAAGAATACCCCACATAACAGCAATGGGTTTGTAGGAAAAAAATATGCAAAGTAATACCTCGCATAGCATTTTTACCCATTAACCAACCTTGTTGCTTACAGGCTTGACGTAATGGCACAGTAAATTTGCTACAAAACGTTAATAAGGCTTTTGCTTGATTGGTATCTGCGGTTTCTACCCATAATTCCGTAGATTGTGATAAGGGAACTTGATCGGCAACTTGTTGATAGGTTTGAATAATAGGACTAATCCGATCCTTGAGCGGTAAATCGGTCAATAAATCAGACACCACCAGCATTTGGCGAGCAAAAATTAATCGCTGAAAAGATAATTGTTGAGCTAAACGATCCGCTTCTCCTGCTTGATAACATTGATACAGCACATAACCGCTGTTTTCTTCCACACGAGCAAAACCAAACACGCCTAATTCATTGGCTTTATCGCTCACTTCTGCCGCTACTTCCTTTTCAAAGCCCACTCGGCAATAAAACATTAATTTATTCACGCTTATTCCATTATTTTTGTTTTAATAAACTGTTGCGAATACTAACATAAATCAGTACCGCCCAGCCAATTAAAAAGGCAATACCGCCTATTGGCACAATCATAACCATTGAATGCCATTGCTCGTGAACTTGCCCCAATGCCATTGCATATAAGCCACCGCTAAATCCTATAATACCCAAACACCAAAAAATACCGATAAAATTGACCGCTCTTTTACGACAAACTGGAGCAAAGGATTGTGTGGCTGAAGAATAAAAGCCTAAAGCCAGCAACGCCAAGGTATGAAACACTTGATAACGCCAAGCTTTTTCAAACCACATTAATTGGTTTACTGACCAAGTTGTTTCAAGGCGATGAGCAACCAATGCACCCAATGCCACCGCAACAAAGCCACTAATACTGGCAAAAACTAAAAAACGATTACCCATTTATTTCCCCCTATCTCTTTAATTTCGCATCGCTTGAGTAATCCAACGGCGAAAAGCAATAATTTTTGGATCATTCATATTACTTAAATGATTAACTAAATAAAATGCTTTAGGATCACGAATTTCACTTTCAAAAGCAAGGGTCAATTTACCTTGTTCAATTTCCTGTTTAGCCAAAATTTCATTGGCTAACACCACTCCTTGCCCATGAATTGCCGCTTGAAGTGCCATAAAAGTATGGCTAAACACAGGTCCATGCTGAATATTAATATCCTCAATATGCAATGCGGTTGCCATATTCTGCCAATTATCACGCGTATGAATATGCAATAATGTATGTTGCTTTAAATCCTCAGCACAATGAATCGGTTTTTTAGCCAATAATTGCGGCGATGCCAAAATTTGCAACCGATTTTCTTCTACCCCCGTTAAACACTCCATATGCACATTATTCCAATTTCCTCGCCCATAATATACCGCAACATCAATATCTCTACTCAACAATCCTTCATCTTGATCCACACCTGTCAAACGAATTTCTATTTCAGGATATTGCTGATTAAAATCACTTAACCTCGGCACAAGCCAATGAATCCCAAAGGTTTGCGGCACACTAATGGTTAAATGTTTTGCCTCATTTTGGCTCAATAATTTATCAGTTACCTCTGCCAACTTACGCAAAATATGTTTTATATCGGTGTAATAATGTCGCCCTAATTCTGTTAATTCTAATGCCCTATTTTTACGTTTAAACAACTCAATGCCTAAAAATTGTTCTAACAGTTTAATTTGATGACTTACCGCTGCTTGTGTAACAAAGAGTTCTTGAGCGGCTTTCGTAAAACTTAAATGCCTTGCAGCCGATTCAAAGGCTTTCAGTGAATTCAAGGGAGGCAATCGTTTACTCATAAATTATACCCTAATTATTTTTATCCGATTTTAACAAAAATCGGATAAATTTTGCTTTCGCATTAGTTTTTTTTATCAATCAAATAAAAAAAAGTCTGTTGTATCCTATCAACATTCTACATAGAATAGCTCGCATACTTAATGAGATGTTATTCCTTACTGGTTAAAGAGTTTCAAATTTAAGTATGATGTTGTGTTTGCATATGTTCAGTTCGCTGAACATCGTAATAAAAGTAATTTTATTACTTTTAACTTCCTGTATTAATTATTAAACCTTATGATTTGGTTTTTAACATTGTTCGCCGCTCAGTAACATGAGCGGTTTTTTTTGGCTGATTTTAGCATACCCCATTTATTTTCACAGTATAAAATCCGTTTTTTCCCCTTGTTTTGAGAGAATAAAGTGCGGTGTTTTTTTGAATTATTTTGTTTTATAGGCGTCCCACCTTGCTAACGGCATTTCACAGAAAATGAAATACAGAGGACGGAATAATCGTTAAAATATCAATATTCGTAACAAAATTATCCTAATCGCACCGCACTTTTTCCGTTGATATTTATTTGTAATCTTTGCAGAATGGTGTAAATTAGACAAAGTCTATGTTAAACGCTTTTATTTATGCAAAATTATCAATATAAGGAAGGAAAAAATGACAAAAGATCTTGACTGGAATAATCTCGGTTTTAGTTATATCAAAACGGATTATCGCTATATTGCACGTTGGAAAGAGGGAAAATGGTCAGAGGGCGAACTAAGCCAAGACAATGTGCTTCATCTTAGTGAGGGGGCGACAGCCTTGCATTATGGTCAGCAATGCTTTGAGGGATTAAAAGCCTATCGTTGTAAAGACGGCTCCATTAACTTATTCCGTCCTGATCAAAATGCTGAACGTATGCAACGTAGCTGTCAACGTTTATTAATGCCTGAAGTGCCGACAGAAATGTTTGTTGATGCTTGTAAACAAGTGGTTAAAGCCAATGAACAATGGCTTGCCCCTTATGGCACTGGTGCAACCCTTTATTTGCGTCCATTATTGATTGGCGTAGGCGACAATATCGGTGTCGGTCCTGCGCCTGAGTATATTTTCTGCGTATTCTGTTGCCCTGTGGGTGCATATTTTAAAGGGGGAATGAAACCCACCAACTTTATTGTTTCTGATTATGATCGTGCAGCCCCTCATGGCACAGGTGCAGCTAAAGTAGGGGGGAATTATGCAGCAAGTTTATTACCCGGCAAAGAGGCGAAAAAACGTCATTTTGGCGATTGTATTTATCTTGATCCCGCCACACACACCAAAATTGAGGAAGTAGGTTCAGCTAATTTCTTTGGGATTACCAAAGACAATAAATTTGTTACCCCATTATCGCCGTCTATTTTACCAAGTATTACCAAATATTCTCTGCTTTATCTCGCTCAACAGCGTTTAGGTATGGAAGTAGAAGAAGGCGATGTTTATATTAATGATTTAGCACGTTTTAAAGAAGCTGGGGCTTGTGGTACGGCAGCGGTAATCACTCCGATTGGTGGTATTCAATATGGCGATGATTTCCATGTTTTCCACTCTGAAACAGAAGTTGGCGAAATCACAAAACGCCTTTATGACGAATTAGTGGGCATTCAATTCGGCGATATTGCTGCCCCTGAGGGTTGGATTGTCAAAGTAGATTAAAAATTGACCGCACTTAAAATCCCCCGTATATTTAAGGGGGATTTTCTTGTGCTAATGTATACGTCCCACTTTAAAATGATACAGCGTTGGTACGCCTCGCCATACTATGTTGTACTGTCTTCGGCGTACCGCCTTGTCTCATTTTAAATTGAAACGACTATAAATGGATAAGCCTATGAAATTACTCATTTCTAACCAGCATGGTGCCATTGTTATGGCATTAATGCCATTTTTATATGGTATGCTCAATAGCCCTTTTATTTGGCAACAATGTTTCTTGTTACTGGCTTGGTGTTGTTTGTATTTGATGACTTACCCTTTCTTTAATCTTTTTAAAGGGCGTCAACTCGCTTTATATGGTAAATGGACACTGATTTATGGGATCAGTGGCTTGCTCTTTTCTTTACCTGCCCTCTATTATAATTGGAAAGTGTTATATTTTTTAATCGCTATGCTCCCTTTTAGCTTGGTACATATTTATTATGTCAAACAAAAAAACGAACGTGCCTTACTTAATGATTTATCTGCCATTGTCATCTTTGCCCTAGCGGGTATGGCAGCTTATTATTTTCCACGACAACAATTTGATCCTAAAATTTGGCTGATTGCCCTTTATCCTGCACTCTTTTTTATTGGTACAACTTTATATGTCAAATCAGTCCTCAGAGAACGTAAAAATCCTTATTATGGCTATGCTTCCATTTTATTTCATAGCCTTTGTGTGCTTGGGCTTTTATTATTTCAACAATATGCCATTGCCATAACTTTTCTGCCCGCATTATTCCGAGCGGTTTATTTACCTAAGATAAAATTAAGCGTTAAACAAGTAGGGCTATGGGAAATGGCGATTTCATTGTTGTTTTTTGTGATGTTGGTTTGTTTTAGTTAAAATTTTTTAACGTTCCCTTGCTTTACGCCATTTTTTTTGTATAATGCACTGCGCAATTTGATATTGCTTGCGGGAATAGCTCAGTTGGTAGAGCACGACCTTGCCAAGGTCGGGGTCGCGAGTTCGAGCCTCGTTTCCCGCTCCATTTTATCTTTTCTCTTTTATGCGGGAATAGCTCAGTTGGTAGAGCACGACCTTGCCAAGGTCGGGGTCGCGAGTTCGAGCCTCGTTTCCCGCTCCATTATTTCCTTAATCATCGTAAAATTAGGCTTTATTTATTCATTTTATGGCTAAAAGTGCGGTATAATTTTCGTTTATTTTTTATAGTGGTTTCAATTTAAAATAAGACAAGGCAGTACGCCGAAGACAGTACAAGTAGTATGGCGAGGTGTACCAACGCTGTATCATTTTAAAGTGGAACCACTATAATATGAAAGGACAATATCACGAGCAATATATGAAATATAACAATTATCAATGTGATCTTGCTGATGAGCAGGCGATGCAACAATTTGGACAAAAGTTGATCCAAGCGATCATTAAAATGCCTGTTACTCCAAATGGTATCATTCTTCATCTCAATGGCGATCTTGGTGCTGGCAAAACCACTTTAAGCCGAGCGATGATTCAAGCCTTAGGTTATCAAGGCAATGTGAAAAGCCCCACTTATACCTTGGTGGAAGAATATGCTATTGGCGAGAAAAGGATTTATCATTTTGATCTTTATCGCCTTGCTGATCCTGAAGAATTGGAATTTATGGGGATTCGTGATTATTTTTCCCCACAAAGTATTTGCTTGTTGGAATGGGCTGAGAAAGGTAAAGGCTTTTTGCCTGAGCAAAGTTTGACCATTAATATTGATTTTGCTCCACAAGGGCGACATATTTATTTACAAGCAAATACATTACTTGGCGAGCAAATTATTTGCCAATTTGTTGAAGATCAAGCAAAATAAGGACGGTTTGAATAAGTTGAATAGGGGCAAAATAGGTAAATAGACGAGCCTACGCAAGCAAATTCAAACGATGAGATTTTATCATTTTAATTGGTTATGTTGTTTTAGTAATTTTATGATGTTGAACATGAATTTCCCCAAATTAGCGTTAAAAAAATATTGTACTTTTTTGTTCTTTTTTATAGCAGTTTGGTTACTGGTGCCTTATGCCATGGCAGGAACATTAACCAATATTCAGGTTAATCATGCCAATAAGCAAAGCCAAATTCAGTTTCAATTTAACAGTAAAACCCAATACCGTTATTTTTATTTAACCAATCCTTATCGTTTAGTGATTGATTTTCCTAATAGCCAAGCACCCAATAAATTGTTTCCCTATGTCATCAATAATGGCTCGTTGAAAGCAATTCGTTTAAATAATCCGCCTCGTCCTAATACCCTCAGATTAGTGATTGATTTAAATCGTAAAACAGAGGCAACATTGAGTGTAAAAGGTAACAATATTGTGGTGAGTTTACCCAATCCACAAGTGAGCAATGCCAATTCAAATAAGCAAACGATAACCCATAATGCTTCCTCTAAAGCAAGGGTACAACGAGCTCCCGTTTGGACTATTGCCATTGACCCGGGACATGGTGGCAAAGATCCCGGGGCGATTGGGCGTAATCTTAAAATTTATGAAAAAAATGTTACCCTTTCTATTGCTCGAGAATTAAAAGCCTTGTTAGACGCCGATCCGAATTTTCGTGGCGTACTCACACGCAACAGCGATTACTATATTTCTGTACCAGAACGCTCGGAAATTGCACGCAAAAATAAAGCAAATTATTTGGTTTCCATTCATGCCGATTCCTCCGTATCGCCAAATTTACGTGGTGCTTCCGTTTGGGTCTTATCCAATCGGCGAGCCAATAGTGAAATGGGACGTTGGTTAGAGGATCATGAAAAACAATCCGAGCTTTTAGGTGGGGCTGGCGATGTGTTGAGTAATAACAAAGAAAAATACCTCAATCAGACAGTGTTAGACTTGCAATTCGGTCATTCGCAACGAGCGGGTTATGAGCTTGGTAGCATTGTGTTACGCCATTTTGCCAATATTACGCAATTAAGTAAAAGTACACCACAACACGCCAGCCTTGGGGTTTTACGTTCGCCAGATATTCCTTCTATTTTAGTGGAAACAGGCTTTTTATCTAATGCGGAAGAAGAACGAAAATTAAATACCGCCGCTTACCGTAAGCGAGTGGCAAGAATGATTTATAACGGATTGGTAGAATATCGTAAAAAGAATATTCAAGCGGAAATGTTGCCTGAAGTAAAATCGCCACAAACCGCAAGCACCAGTAGCAATGTGGTTGCCTCTGGTACAGTGCATACCGTAACTAAAGGGGAAACCTTATTGGGTTTAGCTAATAGATACAAAGTAAAAAGTAACGATATTGTCAGTTTAAATAATTTGAAAAGCCGTAATTTATTGATTGGGCAAAAATTGAAAATTCCTGCTCAAAGTAGTGTCACCACAGGCTCGGCAAGCCAATCTTCATCAAGTGCGGTTAAAAATAACAAAAATATACCTAAAACCTTGGTGATTAAGCCCGGACAAACTCTGAGTGCGGTTTCTCGAGAGTATGGTATTCCATTAAAAACCTTATTGGATCTCAATCCAAACTTGAAAAATGGGCATGTGCAAGCAGGACAAACCATTAAATTAAGAGATAAATAATGCGTATTCAAATTTTACCTCCCCAACTGGCTAATCAAATTGCCGCTGGCGAAGTGGTGGAACGCCCTGCCTCTGTGGTTAAAGAATTAGTGGAAAATAGCCTTGATGCTGGGGCAAATAAAATCCATATTGATATTGAACAAGGCGGTGCTAGCCTTATTCGGGTAAGAGATAACGGGATAGGTATTGCTAAACAAGAATTAGCTTTGGCACTGACACGCCATGCCACCAGTAAAATCAGTTGTCTAGCGGATCTTGAGGCAATATTAAGTTTAGGTTTTCGTGGCGAAGCCCTAGCCAGTATTAGTTCAGTATCAAGACTAACCCTTACTTCTCGCCCAGCTGAACAAACTGAGGCTTGGCAAGTATATGCTCAGGGGCGAGATATGGAGGTTATTATGCAACCCGCCTCGCACCCTGTGGGCTGTACCGTTGAAGTGGCAAATCTGTTTTTTAATACCCCAGCAAGACGTAAATTTTTACGCACCGATAAAACCGAATTTGCTCATATTGACGAAGTGATACGGCGAATTGCCTTAGTGAAAAATCATGTGGCGTTTACCCTTACCCATAATGGCAAAATAATACGTCAATATAAAGCGGCTCAAAATCAAACTCAACAATTAAAACGTGTAGCAAGCATTTGTGGCGAGGAATTTGTTCAGCAAGCCTTACATATTGATTGGAAACACGAAGATTTACATTTATCTGGCTGGGTAGCACTGCCGAGTTTTAACCGTTCACAAAATGATTTAGCTTATAGTTATGTGAATGGACGAATGGTTAAGGATAAAGTGATTAATCATGCCATAAGACAAGCCTATAATGAATATCTTTCGCAAGATGCTTTTCCTGCTTTCGTCTTATTTTTAGACATTAATCCCAATGATGTTGATGTCAATGTACACCCTACCAAACACGAAGTCCGTTTCCAACAATCAAGATTGGTACACGACTTTATTTATCAAGGGATCAGTAATGCGTTAAAAAGTGAAATTCAGCCAACGTTAAATGATTACCCTACTGCAACCGCCCCTGCCAAACACATTGCCGAGCCAAGCCAACCTTGGCTAACTCATACGCCACCGAGCGAAACTAACCGAGCCAGTGCGGGCAAAAATATTTTCACGCATCATACACACAATGATGAACCTAAAACCGACAAAACCATTTCTTTTGCACCGATACATAAGCCAAAAGTAACAGGCAAAGAACAACGGCTTTACCAACAATTATTGAGCAATACGAACAATGCAACCACCGCATTAGAGCAACCAATAGAGCAACCAAGTAGCTCATCAAATAAACAAGCCACCAATAGCACAAGTGCGGTACAATTTTCGCCAAATTTTGTCCCTGTTGCCACCAATCAGCATTTACACGCTTTAGCATTAGTTAAACAGCAAGCCTTGTTATTGCAACAAAACGAACAATTTTATTTATTGCCACTGAAAAGCCTGCAATTGCATCATCTTCGCTTAAAATTACAATATGATCCTAATCCGCAAGCCTTGCTCATTCCTTTGGCTTTACGTTTGGATCAAGCCAAGTTAGCGAGTTGGCAACAACAAAAATCTTATTTTCATCAGCTCGGCTTTAGCTATCACGAAAACCTTGCTCAACAGCGAATTACCCTTAATAGCGTGCCAGCTTGCTTACGTCAGCAAAACTTACAACAATGCCTTATGGCAATCTTAACCCAACCCAAAGAAAATTTTTCTCAATTTATGACCGCACTTTTTCATCAGTTGGCATTAGATCCCATTAGCAGTTTAGCCGAGGCGGTCAATTTACTTGATGAAAGTGAACGATTAGCAAGTAACACAAATAAAGAACAAGCCCAATTACAGGACTTATTGGTTAAAATTAATTTTGATCCATATTTAAATAAATGATGAATAAGCCAAAGCCTAAAGCCATTTTTCTTATGGGGCCTACTGCCTCAGGCAAAACCGATCTTGCCATTCAACTGCGACAACAGCTCCCCGTTGAAATTATTAGTGTAGATTCCGCATTAATTTATCGTGGTATGGATATTGGCACAGCCAAACCCTCGCCACAAGAATTAGCCCTTGCCCCTCATCGGCTTATTGATATTAAAGATCCCGCAGAAAGCTATTCGGTTTCAGATTTCTGTCAAGATGCGTTACAGGAAATGGCGCAAATTAGCCAACAGGGAAAAATCCCTTTACTGGTGGGCGGTACAATGCTTTATTATAAAGGCTTGCTTGAAGGGTTATCGCCATTACCTGCGGCAAATCTGCAATTACGCCAAGACATTGAACAGCGTGCAGAACAACAAGGTTGGCAGGCATTACACCAAGAACTCAGCCTGATTGATCCTATTTCGGCACAACGCATTAACCCAAACGATTCACAGCGGATTAATCGGGCTTTAGAAGTCTATTATTTAACAGGGCAACCCTTTAGCCAACTGATTAAGCAACAGGGAAAACCTTTACCTTATGAGCTTTATTCTTTTGCCATTGCCCCACAAGAGAGAAGTATTTTACATACTCGCATTGAGCAACGTTTTCACAAGATGATTGAACTGGGTTTTCAGCAAGAAGTTGAAAAACTTTATCAGCGTCCTGATCTCCACCCTGATTTACCTGCCATTCGCTGTGTGGGTTATCGTCAAATGTGGGAATATCTTAGCGGTTATTATGGACATGATGAAATGATCTATCGGGGAATTTGTGCCACTCGCCAACTGGCTAAACGGCAAATTACTTGGCTAAGAGGGTGGAAATCGCCCTTGGTTTGGCTAGACAGCTTAACCCCTCAACAAAACCAACAAATCCTGTTGTCCCATATTACGCCATAGTATAGTCGTTCCGCTTTAAAATGAGACAACGTTGGTACGCCTTACCATACCACCTTGTCTTATTCCAAATTGAAACCACTATACAAACTCCATTTGGTGTAAGTAGTGTGGCTAAAAAACGGGAAATTTTGCTTTCTAAGCGTATTGCTTAATGACAACGAGCAAAATTATTGTTATATTGGTTAGTGGGGACAATAAGCATAAGTAATTATGCTTTGTTTAATCAAACGAAGAAAAATAAGAAGGAAAGTAAAATGGCAAAAGGACAATCATTACAAGATCCTTATTTAAACGCATTACGCCGTGAGCGTATTCCTGTTTCAATTTATTTAGTAAATGGCATTAAATTACAAGGACAAATAGAATCTTTTGATCAATTTGTGATTTTATTAAGAAATACAGTAAGTCAAATGGTTTACAAACACGCCATTTCTACCGTTGTACCTGCTCGGGCGATTTCGCACCACAATAACAACAATAATCATCATCAGCAACAAGTACAACATACCGCAGAAAATCAGATTGAACAACCAAGCGGTGCAGAACCCGTAGCAGAATAATTCTATTGAGTACGATTGAGCATCAACCTAATAAGACAAGTGCGGTAAAAAAAACAGAAAAATCTACCGCACTTTCTGTTTTGCCTGATAACCAAGATCAGGCAATTATTTTACATATTTCCTTTAACAAACAAGACCAACAAGAAGAACTGCAAGAATTTTGCTTATTGGCTAAATCTGCCAAGGTGCATATTTGTCAAATTATCTCTGCCCCACTTAACCAAGCTCAAGCGAAATATTTTGTTGGCACAGGCAAAGCAGAAGAAGTGGCACATGCGGTCAAACAGCAACAAGCAAATGTTCTTCTTGTTAATCATCAACTTACCCCCTCACAAATTCGCAATTTAGAGCAATGTTGCCAATGTCGTGTGCTTGATCGTACAGGGGTTATCTTGGATATTTTTGCCCAAAGAGCCCGTTCACACGAAGGCAAATTACAAGTAGAACTGGCACAACTAAACTATTTAGCCACCAATTTAATCCGCCGCAAAACCCATTTAGATCAACAAAAAGGGGCGATTGGATTAAGAGGACCGGGGGAAACCCAATTAGAAACAGATAGACGGCTCATTAAAATCCGCATTGCTCAATTAAAAAACAAACTTGCCAAAGTGGCTAATCAACGACAACAAAATCGGCGTAGCCGACAAAAATCCAATATTGCAACCATTTCCTTAGTGGGCTATACCAATGCAGGCAAATCCACCTTATTTAACCGACTTACCCAAGCCAAGGTTTATGCCGCCGATCAGCTTTTTGCCACATTAGATCCTACTTTACGTCAATTATCTCTTGAGCATATCGGCAAGGTTGTCTTAGCCGATACCGTTGGTTTTATCCGCCATATTCCCCACGATTTAGTAATGGCATTTAAAGCCACGTTGCAAGAGGTCAATCAAGCTGATTTATTATTGCAGGTAATTGATATTAACGATAGTCGTCAGCAACAGCATATTCTCACTGTTGAACAAGTGTTACAGGAAATTCATGCGGATAATATTCCTAGGTTATTGGTCTATAACAAAATCGATCAAACAGAAAATTTCTCTGCCAAAATTGATTATGATCAACACCATGTGCCTATCGCCGTTTATCTCAGTGCCAACTCTGGCGAGGGCATTGATTTATTATTGCAAGCCATTAAACAGCGTTTAAATAAAGAAGTGCTTGAACTAGCCTTACAACTTAGCCCCACTCAGGGCAATTTACGTCATCATCTTTACCAACTCAATGCCATTAGCCAAGAAACCCTTGATCAACAAGGCAACCTGTTATTAAAGATAAACATTGATAAAGTGCAATGGTTGAAATTAGTTAAGCAATTTCCTTATCTTGCTGAGGGGCAAGACTATAACCATTCTACGTTGAGAAATAATATAGTCGTTTCAATTTAAAATGAGGCAAGGCATGCCAATACTGTATTATTTTAAAGTAGAACGACTATCAATCCCTGCTAAAGCATCATTAATATTGGCAAACAAAAGCCCATTTCAAGCATAAACAATAACGCAATATAATTTAATTTCTTGCTATACCAAATGGGATACGCCCAAAACAGTAACAATAGCAGGTGTAGCCCAAAATAAAGGCTGTAATAAAACATTACGTCCGTTAATTGCTGTTGGTAATTTAACAACATTATCAACCCTGCAATCGCATTGGCAATAAGCGCAAAAATGGCGATTAATGGCAATAATGCAATAAAATTTTGTAGGCGATTTTTACTGAGGATCAATAAAAGGTAAGCCAAAATAACGCCAATAACAAGTTGACTAAAAGGGCTAAATTGTAACCAAGTAATAGGGGGTAAATAGGTTAAGAGCCAAAAATAAATGCCAACACCAAGACAAAGAGCCAGCATACCCATTAACAGCAAACTATGGCGTACCTTTTCTTGTGGCGGTTGCCCCCAAACGGTAATACAAGCGATTATTCCACAAATTGCCATAATATCCATAAGAATATAATGATAATTAGAAAATAGGCTTAAACAAAACCATATTCCCCAAAATAAAGCAAAGACAAAATTAAGTTGTACTAACCGTCCACGTTGTCCCGGGCAAATTTCACCGCGTAAAAACACCATTTGGCAAAGAAATTGTGCGGTAAAAATCGCTAAACTAAAATGAGAAATAGCACGAAAAAAGCTATGACCTTCAAACATTGCCGTTATATCAATCACCAGTAAAAAGACTATCGGTAATAAGGCATAAAGTGCGGTTAAAAATGGAAAAGTTTTTTGTTCTGACATAATTTACCCAATAAAAAATGATTTATGTGGCAGATTATGCCATAATTTCCGTTCAATTACTTAACTTGTAAAAAGGAATATGATGATGAGATTATTACATACTATGATTCGTGTGGGCGATTTACAGCGTTCTATTGACTTTTATCGTGATGTATTAGGTATGCGTTTGCTGCGTACCAGTGAAAATCCTGAATACAAATATTCTTTGGCATTTTTAGGCTATGATGATGAAGACAAGGCCTCTGTGCTTGAGCTAACCTATAATTGGGGCGTGAGTGAATACGATTTAGGCTCGGGTTATGGGCATATTGCTATTGGCTGTGATGATATTTATGCCACTTGTGAAGCGGTGCGTAAAGCGGGCGGTAAGGTAACTCGTGAACCCGGCCCAGTCAAAGGAGGATCGACGGTAATCGCTTTTGTGGAAGATCCTGATGGTTATAAAATTGAATTTATTGAAAATAAAAGTGCCAAAGCTGGGTTAGGTAATTAAGCCGTAAAAGTGCGGTGTAAATTAGGTTATTTTTTAATTGATTAAGGGATATGGCTAATGAAAAAATGAGTTTTCAATCATTAGCCATTCCTAAATGACTTTCCAATTATGACAACAGAACAAACAACGGATTTCAAGCTACTTAAAAACCGTTTTCGTGGCTATTTACCTGTAATTATTGATGTGGAAACGGCGGGATTAAACGCACAAACTGATGCGTTATTAGAATTAGCGGCTATTACAGTGAAAATGGACGAAAATGGTTTACTTCAACCCGATAAAAAATGCCATTTTCATATTCAGCCTTTTGACGGGGCAAATATTAACCCTGAGTCATTAAAAGTCAATGGTATTGATATTCATAATCCTTTGCGTGGTGCTGTGCCTGAATTGCAAGCCATTAGTGAGCTATTTAAAATGGTACGTCAAGCACAAAAAGAGGCGGAGTGTCAACGTTCAATCATTGTTGCCCATAATGCGGCGTTTGATCAGGGCTTTGTTATGGCAGCAGCACAAAGAACAGGGGTAAAACGAAATCCGTTTCACCCTTTTGCAATGTTTGATACAGCTACCTTAAGCGGTTTTATGTTTGGACAAACCGTATTAGTTAAAGCCTGCCAAGCGGCAAATATTACCTTTGATGGTAAACAAGCTCATTCCGCTCTCTATGATACAGAGCGTACCACTGAACTTTTTTGTTATATGGTTAATCGTTTAAAATCCTTAGGGGGCTTTCCTTTATAACAATTAATAACAAAGTGCGGTCTTTTTTTGAAAAATTTTATCTGCTTTCCTTACCACAATAATTTAGGCAAAGAATGATGATTGCGATATTCGTATTCTTTTATGATGAACAAGGATAAAATCATAAAAAATCGCACAAACTGCTAGACAATCTAATAATTTTCGGTAAATTGGATAATCTTTTCATCAATCATCTTGAGCAGGAGAAATTTATGTTATTCACCAATGAAGTGGTGATTTCTATCATTGTATTACTGATACTGAGCTTGCTACGTATTAACGTTGTTATTTCGTTAATCATTTCAGCGTTAGTGGCTGGGTTATGTGGTAATTTAGGGTTATCAGAAACGATCAAAACCTTTACTGGGGGCTTAGGTGGTGGCGCAGAAGTGGCGATGAATTATGCCATTTTAGGGGCTTTTGCGGTTGCTATTTCTAAATCGGGCATTACGGATTTACTTGCTTATAAAGTGATAAAGAAACTTGGCAATACCCCAAATAGTCGCACCTTATTTTGGTTCAAATATTTTATTTTAGCGATTTTATTGCTTTTCTCAATTTCATCACAAAACCTTTTACCTGTGCATATTGCCTTTATTCCGATTGTTGTTCCACCGCTATTGAGTATTTTTAATAAGCTAAAAATAGATCGCCGGGCAGTGGCTTGTGTACTGACTTTTGGTTTAACCGCCACCTATATGTTATTACCCGTAGGCTTCGGTAAAATCTTTATTGAAAGCATTTTAATGAAAAATATTAATCAAGCTGGCGAGGCTTTTGGCTTGCAAACCAATGTGGCACAAATTTCATTAGCGATGCTTATTCCCGTTATTGGTATGATATTAGGTTTACTTATTGCTGTATTTATTAGCTATCGTAAACCTCGTGTATATCAAGTGGCGGGGCCTGAACCTACTACCGCAGAAATTGAAAGCCACATTGCACAAATTAAACCTTATTATATTTGGGTCAGTATTATTGCCATTGTGGCGACCTTTACCCTGCAATTATTTACTAGCTCAACCATTATTGGCGGTTTAGCAGGCTTAATTATTTTTGCCTTAGGGGGCGTATTTAAACTCAAAGAAAGCAATGATTTATTTCAACAGGGTTTACGTTTAATGGCAATGATTGGCTTTGTGATGATTGCGGCTTCTGGATTTGCGAATGTAATTAATGCTACTGGTGGTGTTAATGATCTCGTACAAAGTTTTAGCCAAGGGTTAGGTCATAGCAAAGGATTAGCCGCATTTTTGATGCTTTTTGTGGGATTATTAATTACCATGGGAATTGGTTCATCTTTCTCAACAGTTCCAATTATTACTTCAATTTATGTACCATTATGTATTTCCTTTGGTTTTTCTCCTTTGGCTACCGTATCCATTGTAGGCGTGGCAGCGGCTCTGGGCGATGCAGGATCACCCGCCTCAGATTCAACCCTAGGTCCAACTTCTGGTCTAAATGTGGACGGCAAGCATGATCATATTTGGGATTCTGTTGTTCCAACTTTTATTCACTATAATATTCCATTGCTAATTTTTGGCTGGATTGCAGCTATGGTGTTATAAGCTATAAATAAAAATGGTAGGAAATTTCCTACCATTTTTATTTTTGTTTGTTCTCATTACATCACTAATGGTTTTAACGTACCATTCTTTTTAGCTTGTTGATAAGCTTTTTTAAAATTTTGAGCTGCTTGCTTTTTCATTTCGGCAGCAGTAATTTTTTTAGTCATACTGTATCTCCTTATATGATGGTGTTTTCACAATAAAACAATCTTGGTTACTGCCTAAATCGGTAATTGATTTGAAGTCTAACATAAAATTACTTGGTTTGGCACATAATTTTTTGTACATTCTCACTAATGATGCTCGTTCCCCTACAAAAACATAACAATCGGGTTTAAAGAGTAAGTAATGTTGATATACCGCTTGTTCAAGTTTATTTTTTAATTCTGAAATTTGTTTTCTACCAAACTTATGTTCCAAAGGGGGAGAATATAAATCATTATTATTGTTATCATCAAGATAATCTTTAACTAAGAATTTTATAGAATAAGTTTGCTGATTGACTAAGTGTTCCGCTATATCTTCTTCATCATTAAAGTAGAATAATGTTTCATCATCTTTTGAAAAAATGACTAAATAAGTAACATTTTCAATGTTAAATTCAGTATGAATATATGTAATACCGCTTTCATTAGTTTCAATAAATTGCATTATTATTCCTTTCTTTAGCGATTACCTCTCTAACTATCTATAGTATAGTCGTTTCAATTTAAAATGAGACAAGGCGGTACGGCGAAGACAGTACAAGTAGTACGGCGAGGCGTACCAACGCTGTATCATTTTAAAGTGGAACGACTATAGTATTTAAAAGTTTGTTAGCAAGTTAAAATGGCAGGAAATTTCCTACCATTTTTTCTGTTTATTATAATTTCAACTTTTCTTCTGCACTTTTTGCCACAATCAAGAATTTACGCCGTTCTTGAGTTGCCAATCCGCTGCTTGTCCCCGGCAGTTTTACTGTCATTGGGTTTACTGCGCGTCCGTTAATATGAAATTCATAATGTAAGTGAGGGCCTGTTGAACGTCCCGTATTGCCAGATAGCGCAATACGTTCGCCTTTTTTCACTGTTTGCCCTGCTTTTACTAAAGCACGACTCAGGTGCATATAAACAGTTTTATATTCTCTGGAATGACGGATAATAAGATAGCGTCCAGCACCATTAGCCTGATAAGCTACTTTTTCTACTACACCATCAGCAGGGGCGATAATTGGCGTGCCTATTGGCATAGCAAAATCTACCCCTCTATGCGGTGCAATTCGCCCAGTAACAGGGTGGCGGCGATTAGGGTTAAAATGGGAGGATATTCTTGCTTGGCGTTGCATTGGATAGCGTGAAAAACCCCGATCAAGGGTCTCTCCGTTACGATTATAATAACGTCCATCTTCTGCTTGGATAGCGTAATAGCTTTTACCTTGCGTAATAATATGAATAGCTTCTACATTACCTTGCCCTGTTAATTGATTATCAATATATTCACGAGAAACTAAAAGGGCAAATTTATCACCGTTACGTAATCGCCGCATATTTACTTGCCATTGTAAGGCATTGGATAATTGGTTAATTTGTCGTCCATTCAGCCCCAAGGCTCGCAAACTCTGATCTAAACTATTCGTAATTTCCCCTTTCAATACTTCTTTTTTCCAAATACTTTGTTTTTCTAGTATTTCACGTTGATATTGATTATCCACCAATTCATAAATACGTTCTTCATTCGCCGAAACCAGCCAATTCATATATTCCAATTCATTTTGATTATTTAAAATCCAATAGAATTGTTGCCCAGGTTTTAAATTATTTAATTCAGGGTATTGGTTGGTAAGTTTACTACTGGTGGCTTCATCTAAACCTGATAAAGCTAAAATATCTTGTAAGGTATCGCCACTGACTACAACATGGCTAAACTGATTTTTAATTCGCCACGCCTGATCTGCCACATCAAATAAATCATTAATGGCACTTAAAGCATCTTCAGGTAATTCATCAACTTCATCGTCTTCATCTAATAATTCATCATCATAAGAGGTTGCACTTTCCTGATCATTTACGACATTATCTTGTCCAATAGGCAAAGATTGATTTATATTTTGTTCGTTATTTGGTTCATCAGCAACCTTATCTTGTTGCAATCCTAATAATATACCTGAAATAATAGATAATAATGCTAAACAAACAATGATTAATCTAATTTGTTTTCTTTTTTTTCGTCTATCTCGAGCTAACTTCACATGCTGCACTGGTTATCACGCCTTATTCTGCTTTTCTCGTTTTTATATCACAAAACAAAATCATTTTAACAGTATCAAATGACTTTGGTTTATCCTATAATAATTATCTCTAATAAGTTAATCAGACAAATAAAATCATAAAAAATTCAGCCAGCCTTGTATAAACGGATAAATAATCATCATTATTGGTAATAAACTTGTTAATCGTAAAAAAATAAGTTATTTTAACCGCACTTTTACTCAAAGGCGATAAAAAATGCACATCAATTCCATAAAAATTCCCTTAGTAGAATTAAAAAACATTCATGTTGTCTTCCAACAAAAAACTGCTCTACAAAATATTAATCTCTGTATTTATCCTAATAGTATTACAACCATTGTAGGTCCTAATGGCGGAGGAAAATCTACTTTATTAAAAGTATTGCTCAAACTTATTAAGCCTAGCTCAGGGCAAGTTATTCATCACAAACAACTACGCATTGGTTATGTACCACAGAAAATCCACCTTGATCCAACTTTACCTATTACAGTAGCGCGCTTTTTAGCCCTGAATAAAAAAGTGAAACAAGAAGACATTCAAACAAGCCTAAACCAACTGTCGATTAGCCACCTTGCGAATAACAGTATGCAACGCCTATCAGGTGGTGAAATGCAACGTGTATTATTAGCACGAGCAATCCTAAATAAACCTAATTTGTTGGTACTTGATGAACCCACACAAGGTGTGGATATTAGTGGGCAAGTTGAACTTTATCAGCTTATTCATCAAACTCAAAAGCAACTAGATTGTGCTATTTTAATGGTATCCCATGACTTACATTTAGTCATGGCGGATACCAACGAAGTCTTATGTATTAATCAACATATTTGTTGTGCAGGTACGCCTGAAACCATCTCAAATGATCCCAAATTTATCCATATTTTTGGCGATCAATTCTCTAAAAATATTGCTGTTTATACTCATCATCATAATCATAAACATGATTTACATGGTAATGTATGCTGTACGCCTTATTCACATACCTTACAATGTACACATCAACCAACAACGCAAACGAAAGGTTAATATATGTTTGATATTCTTTTTCCTGCTTGGCTTACAGGAATATTACTCTCTTGCATTACTGCCCCACTAGGAGCATTTGTGGTCTGGCGAAAAATGGCATATTTTGGCGATACCCTTGCTCATTCTGCATTATTAGGTGTAGCCCTAGGGATTTTTCTACAAATTAACCCCTATCTTGCTATTTTGCTTCTTGTCCTATTATTAGCTATCGCTATGGTATGGTTAGAAAACCATAACCAATATTCAGTGGATACCATACTTGGCATTATTGCCCATAGTTGCTTATCACTTGGTGTCATTACTGTTGGATTATTGCAAAATGTTCGTGTTGATCTTATGGCATACTTATTTGGTGATTTATTAGCAATTAACTACCAAGATGTCCTTTATATCGGTTTAGGCGTATTATTGGTTTTTGCAATTTTACTCTATTATTGGAATACTCTTATTTCGGTTACCGTTAGCCCTGAATTGGCACAAGTGGAAGGAATTAATGTCAAGAAAATGCGGGTTATTTTAATGCTACTCACCGCCCTAACCATAGCCTTAAGTATGAAATTTGTCGGTGCTTTAATCATTACTTCTTTACTGATTATTCCTGCGGCTACCGCCAGACGTTTTGCCGATACCCCAGAAAAAATGGCACTCATTGCGGTAATAATAAGTATGCTAGCCGTTTGTATGGGATTAACCCTCTCCGCATACTATGATACCGCTGCTGGTCCGTCAGTGGTGATTAGTGCGGCCTTATTTTTTATTTTATCATTATATAAAAAGCCATAAGTCTAATCATTGTTTAGTTATATAATAGGGGCTGAAGTAGATTAGCTGTTATAATAGATTACTAATTTTAATATAGCCCCAAAAAAACTCTCAAAATTTACCGCCCTTAACATAAATCCTTCCATTATTTTTACTCAACTAAAATATCTGGCTATTTATACAGTTTTTATTTATTATATAGCCCATTATGCTGATAAATTGGGAAAAAATATGATAGGTCGTTTACAAGGGATTTTGCTAGAAAAACAACCGCCTGAAGTATTGCTTGATGTACAGGGGGTGGGATATGAATTGTTATTGCCTATGACCAGTTTTTATAACTTGCCTGAACTTGGTCAACAAGCCACATTGTTTACTCATCTTGTGGTGCGTGAAGATGCACATTTATTATTTGGATTTGCACAAAAAACTGACCGCACTTTATTTCGTGAGTTAATTAAAACCAATGGTGTTGGTCCTAAACTGGCTCTAGCTATATTGTCCGCTATGTCTGTTGATGAGTTTATTTATGCCATTGAACGAGAGGAATTATCTAAATTAGTGAAAATTCCCGGAGTTGGCAAAAAAACCGCAGAGCGTTTGTTGGTGGAGCTAAAAGGGAAGTTTAAGCAACAAAAAACGGACTTTTTTGTGCAAAGCAGTCATTTACCAAGTCAAACGATAGATTTTGCGATTGATAATAATCCATTGGAAGAAGCGATTTCCGCCTTGATTGCTTTAGGCTATAAACCTGCCGAGGCAGAAAAAATGGTGAAAAAAGTCAATAAACCTGAGTTAAATAGTGAGCAGTTGATTCGTCAAGCCTTAAAAACAGCATTATAGCCTGAAATAGAATAAAAATTATGATAGAAGCAGATAGAATTATTAGCCCTTCGGCAAAACTTGATGAAGAATATATTGATCGTGCAATTCGTCCTAAATTATTAGCAGATTATGTGGGGCAACCACAGGTTTGTGAACAAATGAAAATTTTTATTGAGGCGGCAAAATTAAGACAAGATGCCCTCGATCATTTGTTAATTTTTGGTCCACCCGGATTGGGGAAAACCACCTTAGCCAATATTGTGGCAAATGAAATGGGGGTTAATATTCGCACGACTTCAGGACCTGTACTGGAAAAAGCTGGGGATTTGGCGGCGATGTTGACCAATCTTGAGCCTTATGATGTGTTGTTTATTGATGAAATTCATCGTTTATCGCCAGCCATTGAGGAAGTGCTTTATCCAGCAATGGAAGATTATCAGCTTGATATTATGATCGGCGAAGGTCCAGCGGCACGTTCTATTAAATTAGATTTACCACCATTTACCTTGATTGGGGCAACCACTCGGGCTGGTTCATTAACTTCGCCGTTGCGTGATCGTTTTGGTATTGTTCAACGTCTTGAATTTTATTCTATTGAGGATTTGACTTCTATTGTGAGCCGTAGTGCGAATTGCTTAAATTTGCAAATTTCGCCAACTGCTTCACAGGAAGTTGCGCGCCGTTCTCGAGGAACACCAAGAATTGCTAATCGTTTGTTAAGACGTGTGCGAGATTATGCTGATGTTAAAAACAATAGTGTAATTTCCGAGCAAATAGCACAATCGGCTTTGGCTATGCTTGAGGTTGATGAAGCTGGGTTTGATTTTATGGATCGTAAATTATTGTTAGCCTTAATTGAACGTTTTAGTGGTGGGCCAGTAGGATTGGATAATTTGGCGGCTGCCATTGGCGAGGAACGGGATACCATTGAAGATGTATTAGAACCTTATTTAATTCAACAAGGTTTTTTACAACGTACACCAAGGGGACGTATAGCGACAGCAAGAACTTATTTGCATTTTGGTTTGCAATATACAAAAGATTAAAAAATATAGTGGTTTTATAGTCGTTCCACTTTAAAATAATACAACGTCGGCACATCTCGCCATACTCTTTGTACTGTCTTTGGTGCATCGCCTTGCCTTATTTTAAAGTGAGGCGACTATATTATGGTGTAATGAACAAAAATAGGGGGTTATTATTACACCAAAGTTTAGTCCTAAAAAACTGCCCCAAATGGGGCAGAATTATTTAAAAAGACTAATTAGATAACATTAATATCAGTATCAATAAGAATACTATAAGTTTGACCATTTATAGTCGGGCTATATGTATAATATTGCTCACCATCATAAGTAACTGTATCAGAAGATTTAGTATTTAAAATAGCATTATTACTAAAATCAACCGTTCCTGTTCCTTTAATCATCAACATATTAGGTTTGAAATCAATATTACCAAACTGAATTTCTTCCTTAGCCGCATTATTAACAATAGCAGTATCAGTTAGCGTTAAAGTCCCTCCAGAACGATTAACAACCTCAATTTCTGAAACATATTGCAAGTTAAAATTAGAATTCGGTAAATTAATGGTATCAATACCTGAACCGCCTTCGATCTTATAATAAGTTCCATTTAGCTGCCCTAACCATCTTGCTCCTGACTCAACAATAACAATATCGTTACCGCTACCCAAATATACGGTGCCTCTATCAAAAATTCCTGTTTCATCAATTTCAGAATTTTTGGTGCCAACCATCACATAGGTATCATCGCCATCGCCCAAATAGATACGCGCTTTCCCTCTCATACCCCCTAATTTAAAGGTATCATTACCAAACCCAGTATTAAAAATAACTTTATCAGCCCATTGAGTATGATAAATGGCAGAGTTACTTAAATCAAAGAGATCATCGCCTTTCCCTGAGATAATATAACCAATTTCAAATCGAAGCCCCATTCCTTCCGTTGTTGTAAATACATTATTACCATCTCCTAAATCAATAAATGGTGCATCAGTACTAATGGTTTTCAGATTATCGTGATCGCCATTATCTTGGTTTACCTTAACCTGACGTTGTGCTGCACTAGTGTTGATATAGCCAAATACCTTTTTATCATTCCAATGCTCTGAGGCATTAAAGGAAAGAACATCATCACCACTGCCAAAATATACATTGGAATTATTGTGTATTGAACCAACGAAAAGAGTGTTATTTCCTTCGCCCATATCCACCGTAGCACCACTATTCAAGCGATCCTTGATAATTACCATATCATCGCCTGCTCCAGTTTCTAAACGTCCATTTGTGGAAGTAATATTATTTAGGAAAATAACCGTATCACCGTCAGACGTCATTTTTTGTACAGCGGCCTCATTAGTTTGCATAATACCTGTACTTTTAGCTGGAGCCTGCGTCTCTGTTATCGCTTGATTAACATTCCCTTTAATAATCTGAGGCGGAGTAAACACCTTAGAAGAACTGCTATCGCCATTAACATTGTAAAGCGTAACCTCTACTTTACTATCTGCACGTAATGAACCTGCAGGGAATCTAAAACCTCCTGTTTCTTTCTGGACTACCCCCGGGAACTTATCAGAGCCTTCGACAAAGTACCAATCTGGCTTATTCTCCACATCAGGGCCTCTAACAATAATTGAGGTTTTTGCTGTTCCATCACTCATTTTATATTCAGCCACTAATAATGAGCCGGGCTCAAAAGCTGCAGGATTCTTAGCACCGATAAATAATGCTCCATCACTCTCCGCTGACATAATAATATCTGGCGGGGTGTTATCTACCGTAACAGAAATAACCTCAGAATAAACTGTATCCGCTCCTTTTTTCGCCACTGTGCGATAGTAATAAGTACCATCAGCTAAATTAGCTTGTTGAGCTGTTGTGTCTGTCCAAGAATTTTTATCCGAACTCACTTGATAACTAATTTCAGCACCAGACTTATTACTTCCGCCAGATAAATCAAAGGTATTATCTTTCGTAACCATATCTGTCAACGTGTTGGCAGAATGCCCTTTGGCAGCTAAATAAGCTTTACCAGCTTCTGTTGAGCTATCATAGCCTGTATCTTCTAAACCACTAAGCGTAATTGTCGCCGTAAATTCTGTTTTTACGATTGCATCTGTTTCATCTGATTTATTACCAGCCTCATCAGTGGCTGTAACTTTCAATACTGCACCATTTTCTTGAGTTGGAATTTCAACTTTATATTTACCTTCAGAATTCGTCGTTGTGGTTACCGTTTGACCATCTTTTGGTAAAGTAATTGTGATCTTACTGTTTGGCTCCGCTGTTCCTTCAACGCTTTGTTTATCATCATCACCGATTACAACTTCGGCAGTTGGTGCATCAGGTGGTGTTGTATCAGTATCTGCTTTAGAAGTAACATTATTAGTGGAAGTTTTATCTCCCTCGCCTTTCGCTACTGCCGTTACCTCTGAATTATCTTTCACAGCCCCCGGAGAAAGCGTAATTTGTCCTGAATTTTCATCAATTGTTACCTTAGAACCGTCTGTTGGCTGAGTAATTGTCCAAGTTTCTCCAGTTTTCGTTGCAGTAACGCTCTGTGATTTATCTGATTCATCAGTATAACTCACAACCACAGATTGAACATTTTCTTCTGCTGGTGGATTAATTACTACTGAACCATCATCTTTAGCGTCAAGTGTTGGTTTAGCAAACTCAGTGGTTACAGTTGATTGACTTCCCTCTTGTCCGCCCTCAGAAGTTGCACCTGAAATAGGAGGATTCGATGATTCTTTCTGCTCCTCAGCTTGTTCGCCTGTTTGAGCTTCTGGTCTTGGCGTTTCTTCTGCTTCTTCTTGAGCCGTTTCTTGTTCTTCCTCACCCTTGGTTTCATCTTCTGCAGGTGAAGTTTGAGAAGATTGGTCTGATTCAGATTCTTTCTCTGCTGTTTCAGAACCTTTCTCTTCCTCTTTTTGCTCGCCCTCTACTTGACTTTCCTGTGTAGGCTCGGTTTCTGTTCCTGTACCTGTACCTGTTTCATCAGAACCAGTATTATTACCTTGTTCAGCGGTTGAAGTATCTGTTTCTGAGGTTTGTCCATTCTCAGACTCTTGCTCCCCATTTTCCTCTTTAACAGGGGTAGTGGTGTTGCTGTCTTCCGAACCATTGCCATCAGCTTTATCTGATTCTTGTGAATCAGTTTGTTGATCTTTTTCTGATGTATCTTCCGTAGGCTCACTTGCCCCCTGTTGAGGATCTTCTTCATCGGTGGCAACATTCGTCAAATTCGCTTTTGCCTCAACCTTATCCGAAGAAGTCTGCTCATCTGTCCATTTAGCCTCAGCTGTTACAGTAGAATTATCTTTTACTGCTTCTGCTGGAAGCGTAATAGTTCCTGAACTTGTATTAATAGTTACCGTAGAACCATCTGTCGGTTGAGTAATTGTCCAAGTTTCTCCTGTTTTCGTTGCAGTAACGCTCTGCGATTCATCTGATTCATCAGTATAACTCACAACCACAGATTGAACATTTTCTCCTACTGGTGGATTAATTACTACTGAACCATCATCTTTAGCCTCAAGGGTTGGTTTAGCAAGCTCTACCTGACCTGTTGCTCCTGATCCACTAGACTCAGAACTTTGCTCCGATGTTGAATCATCAGCTCCAGTTGATGGCGTTGAAGTTTCTGCTGTTACTGGATTACTGCCCGCAGTATGGCTAGCTGGTTGAGTTGGATTACCACTTATATCCGTTGCGGTGGCCGTTACTGTCGAATTATCTTTTACTTCCGTAGCTGGAATTGTAATTACGCCAGTATCAGGATCTATACTGACTGTTGATTCATTTTCAGGGCTAGTAATTTTCCATTTGCCTTCTTCTTTTGTGGCTATAACGGTTTTTTCTTGCTCTTTTTCATCTGTATAATTTACTGTTACAGACTTCACATCATCGTCTGATGGCGGAATAATTTCAACTGCCCCATTATTATCCTTGAACGTTGGTTTGTCAGGGGCTGTCAAATCCACCGTTACTTCAGTTTTATCAGAAACATTACCTGATAAATCTGTGGCAGTTACATTAATTTTTGCTCCATCTAATTGAGTTGGGATTTCAACTTTATACTTACCCTCTGTATCAGCTGTCGTCGTTACAGTTTCCCCATTTGGTAAGGTAATAGTTACTTTGTTATTTGGTTCGGTAACACCTTCTATGCTTTGTGTATTGTCATCACCAACCACAAAATTAGCAGTTGGTTTGTTCGGAGCTGTGATGTCCGTATCTGCTTTTGAAGTAACACTATCAGATGAAGTTTTATCATCTGTATATTTCGCTACTGCTGTTACCTCTGAATTATCTTGTACAGCCCCCGGTGAAAGCGTAATTTGTCCTGAATTTTCATCAATCGTTACCTGAGAACCGTCCGTTGGTTGAGTAATTGTCCAAGTTTCTCCAGTTTTTGTCGCAGTAACTGTTTGGCTATTACCTGCTTCATCAGTATAACTCACAACCACAGATTGAACATTTTCTTCTGCTGGTGGATTAATTACTACTGAACCATCATCTTTAGCCTCAAGGGTTGGTTTAGCAAGCTCTACCTGACCTGTTGCTCCTGATTCACTAGGCTCAGAACTTTGCTCCGATGTTGAATCATCAGCTCCTCCAGTTGATGGCGTTGAAGTTTCTGCTGTTACTGGATTACTGCCCGCAGTATGGGTAGCTGGTTGAGTTGGATTACCACTTATATCCGTTGCGGTGGCCGTTACTGTCGAATTATCTTTTACTTCCGTAGCTGGAATTGTAATTACGCCAGTATCAGTATTTATGCTGACTGTTGATTCATCTTCAGGGCTAGTAATTTTCCATTTGCCTTCTTCTTTTGTGGCTATAACGGTTTTTTCTTGCTCTTTTTCATCTGTATAATTTACTGTTACAGACTTCACATCATCATCTGATGGCGGAATAATTTCAACTGCCCCATTATTATCCTTAAATGTTGGTTGTTCAGGTGCTGTCAAATCTGGGGCGACTAAATTAATAAGTTTTCCATTATCTTCTCCCTCATTTATTGTTACGATAACTTTCTCACCGTTGGTTAATGCAGGATCGAGAAGTAAAATAACATTACCTGAACCATCTGCCACATCGCCACTAAGAACATTGCCATCAGTATCTTTCACGACAACGACCGCTTCTGGCTCAGTTTTCCCTATAATACTCGCTCCATCAGGAGAGAATTTAATGCCAGTTGAATTATTTTCATTGGCAATCACTTTCGCAGCATTTTCATCTGAGGTAGTATTGCCACTATTATCAGTGGCTTTAGCGATCACTTCTGAACCGTCTTTCACTTCTGTGGCAGGAATGCTAATAACGCCTGAGGTTTCATTGATGGTTGCAACTGTGCCTGTTGGCTCAGTAATTGACCATTTACCTTCATCATTTTTGCTTGCAACAAGGGTTTTCTCAGTACCATTTTCATCGGTGTAATTCACTTGCACTGACTTCACATCGTTATCCGTAGGAGGGGTAACACTGATTGAGCCATCTACTTCAGCAACTAAGTTAGGGGCTGCTGGGGCGGTTAAATCTGGGGCGGTTAAATCGATCTCTTTTACACCACTCTCACCGCTATCAATGATAACCTTAACGTTCTCGCCATTCGTTAATGCTGGATTTAATGGTAAAGTAAATCTACCTTCCCCATCTGAAATACCCTCACTTATAATAATGTTATTTTCATCTTTCACGACAACGACCGCTTCTGGCTCAGTTTTTCCTATAATACTCGCTCCATCGTCAGAGAATTTAATGCCAGTTGAATTATTCTCATTGGCAATCACTTTCGCAGCATTTTCATCTGAGGTAGTATTGCCACTATTATCAGTGGCTTTAGCGATCACTTCTGAACCGTCTTTCACTTCTGTGGCAGGAATGCTAATAACACCTGAGGTTTCATTGATGGTTGCAACTGTGCCTGTTGGCTCAGTAATTGACCATTTACCTTCATCGTTTTTGGTTGCAACAAGGGTTTTCTCAGTACCATTTTCATCGGTGTAATTTACTTGCACTGACTTCACATATCCGTAGGAGGGGTAACACTGATTGAGCCATCTACTTCAGCAACTAAGTTAGGGGCTGCTGGGGCGGTTAAATCTGGGGCGGTTAAATCGATCTCTTTTACATTATCCTCACCGCTATCAATGATAACCTTAACGTCCTCGCCATTCGTTAATGCTGGATTTAATGGTAAAGTAAATCTACCTTCCCCATCTGAAATACCCTCACTTATAATAATGTTATTTTCATCTTTCACGACAACGACCGCTTCTGGCTCAGTTTTTCCTATAATACTCGCTCCATCATCAGAGAATTTAATGCCCGTTGAATTATTCTCATTGGCAATCACTTTCGCAGCATTTTCATCTGAGGTAGTATTGCCACTATTATCAGTGGCTTTAGCGATCACTTCTGAACCGTCTTTCACTTCTGTGGCAGGAATGCTAATAACGCCTGAGGTTTCATTGATGGTTGCAACTGTGCCTGTTGGCTCAGTAATTGACCATTTACCTTCATCGTTTTTGGTTGCAACAAGGGTTTTCTCAGTACCATTTTCATCGGTGTAATTTACTTGCACTGACTTCACATCGTTATCCGTAGGAGGGGTAACACTGATTGAGCCATCTACTTCAGCAACTAAGTCAGGGGCTGCTGGGGCGGTTAAATCTGGCGCTGTTAAATCGATCTCTTTTACACCACTCTCACCGCTATCAATGATAACCTTAACGTTCTCGCCATTCGTTAATGCAGGATTTAACGGTAAAGTAAATCTACCTTCCCCATCTGAAATACCCTCACTTATAATAATGTTATTTTCATCTTTCACGACAACGACCGATTCTGGGGCGGTTTTTCCTATAATACTCGCTCCATCATCAGAGAATTTAACGCCAGTTGAATTATTCTCATTGGCAATCACTTTCGCAGCATTTTCATCTGAGGTAGTATTGCCACTATTATCAGTGGCTTTAGCGATCACTTCTGAACCGTCTTTCACTTCTGTGGCAGGAATACTAATAACGCCTGAGGTTTCATTGATGGTTGCAACTGTGTCTGTTGGCTCAGTAATCGACCATTTACCTTCATCGTCTTTGCTTGCAACAAGGGTTTTCTCAGTACCATTTTCATCGGTGTAATTTACTTGCACTGACTTCACATCGTTATCCATAGGAGGGGTAACACTGATTGAGCCATCTACTTCAGCAACTAAGTTAGGGGCTGCTGGGGCAGTTAAATCTGGGGCGGTTAAATCGATCTCTTTTACATTACCCTCACCGCTATCAATGATAACTTTAACGTCCTCGCCATTCGTTAATGCTGGATTTAACGGTAAAGTAAATTTCCCTGAACCATCTGCCACATCGCCACTAAGAACATTACCATCAGTATCTTTCACGACAACGACCGCTTCTGGCTCGGTTTTTCCTATAATACGCGACCCATCGTCAGAGAATTTAATTCCACTTGGATTATCGTTGGCAATTACTTTTGCTGCTTCAATATCTTCCTCGGAAGTGCTATTGCCACTATTATCTACAGCTTTGGCTCTAACCTCAGAACCATCTTTCACTTCCTCAGCAACAAGATTAATTACACCTGTATCCTCATCAATTAATACATTAGCATTATCTGTTGGATGATTAATAGACCATTTTCCCTCAGTATTTTTTGTTGCTGTTACCGTCTTCGCCACATTGTTTTCATCAGTGTAATATACTTCTACTGACTTAACATTCTCAGCGATTGACCTTGGTACTCTTGCTGTAATAGAACCATTAATTTCTGCAACTAATTCTGGTGCGTCTGGTGTTGTTTCTTGAACTAAATTAATATCGTCCGTTGTTCCTAACCCACCTACTGTATTTGCATTGCCTGACTGCGGAGCTGATTCGCTATCTGTTCCATCTTTTTTGCTACCATTATTTACCGCAAGTGCAATACCGCCACCTAATAAACCTAATCCTAATACCCACCAAGGCATATATACCCAAAAACCATTAGAATCTAACTCTTCCTCGCCTAAAATCTGCGTAGCTGATTCTTGATTATCCAACATCGCAACGGCATCTTGCGTCTCATCAGACTCTGGTACATAAGCATAAATCTTACCATTTGCCGCCTCACCAATAATCATACTATTACTATTAGCTTGCTCTGGGTTATCGCCTTCATAATAGTTCTTAATAATAATATCTGGCGATGAACTCTCAGTATTTAAGGTAATTTGCAAATCATTACCATCTCGTTTTGCAATAATCTTTTCTGGGGCTTTACCTGTGGCATTGTCAACTAACTGATAGTTTATTTTGCTTTGACCATCAAATACAATAGATTCGCCTTTGCTAATGTTATAACTCGCAAGCTCTTTTTTAGAACTTAACAATTTAATTGTTGCTGACATAGATTTCCTCACTATGATTAATTCGGATTAGTACGTTCTTTCCTTGCTTAAAAAAGCAATTTTTTACAAATTAGTAATATTGATGACACGCCCAACTATTGCACAACAATGACCAATAAATGGCTTGACTCCAAAACATAAAACTAGCGGGGGGGGGGGGGAACCCTATTTAAAGCTACAAAATCAAGATAATTTGATTAAAAATTACCTTATATAACACCAAAAATAGGAATAACAATATTACAAAAATTTCGATCGGTATTTTATTAACAATGAAATATTATGTCAATCTATGCAAAATAAATATTTCAACACCAATTACCGTCATTAATGTAAAACTTTACTTATTTTCATCTTCTTCATTGTTAATGTTTTTTATAAACTATTAGACCAACTTAAATATAGTTGTTTCAATTTAAAATGAGACAAGGCGGTATGTCGAAGACAGCACAAGTAGTACGGCAAGGCGTACCAACACTGTATCATTTTAAAGTGGAAGACTATATTTTAAAGTGAGGCGACTATCATAGCGTCAATAACCCACCTTTCACCCTATACAAATCCTAAGGATTAAGCAATAATGGTATTTTTTATTTAACGAGAGCATAGGCTTATGAACAACTTCCATTTAGAAACCTTACTTAACCAAAAACTGAATGTTGACAAAATCAAAGATTATGCCCCTAATGGATTACAAATTGAGGGGAAAAGCGAGGTAAAACGTATTGTTACTGGGGTAACCGCCTCACAAGCCTTAATTGACTATGCCATTGAGCAACAGGCTGATGCCCTTTTAGTGCATCATGGTTATTTCTGGAAAAATGAATCCCCTTGTATTAAAGGTATGAAAGCCAAGCGTATTAAAGCCCTTTTACAAAATGATATTAATTTATATAGTTATCATTTACCCTTAGATATTCATGAAGAACTGGGCAATAATGCTCAACTGGCGAAAAAACTCGGTATCCAACGGCTAAAACCTTTAGAGGATAGCCCTTATAGTATTCCTATGTACGGCGAACTCGATCCCCCTGTCAATGCACAAGATTTTATCCAGCGAATTGAGCAGCAGTTACAACGCACACCATTAGCTTGTAGTGATAACGCCCCTGCCCTTATTCATCGCATTGGAATTTGTACAGGTGGTGGACAAGGTTATATCGATCTTGCGGCGGCAAAAGGCTTAGATGCCTATATTACAGGGGAAGTGTCAGAGCAAACCATTCATTCCGCACGAGAACAAGGCATTCATTTTTTCGCCGCTGGACACCACGCTACCGAACGTTATGGCGTTAAAGCCCTTGGCGAATGGTTGGCACAAGAATATCAATTTGAAGTGATTTTTAAGGATATTGATAACCCTGCTTAATAGAATTTATTTATAAATCATAGAATTAGCTTATAGTAATTATTTGACTTTAACAATAAAAATTCGGTATGATAACAAAGTGCGGTCAATTTTGACCTCACTTTTTTATTCATATAACAAATAGAGGGAACAATTATGAGCTCACAATTTGATAAAAAACGTGATGAATTACTTGATGAAATTCGTGATATTTTAACCAATGCGGAAGAGTTATTTGATGATTCATCTAAATCCAGTGCCGCAGAATTGAAAAAACTCAAAAGCTCGCTTAACTCTCGTATTGGTAAAGCCAAAGAACAATTTAGTGCATTACAAGAAGACGTTGTTGATAGTGCTAAAAAAGTTGCTAAACAAACAGACACCATCGTGCAAGACAATCCTTATAAAGCCATGGGCGTAGCAGGTGTCATTGGTCTATTACTTGGTGTATTGATCAGCAAAAAATAATCTCTTGTTTTATAGTCGTTTCAATTTAAAATGAAACAAGGCGGTACGCCGAAGACAGTACAAGTAGTACGGCGAGGCGTGCCAACGCTGTATCATTTTAAAGTGGAATGACTATAAGATCTTGTTTAAAACAAGACCTTGATTTTCATCTTGATTAGGAACGATCATGCAAGCAATTCAAAATATTAAGAAAGGCATTAAAGCCCTTTTAGTAACGAGCCTTGAACTTCTTCATGTACGTTTAGAAATGGCTCGCATAGAGCTTACCCAACAAAAAGAAAGCCTAATTTTTACCCTTATTCTTACCTTTTTGGGATTAATCCTGCTATTAATTGCCTTTATCAGCGGTTTATTTGGTTTAAATGCCTTACTTGTTGAACCTCAAGATAAAATCAGGGTATTTTTTGGAGTAAGTGCGGTGGCTTTATTGATTGTTTTTGCTTTTGCAGTAATGATAATCCAGTCTTTACGCAAACAACGTCGTTTTATGGTAGAAACCTTGAATGAATTAAAATTAGATATTGCGGCATTAAAAAAACTGGCAAATTCATCACATTTAGATAAAGAATAATGGGGCAAATATGAAAAATAATCTTAATGAAGAAAAAGAATTATTAATGATGAAAGGTCATGCCTTGCGTATTCAGCTTGAACGCCAAGCAATCAATACCCATAAAACCTTTTCTCACCCCTTTGAGCAATTAAGAAAAGTAAGAGGTTCAATATTTACCCCGCTTGTTATTGCATTAATTAAACGCCGTTTTTTCACCAAACGCCGCATTGCCTACTCCTTACTTGGCTTAACCTCCATTTATCTCTTAGCCAAACGCAAATAAAGCTAAGGTCTGATTTGCGTTATTCATTTTTTCGCTTATACTAACGCTTATTTTTTTCATACATTAGGATAACAATATGGGTTTTCTTACAAATAAACGTATTTTAATTACTGGTTTAGCGAGCAACCGCTCTATCGCTTATGGTATTGCTAAAGCTATGCAGCGTGAAGGGGCGGAGTTAGCTTTTACTTATTTAAATGACAAACTCAAAGCACGAGTGGAAGAATTTGCCAAAGAATTTGGTTCAAATATTGTATTACCCTTAGATGTTGCCAGCGATGAAAGTATTGAAACTTGTTTCAGTCAGCTTGCTCAACATTGGGATAAATTTGACGGCTTTGTGCATGCTATTGGTTTTGCCCCTGCCGATCAATTAGAAGGCGACTATGTCAATGCGGCAACACGTGAAGGTTTCCGTATTGCTCACGACATTAGTGCTTATAGCTTTGTGGCTATGGCGAGAGTGGCTCGTCCAATGCTAAACGAGGGAGCGGCATTATTAACCTTGTCTTATCTTGGTGCAGAACGTGCGATTCCAAATTACAATGTAATGTGCCTTGCCAAAGCCTCTTTAGAAGCAGGCACAAGAGTAATGGCGGCGGATATGGGTAAACAAGGTATCCGAGTGAATGCCATTTCTGCTGGTCCAATTCGCACCCTTGCTGCCTCTGGCATTAAAGATTTCAAAAAAATGTTGTCAACCTTTGAAAAAACCGCACCGCTAGGACGTTGTGTTACCATTGATGATGTAGGAAATACAGCAGCATTCCTCTGCTCTGATTTATCCGCAGGCATCACTGGCGAAGTGGTACATGTTGACGCAGGCTTTAGTATTACTGCAATGTCAAATTTAGATTAGTAAAATCTTAGATTTATAGTCGTTTCAATTTAAAATGAGACAAGGCGGTACGGCGAAGACAGTACAAATAGTACGGCGAGGCGTACCAACACTGTATCATTTTAAAGTGGAACGACTATACAACACAAATACCATGAGAATAGCTTTATAGCCACAGCAACCTAATATTGGCTATACTATTCTCTTATTTTATTTCAAATATTGATGAACTATTATGTTGCAAAATAATCCCCTATTAGCCCAACTTAAACAACAAATTCAAGCCAACAAAACCTTTGTGGAAGGCTATGTTAAAGCCACCGATAAATCCTATGGCTTTTTAGAAACCGATAAAAAAAGTTATTTTATTCCACCTAATGCCATGAAAAAGCTGATACATGGCGATAAAATTAAAGCGGCAGTGGAAACCGTTAATGATAAAGAACAAGTAGAGCCTGAGCAATTAATTGAACCTATGCTCACACGTTTTATTGCTCGTGTGCATATTAATAAAGAAAATAAAATGCAATTAAAGGTTGATCACCCAAACATTAAGCCATTTATTGCTTGCCATAAAGCCAAATCCGTTGAGCAAAGACTGGTAGAAGGGGACTGGGTTGTCGCCAATTTAAAAACCCACCCATTGCGTGATGATCGCTTTTTCTTTGCCCAAATTGAACAATTTATCTGCCATGCTGATGATCATTTTGCCCCTTGGTGGGTAACCCTCGCACGCCATGAACAATCCCGCTACCCTGTAAATGGACAAACGGCATATCCAGAGATTGAACAATATCCACGCCAAGATCTGACCGCACTTCATTTTGTTACCATTGACAGTGAAAGTACACAAGATATGGACGATGCACTCTATATTGAACCAACCTATAACGCCGAACAACAGCAAACAGGTTGGAAATTAGTGGTTGCTATTGCTGATCCTACCGCTTATATCGCCCTTGACTCACAAATTGAACAAGATGCGAAACAACGTTGCTTTACCAATTATCTACCGGGCTTTAATATCCCAATGTTACCAAGAGAATTGGCTGATGATCTTTGTTCCCTTGTACCACAACAAAACCGCAATGCGTTAGTTTGTTACATTTATACTGATTTACAGGGTAATCTTAATAACGAGCCAGAATTTGTCAGTGCCATAGTACAATCCAAAGCCAAATTAGCTTATAACAAAGTATCAGACTACTTAGAAAAACAGCCAGAGCACTGGCAACCTGAAGAAGAAAACAGCAAACAACAAATTGACTGGCTTTATCAATTTACCCTAGCTCGTACCCAATGGCGACAACAACACGCTCTTTTATTTAAAGAAAAACCCGATTATAGCTTTGTCCTCGCAGAAAATGGCAAAATTGAGCAAATTAACGCTCAATATCGCCGTATTGCCAACCAAATCGTGGAAGAATCCATGATCATCGCCAATATCTGTGCGGCTCAATATCTGGATACAAAAGTAAAATGCGGTATTTTTAACACCCATAGTGGCTTTGATAAAAAATACCTCGCTAATGTACAACAATTTTTACTTAATCAACTTGCTAACGAAGAAAATCGCCCCCAACTTAGCGAACGTTATTCCGCAGAAAACCTAACCACACTAACAGGTTATTGCCGTATGCGTCATGATATTGAGCCTTTAGCCAGCGATTATCTGGAATACCGCTTACGCCGTTTCCTCACCTTTGCAGAATTTAAAAGCGAAAATGCACCGCACTTTGGCTTAGGACTAACAGGCTACGCCACTTGGACTTCGCCAATCCGTAAATATTGCGATATGGTCAATCATCGTTTGATTAAAGCCTGTATTCACCAACAGCCCTATCAAATCCCTGAACAAAAAGTCTTCGATCGCTTACAAGAAGCTCGCCGCCAAAATCGTTTAGTGGAAAGAGATATTGCAGATTGGCTATATAGCCTGTATTTTGTAGATAAAGTGAGCGAACAACAAGAATATCAAGGCGAAATTATGGATATTAGTCGTGGTGGCTTACGAGTATTATTAATAGATAGTGGCGCTAGCGTTTTCGTCCCAGCCTCAACCATTCACGATAATAAAGAAGAAATTTCAATCAATAATGATGAAATCGCATTTTATATTCAAGAACAACAACGCTATAAATTGGCAGACAAAGTCAAAATAAAACTGCTTGAAGTCAAACCTGAAACACGCAGTATTATTGGACAGATTGTGGAATAAAACTTTTATTGTTTACGCCCCTATTCAGGGGCGAAATAATATTGTTTAGCACGCTTTAAACCAAAACCAGCACCATCAATTAAAAAATAAACAAAGTAACCGCGCTTTAAAGCTCAAAAAAACTAAAAAGAGCTCTCACTTATTAATAAGTCAACAAGATTCTTTACTGAAAGCAATCACTAACTTAATCAACGCCTCTTTTTTAGCATGAGATAATGGCTTAATAAGTGCAAACAAAGCTTCATCTAAAGCAGATTGCTCTTGTTCATCACTAATACCATAACGTAACCATTCTGGTTTAACTTGTAACCATTTCGCCAAAGTTTCGATCTTATCCATTGAAGGAATAGCCAAGCCATTTAACCATTTATGTACTGCTTGCTGAGTAACAGGTTCATTAGGGTGGCGTAAATTAAACCTTGTGGCAATATCACTTGTTTTTAAAGGCTGAGAATAAAGCATAGCTAAAGCTATTTTTAACCGCTCGCTAAATTTTTCTTTTTCTGTCACGATCTTCATACATAAAAATTATGAATGATCGAAAAATAGCTTGTAAACTAAATTAGTTTTATATTAAACCAAGTTAGATTACACAATCATATTTACAAAGAGTATGGTAATAACAAATGTAAGAATATAGTAAAACAAAATGAAGTATCTATTATATAGCTTATTATTTATTTTTATTGGTTATGGCTATTCTCACCATAATGAACACCCCACCAATAATACATTAGAACAAGAGAAAATCATCAATCATATTACTACAGGTATGGATCATCAACATATTATCGCATTGTTGGGGCAACCGAGTAATACCAGTGATTATAGTAACCATACTCAATGCTTAATATATTCATTAACTAATCAGCAATATTTTTACCTTCTTCTCTCCCATGATGTATTATTGCTCTATAGTGATCAACAAAATTGTACTCAGCTTGTTGATAAAATGAATTCATCTCATTTATAGCCAAATAATAATCTCACGTAAAACATAAGCTTTTGGAATAATAGATAAAATAGTTGCTGACTTATTATTTTCTACTATGATTAGCAACTATTTTATCCATTACACCTTTAGAAGGATAAACCAGCTAATCAATGTATTGTCCTTTCAATATTTAAGTTCTCATGCTTTTCGAAGGCAAATAAATATTTTTCATAGCATTTAAAAATTGTTAAAGCCCTGTTACGTTTTTATATTTACAAGGACTCCCCTTTCATTTATTTAAATGTTAATTTTTAAACTATCTTTAATGCTAATAGCAAGTTTTGAGCCATTACACTATTAGTTCTCCAATTTTACCAACGGCAAAATCAATTAACAAAATCAGAGAAATAACAATAAAAATTCCAAAACTCACCGCACTTTAAAGTAGCTAATATTTCATTAAGCCAAATTGTGTTTTATGTTTTTTTCCTTAAAATTCAACTAACTAAGCTCTTGAATTTTTTTAATCACATTACTGGTTGAGCAACCATTTTCAAAGTTTAGTACTTTTACGTCGCCACCATTCGCCCAAACTTCTTGGCTACCTGCAATTTGCTCAGGGTGATAATCGCCACCTTTTACTAATAAATCAGGTAAAATCTCGCTAATAAGGCGTTGTGGCGTATCTTCATCAAAGGCAACCAACCAATCTACTGAACGTAAGCCTGCTAATACGGCTAAACGAGTGTGTAAATCATTAATTGGGCGATTATCCCCTTTAAGGCGTTTCACAGAATCATCGCTATTTACCGCCACAATTAATCGGTCGCCCAGTTTGCGAGCATTGTCTAAATAAGAAACATGACCGGGGTGTAAAATATCAAAACAACCATTGGTCATCACAATTTTTTCGCCACGATTTTTGGCTAATTGCACCGCTTGTTTTAATTGGCTTTCAGTCATAATGCCAAAGCCATTTTCGCAGTGTCCATGAATGGCATTCTCGAGTTCGCTATTGGATACGGTGGAAGTGCCGAGCTTGCCTACTACGATACCTGCTGCCACATTAGCTAAATAACAGGCTTCTTCAAGAGAGCGTTGATCGGCGAGGGCAGTAGCGAGGACGCTAATTACTGTATCGCCAGCCCCTGTTACATCAAACACTTCTTTGGCTTGGGTAGGTAAATGATAGGCTGGATAATGAGGGCGTAATAAGGTCATTCCTTTTTCTGAACGGGTAACTAATAATGCCTCAAGGTCAAAATCCGCAATTAATTTTAGCCCTTTATCAATTAATTCTTGTTCAGTATGACAAGTCCCCACAACCGCTTCAAATTCGGCAAGATTTGGGGTTAATAGAGTCGCCCCACGATAACGCTCAAAATCTGTTCCTTTGGGATCGATTAGCACAGGCACTTGCACCGCACGAGCTAACTGAATCATTTGTTGCACTTGGTTGAGCGTGCCTTTGCCATAATCTGATAAAATTAATGCTCCATAATCACTGAGTGCTTGCTGGAGCTTATCCAATAAAGCAGAGCAATCTACTTGATGAAAATTTTCCTCAAAATCCAAGCGTAATAATTGTTGATGACGAGAAAGAATTCGCAATTTGGTTATCGTAGGGTGGCTTGCCAATTCCACAAAATCACAATCAATATTTTGTTCACTTAATAACTGCGATAAGGCTTGCCCTGTTTCATCTTGCCCTATTAAACCTAATAATTTAACAGGCACATTTAACGCACTGATATTCATAGCCACATTAGCCGCTCCGCCCGCTCGTTGTTCATTTTGTTGTACTTTTACCACAGGAACAGGGGCTTCTGGCGAGATACGATTGGTCGCACCGAACCAATAACGATCCAGCATTACATCACCTAACACTAACACTTTTGCCTGATTAAATTGAGCAGAATATTGCGACATTGCAGTTCTCCGAAAAAATAGTTTGGGCTATTTTAGCATATCCAATAATTTTCAAAATGCCATTTGCATAAAATTCCGTTAAACTATGGGGCATTTGTTTGGCTAAAAATAGCGATATTGTTAAGTATGAGCAATCCAAAAAATAAACTTCCAACATTTCAATGGGCATTTTTAAAACCTAAATATTGGGGATTATGGTTAGCCTTAGCCCTTTGGCGATTACTATTATTGTTGCCCTATCCTTTATTATTAAAAGTGGGGCAAGGGCTAGGTTGGTTATTCGCCCATTTAAAGGTAGGCAAACGCCGTCAGCAAATTGCTCGGCGTAATTTGCAATTATGTTTTCCTGATTATAACCCACAGCAAATTGAACAAATTTTGCAGGAAAATTTAAAAGCCACAGGTATGGCGATTATTGAAACAGGCATGGCGTGGTTTTGGTCGGATAAACGAATCAAAAAATGGTCAAAAATTGAGGGGTTAGAGCATCTCAATAAACAAGATCAGCAAGGCATTATTTTTGTGGGAGTGCATTTTTTAACCTTAGAATTAGGGGCAAGAATTGTAGGGATTGCCCATTCTGGGGTAGGGGTTTATCGCCCTAATGATAATCCCTTGTTAGATTGGTTACAAATGCGTGGGCGTTTACGTTCTAACAAAGCAATGCTTGATCGCAAAGATCTGCGCGGAATGATGAAAGCCTTACGGCGTGGCGAAACCATTTGGTATGCCCCTGATCACGATTATGGACGGCGTAATGCGGTGTTTGTACCGTTTTTTGCAGTGCCTGATGCTTGTACCACCACAGGATCTTATTATTTACTCAAAGCTGCTCCACAAGCGAAAGTCGTGCCTTTTGCACCTTTGCGTAATGCTGATGGTTCGGGTTATACCGTTAGCATTTCGCCACCAGTGGATTTTAGCGATTTAAATGATGAAGTGGCAGTGGCTACACGTATGAATCAAGTGGTGGAACAAGAAATTAACAAAGGCATTAACCAATATATGTGGCTACATCGCCGTTTTAAAACACGCCCAGAACAGGATAGCCCTGATTTATACCAAAACAAATGAATATAAATTCATTTTTATTGACTAGTTATTCATATTTATTTATGCTCTAGGCAATATTGAGCTATAAGGAAAAAAGGATAAGATAATGACAAACTATCATCGCCAATTATTTGATCAAGTCATGGTACAAAATTATGCCCCTGCTCAAATGATCCCAGTGCAAGGCAAAGGGAGCCGAGTATGGGATCAGGCAGGGAACGAATATATTGATTTTACCAGTGGCATTGCGGTAAACGCCCTAGGGCATTGCCCTGAGGAGATTGTAGAAGTTTTAACTGAGCAAGGGCAAAAATTATGGCATTCCAGCAACTGGTTTACCAGTGAACCCGCCTTAGCGCTTGCCAGCCAATTAGTACAGCATACCTTTGCCCAACGGGTAATGTTTGCCAATTCTGGGGCAGAGGCGAATGAGGCAGCCCTTAAATTAGCACGCCGTTATGCCTTAGATCATTTTGGTTACCAAAAAAATAAAATTATTTCCTTTAAACAAAGTTTTCATGGACGTACCTTTTTTACCGTCAGCGTAGGGGGGCAAGCCAAATATTCAGACGGTTTCGGACCAAAGCCTGCGGAGATTATCCACGTTCCTTTTAATGATTTAACCACAGTGCGTGCGGTAATGGACGAGCAAGTCTGTGCGATTATTGTTGAACCAATTCAAGGGGAAAGCGGTATTTTACCAGCGGAAAAATCTTTCTTGCAGGGATTAAGAGCCTTATGTGATGAATATCAAGCTTTGCTTATTTTTGATGAAGTGCAAACAGGAGTAGGGCGTACAGGCTATTTATACGCTTATATGTATTATCAAGTACAACCCGATATTTTAACCACCGCCAAAGCTTTAGGTAACGGCTTTCCTATTAGTGCAATGCTGACCACCGACCATATTGCCAAAAGTTTTTCGTTAGGTGTACATGGCACAACCTTTGGTGGCAACCCCTTAGCCTGTGCCGTTGCCAATAAAGTGCTAGAAATTATTCGCCAACCTGACTTTTTAGCCAATGTCCAACATACCTCGCAACAATTTACCCAAACTTTAAGCGAAATTAACCAAGAGCTTGGCATATTTAAACAAATTCGTGGTATGGGATTATTAATTGGAGCAGAGCTAAACGACAAATGGCAAGGCAAAGCCGCCCAATTTGTTACCCAAGCCTTGGAGCAAGGCGTTATGATTTTACAAGCAGGCCCAAACGTCCTACGTTTCGCTCCAGCGTTAAATATTAAACCTGATGAAGTCAGCGAGGGGTTAGCAAGATTGCGCAAAGGGTTTCTGAGTTTTTGTGGTTAGCTGTTAAGTGCGGTGGGGTTTAAGTTTTTTTGTTATTTGGTTTTGCTAAGAATTTTGTTGTTCTTTCAAAGAGAAAATACCGCATAAAGTAAGTGAAAAGCTTAGCAAAAGTATTTCTGACTTTTGCTAAGCATAACTGATAAATTTTGTCTATTATTTTTTCTTATAATAATTAATAGGTAAAGAGGATTGAATAACGTTAATGGGATTTTCTCCATATATTTCTTTCATCTTTTGGTCTATTTGATATCTCAGATATTCTATTTTCCGACCTTTTTCGGTATTTTCATAATTAGTACCTACAATAATCTCATCCACACAAGAAGTAATATCAGCATATTCTATATAAAGTTGTTGTGTATTTTCACAACATTCTACCCCATCATAGTTATCTTGCACTTTTAATAAGCGAAATTCATCTTCATCTTTAAAGGCATAATCTTTAAATAAATAGCGGATATATTCTAGGTTATCTATATCGGTAATATTTTCTTTTTTTAATAAATCGTTAATTGCTTTTTGAAATTCATTTTTTCTATAACCATTCAAAAATTCATACTTATCATTGTTATATATATCGCTAATATATATGCCAAATTCTCTATTTTTAGTATCAGATATTTTAGTTTCAAAGTCATTATTGTTATTATAATTATCAAGATAAGCAATATAGGCAACTTGATAAATAGGTAAATATATATTTTCTCTTTTATAATTAATATCTTGATTTATAGATATAGTTAATTGCTTAAAATTATTAATGTCTGAAGTTAAGTCTTTAACTTTGTTAGAAATAGAAAAGCTATTATTAATATTTGGCTTATTTCTCCAAAATGCTTTTTTATCAAATACTAAACAACAACCAGAGGCTTCAATGTTATCTTCTTTACCATATAATCTGAATTGGTTAAGATCATTGACACGTTTAGAGAAACAAGTAATAAATGTATGGTATTTTGAATTATTTTTAATATTTTCTATTTCTAACTCTTGTTGACTAAGTAAGTTTAGTAATACTTTTCCTTCATAAGGATCATTCATATAAGTTATACTGTTCATTCTCATCATGGATATAGCATTATCTTGATTGTTTTGTCTATTCAAATTATTTGAATTAATCCCAAATAGTTTCTCACAAACATTTGGTGTTGTATAGTGAGAAAGTTTAATGTGTTCTAGCTCACAAGGCATTAAGTATAAAATATTTAAAATATCTAGAATAGGGTTATCTATTTTATTTAGTTTTTCATTTTTAGATATTATTTGTTTTTTATAGTCAAAAAATTTATTTAAACTTTTATTATCTTTTATTTTTAAGGATTTCTCAAAATAACAGCGTGCTATCCAAATTTGAATATTATTTTTATTTTGTAATTTTTGTTGTTCATCTTTAAGTTTTTCAACAAACTCAAGTGCTTTTTCAAAGTTTTTGATCGCTTTTTTAAAATAATTTAGGGATTCTTTTTGATATTTAATTTTTAATTCTTGTTCCAAGTATTCTAGGATTTTTTCTTGATATTTTGTTTTTAATAATTTTTCCAAGTATTTTAGATATTCTTTCTGATGTTTAGTTTTTAATGTTTTTTCTAAGGGTTTTAGAGCTTTTTCTAGATATTCAGTTTTTAATATCTGTTCCAAATTTTTTAGGACTTTTTCTAGATTTTCGTCTTTTAACTCTTCTTCAAAGTATTTTAGGGCTTCTTCTTGATATTCTATTTTTAATGCTTGCTCAAAATAACAACGTCCAAGCCAATATTGCGCAGTATTTTGCTCTTGGTATTTTTGTTGTTCATCACTAAGTTGTTCAGCAAATTTAAGAGCTTTTCCAAAGCGTTGAATTGCATTTTTAAAGTATTTTAGGATTTCTTCTTGATGTTCTGTTTTTAATGCTTGTTGAAAATAACACTGCCCTAGCCAAAATTGATTATTATTTTGTTCTTGGAGTTTTTGTTGTTCATCGCTAAGTTGCTCAGCGTATTTAAGTGCTTTTTTAAAGTGCTGGATTGCATTTTTAAAGTATTTTAGGGCTTTTTCTTGAAGTTCTGTTTTTAATGCTTGTTGAAAATAACAGCTCCCAAGCCAATGTTGTGCAATATTTTGCTCTTTGAAATTTCGTTCTTCATTACTAAGTTGTTTAGCAAATTTAAGGGATTCTTTAAAGTGGTAGATTGCTTGTTCAAAGTATTTTAGGGCTTCTTTTTGTTGTTTTGTTTTTAATGCCAGTTGAAAATAACAGCGTCCCAACCAATATTGCGCATTATTTTGTTCTTGGAGTTTTTGTTGTTCATCGCTAATTTGCGATGCAAATTCAAGTGCTTTTCCAAAGTGTTGGATTGCATTTTCAATGTATTTTAGGATTTCTTCTTGATGCTTAGTTTTTAATGCTTGTTGAAAATAACAGACTCCTAGATAAAATTTCGCAGTATTTTGTTCTTGGAATTTTTGTTGTTCATCGCTAAGTTGCTCAGCAAATTCAAGTGCTTTTCCAAAGTGCTGGATTGCATTTTCAAAGTAATTTAGGGCTTCTTCTTGATGATCTGTATTTAATGCTTGTTGAAAATAACAGCGTCCTAACCAATATTGCGCATTATTTTGTTCTTGGAGTTTTTGTTGTTCATCGCTAAGTTGCTCAGCAAATTCAGGGGCTTTTCCAAAGTGTTGGATTGCATTTTCAAAGTAATTTAGGGCTTCTTCTTGATGCTCTGTATTTAATGCTTGTTGAAAATAACAGCGTCCCAACCAATATTGCGCATTATTTTGTTCTTGGAGTTTTTGTCGTTCATCGCTAAGTTGCTCAGCAAATTCAAGTGCTTTTTCAAAGTGGTCGATTGCATTTTTAAAGTATTTTAGGGCTTCTTTTTGTTGTTTTGTTTTTAATGCCTGTTGAAAATAACAGCGTCCCAACCAATATTGCGCATTATTTTGTTTTTGGAGTTTTTGTTGTTCATCGCTAAGTTGCTCAGCGTATTTAAGTGCTTTTTTAAAGTGCTGGATTGCATTTTTAAAGTATTTTAGGGCTTCTTTTTGTTGTTTTGTTTTTAATGCCTGTTGAAAATAACAGCGTCCCAACCAATATTGCGCATTATTTTGTTTTTGGAGTTTTTGTTGTTCATCGCTAAGTTGCTCAGCGTATTTAAGTGCTTTTTTAAAGTGCTGGATTGCATTTTTAAAGTATTTTAGTGCTTCTTTTTGATGTTCCGTTTTTAATGCTTGCTCAAAATAACAGCGCCCAAGGATAAATAGTGTATCATTTTTTTCCGGAAGTTTTTGTTGTTCATCTCTAAGTTGCTCAGCAAATTCAAGGGCTTTTCCAAAGTGTTGAATTGCATTTTCAAAGTAATTTAGGGCTTTTTCTTGATGTTCTGTTTTTAATGCTTGTTGAAAATAGCAGTGCCCAAGCATAAATAGTGCATTATTTTGTTCTTGGAGTTTTTGTTGTTCATCGCTAAGTTGCTCAGCAAATTCAAGGGCTTTTCCAAAGTGCTGGATTGCATTTTCAAAGTATTTTAGGGCTTCTTCTTGATGCTCTGTATTTAATGCTTGTTGAAAATAACAGCCTCCTAGATAAAATTTCGCAGTATTTTGTTCTTGTACTTTTTCTTGCGGATCTTCAATATCATCAGCTAATTTTAAAGATTGTTTCGACATTTCAATGGCTTCTGAATATTTCCCATGTTGAAGTAACTGATCTAATTCTTTATATATTTGTTCTAACCTACTCATTTTTAACCCCTCTAAATTTAATAAACCTATCAATAATATTATATCTTACTTATTTTAATCACTCCCCCAACACCAACAACTTCAACTGTTGATAAATCTCTCGATAGGCTTTAGGGGGCTTGTTTTGTTGTTGTTCTTTTTGTGCGGAGCGGATTAGATTGCGTAGCTGTTGGCGATCTGCTTGCGGATATTGTTGTAGTAGATCGTTGAGGGCTTGATCCCCTTGTTGGATAAGCTGATCTCGCCATAATTCCAATTTATGTAGCATTGCTTGCTGTTGATTATGCTTATTCTCTAATTTAGCTAGGGCTTCTTGAATAGGTTCAGGATCGGTGGTGCGGAGCAGTTTGCCTATATATTGTAATTGGCGGCGGCGTGCTTCTTTTTGTAAACGTTGAGCCAGTTCAATGGCGGCTAATAGATTTTCTTCTAGGGGAATTTTTTCCAGTTTCGCTGGGGTTAATTGCGTGAGTTTTTCGCCTAATTTTTTTAATTCTTCTGCATCTCGTTTAATTTCACTTTTGCTGACCCAAATAATTTCTTCTTGTTCTTCATCTAACCAATCTAATTCTGCTTGTTTATTTTTTCTTGCCATTTTTTCTTCCTTTTATCATCTTTTTAAATTTGGGCGACAATATCATCAAAATTTTTGGTATTTTATCACAATGGGATAGAATATATAGGATTAAAGTGGAAGGATAGCCGTCCTCTTTAAAATGATACAGCGTTGGTACGCCTTGCCGTACCGCTTTGTCTTATTTTAAATTAAACGGCAATAATATTGACAGAAAAAGGTTAAAAAATGGATCAAAATCAGACCGCACTTTTGCGACAACAACAAACAGAATTATGTGAGGCGGTGAGTTATGCCGTTGAGTTAGCAACACAAGCAGGGGCAACGGCGGAAGTGGCGGTAACGAAAGTAAGTGGCTTATCCGTATCAGTCCGTTTGAGAGAAGTGGAAAATGTGGAATTTAATAATGACGGAGCATTAGGCATTTCGGTGTATTTAGGGCAACAAAAGGGCAATGCTTCCACTTCGGATTTAAGCCCAACGGCGATTAAAAGTGCAGTGGAAGCGGCGTTAGCCATTGCGAAATATACTTCGCCTGATCCTTGTACAGGCTTAGCGGATAAAGCCTTAATGGCATTTGATGCGCCTGATTTAGATTTATATCATCAAGCGGATATTGATGTGGATCAGGCGTTAGCATTGGCTTTGCAAGCGGAACAAGCGGCGTTAGATTATGATCCGCGTATTGTTAATTCAGAGGGAGCAAGTTTTAATTCTCATTGTGGGATTCGTGTGTATGGTAATAGTTATGGTATGTTGCAAAGCTATTTATCAAGCCGTTATTCTTTGTCTTGTTCTATGATTGCGGCAACGGATAATCAACTGGAGCGTGATTATGAATATACGGTGGCACGCAATATTAATGAATTGGCTGATCCTACTTGGGTAGGCGAGCATTGTGCCAGTAAAACCTTGGCGAGATTACAACCTCGCAAAATTGCCACTCAACAAGTGCCAGTGATTTTTGCCAATGATGTGGCAACAGGCTTAATTTCTCATTTGACCGCTGCAATCAGTGGTGGCAGTTTATATCGTAAATCCAGCTTTTTATTGGATCATTTGGGGAAACAAGTGTTGCCTGATTGGTTTCAAATTAGCGAACGTCCCCATTTAAAAGGGCGTTTAGCTTCCACACCATTTGATAGCGAGGGCGTACGGACGCAGGCAAGAGAAATTATTGAGCAAGGTATTTTACAAACTTATTTGCTTACCAGTTATAGTGGTAAAAAATTAGGTATGCCAAGTACAGGGCATGCGGGCGGTATCCATAATTGGTTGGTTAAACCTAATTTAAACGGAAAACTGACCGCACTTTTACGCCAAATGGGGACAGGATTATTGGTTACCGAAGTCATGGGGCAAGGAGTCAATTTAGTAACTGGCGATTATTCTCGAGGGGCTGCTGGCTTTTGGGTGGAAAATGGCGAAATTCAATATCCAGTTTCAGAAATTACCATTGCAGGACAATTAAAGGATATGTTGCGTCATATTGTAGCAGTGGCTGATGATGTAGAGCATCGCTCAAATATTCAAACAGGCTCAATTTTGCTAGAGAGTATGAAAATTTCTGGTAATTAGATCTAAATGATAATAATTCTTATTGACAAGGTTTTTTTATTTGTTAATATAGCTCCCATCCTGTTGGGAAGTGCGGTAAAAAATACCATTATTTTTGGCTTGCATAGAGAGATTCCAATTAACAGGTAGAGTAGAAAGTAAATTCGTTAGGGTTAATGAAAGGTCGGGGATATACCCCGACTTTTTTTTGACTATAGGTTTGTGAGATAGTGTTATAATAGCGAGCGGTTAGAACGTTATTCAGGTGTAATAATTAAGGAATAAGAATGAAAAAACATTATGTAGAAACATTAATTACACAAGCCGATGTGGCTTCACGCATTAGCGAATTAGGGCATGAAATTAGCCAATATTATCAACATCAGCAAGCGGAAAGATTGATTGTGGTTGGTTTGCTCAAGGGATCTTTTATGTTTATGGCGGATTTAGTGCGTGAACTTCAAGTGCCTGTAATCGTAGATTTTATGACCACTTCCAGTTACGGCTCAGGTATGACTAGTAACCATGATGTTCGTATCGCTAAGGATTTAGAGGGGGATATTAAAGGGGAACATGTGTTAATTGTGGAAGATATTATTGATACAGGTTATACCTTGCAAAAAGTGCGTGAAATTTTAAACTTGCGTGAGCCTAAATCCTTGAGTATTTGTACCTTATTAGACAAACCTTCACGCCGAGAGGTAGAAGTGCCAGTGGATTGGATTGGTTTTTCAATTCCTGATGAATTTGTAGTGGGCTATGGCATTGATTATGCTCAACATTATCGCCATTTAGGCTATATTGGCAAGGTGGTGTTGGAAGCGTAAAAAATTTTGCGAAAACTTACCGCACTTTGAACGATATAGTGAAAAGCAGGCTTATTAGTAAGCCTGTTATTTTGTTTGTTTTATAGTCGCTCCACTTTAAAATGATACGGCGTTGGTACGCCTCGCCTACTTGTACTGTCTTCGGCGTACCGCCTTGTCTCATTTTAAATTGAAACGACTATAAATAAACAGTGTTGGTAGGTTTTACCCTATTTTAAATTGAAACGACTATAATGTCCCTGTGCCAGTTGATAAAGTCTGGCGACATTATGCGCCGTTGAAATCAGGTTTTGTTCAGCTTGAGCTAGGGTATCCGTTAAGTCTGCCACTTGGCGAATAATAGGAAAAACCGCATCAATTCCATAATTATACACCAAGGGATAATCCGATTTTAAACTGCCGACAAGGGCGATAACGGGTTTGTTAAATTGTTTGGCAATATTGGCGACTCCAATGGGGGTTTTACCATGGATACTTTGTGCGTCCATTCTGCCCTCGCCTGTGATAACTAAATCAGCCTGTTTTATTTTCTCTGCTAAATTAACCGCATTGATGACGATTTCTACCCCTGATTTGAGCGTTACCTGTGGTAATAACAATAAACCGCCCCCCATACCCCCTGCCGCACCTGCACCAGCGGGGGTAAGAATATCAAGTTGACAATGCTGTTGTACCATTTGGGCAAAATGTTGTAGAGCAAGGTCTAATTGTTTAATCATTGCTGGGCTTGCCCCTTTTTGTGGGGCAAAAATGGCTGATGCCCCTTGTTCGCCACAGAGCGGATTATTTACATCGCAAGCGACTTCAAGTTGTACATATTGCAAGCGAGGATCGCATTGGCTTAAATCAATATGTGCAATATCCATTAAGGCTTGTCCACCAAAACCGATATCGCGTTGTTGTTGATCTGTAAATTTGATGCCTAAGGCTTGCAACATACCTACTCCACCATCATTGGTGGCACTGCCACCAATACCGAGAATAATGTTATTGACCCCATAATCTAACGCAGCTTTGATTAACTCTCCAGTGCCATAACTGGTGGTAATTAAAGGATTGCGTTGTGCTGGGGGGACGAGATGTAAGCCTGAGGCGGCTGCCATTTCAATAAAGGCTGTTTGCTTATCGCCCGATAATCCCCATACCGCTTGGATTTTATTACCAAGTGGTGCGGTAACTTGCTGGCTTAATAATGTGCCTTGTGTGGCATCAACTAGCGATTGTACCGTTCCTTCGCCACCGTCAGCCATTGGCACTTTTTGATAAGTGGCTTGTTTAAAGATATGTTTAAAGCCGATTTCAATGGCATTGGCAACTTGTAAAGCGGTCAGGCTTTCTTTAAAGGAATCAGGGGCGATAAGGATATTCATAGTTACTCCGTTATAGCAAAATTAATGATAATACATAGACGGTTAATATTCCGACTATTCCCATAATCAAGGTTAGCAAGGTTTGGGTTTTGTAGCCTTGTTGAGGGGTAAGTTTGGTAAAATTAGTAACAACCCAATAATAGCTATCGTTGGCGTGCGATACGCACATTGCACCAGCGGCAATCGCCATAACACAAAGTGTGGCGGCAATTTCTGAAGTTAATCCCAATACTGCCATAAGTGAATCATTAGCGTTAAACATACCCATAATGGCAGCAGTGGTTATAATAGCGACGGTTGAACTACCTTGGGCTGTTTTGAGAATCGCTGAAATGATAAAAGGAAAGAATATGCCAAACGTGCTAATATGATGTGCATTTTGTTTAATATACTCAACAAAACCTGCTTCAATAATAATTTTACCTAAAACACCACCTGCGGCTGTAATAAATAAAATTGGACCAACGATTTTTAGGGTTTCATTGGTAAGTTGATCAAACTCCTTAATTTTTTCTGTTTGCAATAATAAACCAATGGCAAAGATAACTCCAACAGTGAGAGCAATAATAGGATTACCTAGAAATTGAATTATTTCGCCTAATTGTCCACCGATCCCCAAAATTTTTCCTATTGAACCTAGTGCCATAAGCAGGATAGGGAATAAAATTGGGGCTAAACTGAGTAAACCATTGGGAAGTTTACCGTAATGTTGCAGTAATTGTTCATAACTTTGTTGAATAATATGATCTGCCTCTGGCTGTTCTATGCTAACTTTGTTGCCAATATATTTAGCAAAAAGATAGACCGCAAGCAAAACAGGAAGAGATACAACAATTCCCATAATGATAACTAGTAATAAATTATGGCTTAGTCCTAATGCTCCAGCAGCGGCAATAGGTCCCGGTGTAGGCGGAATAAAGACATGTGAGGCATAAAGTCCACCACTTAATGCGACAGCCATACTCACAGGATTTGCCGCAATTTTGCTACGAAGTGCCTCTCGGATAGGGTTAAGTACCACAAATCCACTATCACAAAAAACAGGAATGCCCACAATCCAGCCCATCATAAGCATAGCTAAATCAGGACGTTTTTGTCCTACTAGGCGGACGACTAAATCTGCCAGTTTTAATGCTGCACCTGTTTTTTCCAGAATTGTACCAATGATTGCACCAAGAATAATTACAATGCCAATACTTTTAAAAATGGCACTAAATCCCTCGCCGATAATTGTTGGGATACGATTAAGCTCAATACCTGCGAGCATGGCTAAGGTTAATGATACGCCCATTAAGGCAAGAAATGGGTGAACTTTGATTTTAGCGATTAACCAAATCATAATAATAATCGCTAGAATAAAGGTAATAATAAGTGAGATACCAGTCATAATAGCCTCCAAGGGGATACTATAGTCGTCCAACTTTTTAAATTGAAACGACTATAAGTTGTTATCCTTAGTAATAGATTATTTGGTTAAGCCCGAAATACGGCTAACTTGGGCTAATGTTGATGAGATTAACTATCATCAATAACCATATTAGTGATTTTGCTTAAAAGATGCTTTAGTCAAATGACTAAATTTTTAGCGATATTTCAAGTTATTTTTGTTATTTTATACAAATTATCGGCTTAATAAGGCACAAAGATACAGGTTGAATTTGTCTTCTATGTTATTGATTTTTAAGTTTGTTATTTGTTCAATGCGAGCTAAACGATAGCGTAAAGTATTGGGGTGAATAAAGAGTTTTTGTGCGGTGCGATCAAGATCACAATTTGCTAAAAAATATTGTTGTAAGGTTTTTAACAGCACTTTTTTATTATCTTGTTGTTTAAGTTTTTCGCTGTGTTGCAGGATTTTTTGCATATACCAAGTATCTGTCAAATTAAATAATAACGCAGGAAGAGAATGTTGATCAAAAAAATAATAATGTTGTTTAGGACGCATAGCTAAACCATAGGCGAGAATATTTTGTGCCGTTTGATAAGAGATATACAAGTCTTCAAGTTGCGTACATACTGAGCCAATAGCGACTTTATAATGCTGTTTATTCTGTTGAGGCAATTGTTTATTTAATTGGTGATTTGCTTGTTCCAATGAATTAATATGTTGCAATAAAGCGATTTGAGTAAGATTAATCACAGCATAATCGGTAAAACCAATTTGTTCTAAATGATTAATAAATTCTTGCAAATATTCTGGGCTAGAATGTAGCAATTTAATTACAATAACACGTCTTGTTTGCTGAGGATCAAAGGTAAAGAAAGTAGATTGTTGACGTAATGTAGTGAGATCACCTGTGCCATTAAGTAATTGTAATAAAAATTCCTCTTTATAACGCTTATTCCATTGTTGTTGTTCTTGAATAACAGCTTGCTCAACAATAAGTTCTGTTGCCATTTTAGCCAGTTCTACATAATGCCTTACTTTGTCAGGTTCACCAGAAATACCAATAACACCTATTGATTGATTAAGGTAACGAATGGGAAGATTAATGCCTTGTTTAACTTGATGTTGCCATTGTTGAGCTAGAGTTTGGTTTATTTCCACCATACGATTTTCTCGTAGTGCAATGATGGCACCAATATGGCTTTGCCCAATGCGATTAAGATCCCCTGAGGCAATAATTGTTCCTGTTTCGTCCATAACATTAACGGAGTAGCCGATAATTTTCATTGTACGTTGTACAATTTTTTGTGCGATTTGTTGGTTAAGTTTCATCTTACTAGGTTTTATTTCTTCATTAAATCAAGATAATCCATTGGGTTTAATTTAGCAAATCTTATTATCGCAAAGTATGAATAAGTGGAAACTAAGGTATAAATGCTCAAAGGCTATATAATGATCGGATTGATAGTTATATGGTAATAAATGGCATTTGCGAGTAAATTTGCTGTAATGGCGTGTTAAAAATAGACAAAAACAGGAAAATTTGCTATTTTAGGGGCAAAAATTTTCTATCTTTATTTCAAAAAATTTAATAAAATTTGTATTAATTGTTAAATCCGCTAGAAAAACAGTTTGATTTAACACCGCACTTGAATAAAGCAGATAGGGTTAATTAACAAGTTTAGTTAGCCTTATTGTTATGGACAGAATTAGTTATTCATTGGTTATTTAATCTTCGGATTAAATAGTAACTTTTAACTTAAAAAAAGGAAATGCCCATGTCAGATATGGTTAAGCATGACGTGGATCCGATTGAAACCAACGATTGGTTGTTGGCAATCGATTCAGTAATTCGTGAAGAAGGTGTTGAAAGAGCACAATTTATTATTGAGCAAGTGATGCAACATGCTCGAGCTAATAATGTGGCTTTACCAACGGGAACAACTACCGATTATATTAATACTATCCCAACTTCAGAAGAACCTAATTATCCGGGAAATCTTGATTTAGAACGCCGTATTCGTGGGGCGATTCGTTGGAATGCGATTATGACCGTATTACGTGCGTCTAAAAAAGATTTAGAGTTAGGCGGACATATGTCTTCTTATCAGTCAGCGGCAACAATTTATGAAGTGTGTTTTAACCATTTCTTTAAAGCGCGTACTGAGAAAAATGGTGGCGATTTGGTTTTCTTCCAAGGTCATATTTCGCCAGGGATTTATGCTCGTGCCTTTTTAGAAGGACGTTTAACGGAAGAACAACTTGATAATTTCCGTCAAGAAGTGCATGGTAAAGGCTTATCTTCTTATCCTCATCCGAAATTAATGCCAGAATTTTGGCAATTCCCAACGGTATCAATGGGGTTAGGCCCATTGAATGCTATTTATCAAGCACGTTTCTTAAAATATTTGCATCATCGTGGTTTAAAAGATACTTCGGATCAAACCGTTTATGCTTTCCTTGGTGATGGCGAAATGGACGAAGTAGAATCTCGTGGCGGTATTTCTTTTGCGGCTCGTGAGAAATTAGATAACTTAGTTTTTGTTATTAACTGTAACTTACAGCGTTTAGATGGGCCTGTAACCGGGAATGGTAAAATTATTCAAGAATTAGAAGGCTTGTTTAATGGTGCTGGCTGGGAAGTGATTAAAGTGATTTGGGGGCGTCGTTGGGATCGTTTATTGCAACGTGATACTTCAGGTAAATTATTACAATTAATGATGGAAGTGGTTGATGGCGATTACCAAACCTTGAAATCAAAAGACGGTGCTTATGTGCGTGAGCATTTCTTTGGTCGTTATCCTGAAACTGCTGCTTTGGTTGCAGAAATGACTGATGATGAAATTTGGGCATTAAATCGTGGTGGTCATGATCCATTAAAAGTGTTTGCGGCATTTAATAAAGCCAAACAAGTAAAAGATAAACCTGTGGTATTATTGGTAAAAACCATTAAAGGTTATGGTATGGGTGAAGCGGCGGAAGGACGTAATATTGCTCACCAAGTGAAAAAAATGGATATGTCAGGCGTGAGATATGTGCGTGATCGTTTCAATATCCCTGTATCTGATGAAGATATTGAGAAATTACCATACATTAAGTTTGAAGAGGGTTCAGAAGAATATAAATATTTACATGAACGTCGTCAGGCATTAAATGGTTATTTACCAACACGCTTACCGAAATTCACTCAGAAATTAGAAGTGCCTGCTTTAGAAGATTTTGCTCAATTATTTGAAGCACAATCTCGTCCAATTTCTACCACAATGGCATTTGTTCGCTCATTAAATATCCTATTGAAAAATAAATCCGTAGGTAAACATATTGTGCCTATTTTAGCGGACGAAGCACGTACTTTTGGTATGGAAGGTTTGTTCCGTCAAATCGGTATTTACAATCCACATGGGCAAAACTATACCCCACAAGATCGTGAGCAAGTGGCTTATTATCGTGAGGCAGTTGATGGTCAAGTGTTACAAGAGGGGATTAATGAACAAGGTGCAACAGCCTCTTGGCTTGCAGCTGCAACCTCATATTCTACCAATGATGTGCCAATGATCCCATTCTATATTTATTACTCAATGTTTGGTTTCCAACGTGTGGGTGATTTAATGTGGGCGGCAGGTGATCAGCGTGCAAGAGGATTTATGGTTGGTGGAACTTCAGGGCGTACTACCTTAAATGGTGAGGGATTACAGCACGAAGATGGTCATAGCCATATTCAATCTTTAACCATACCTAACTGTATTTCTTATGATCCTGCTTTTGCGTACGAAGTTGCAGTAATTATGCAAGACGGTGTAAACCGTATGTATGGCGAGGCACAAGAAGATATTTATTATTATATCACTACTTTAAATGAAACCTATGATCAGCCGGCAATGCCAAAAGGGGCAGAAGAAGGTATCCGTAAAGGGGTTTATAAATTTGAAACGGTAAATGGTCAAGGTAAAGGTAAAGTACAGTTACTTGGTTCTGGGGCGATTTTACGCCATGTGCGTGAAGCGGCGAAATTACTCGCTGATGAATATGGTGTAACCTCAGATGTGTATTCAGTAACTTCATTTACTGAATTAGCTCGTGAAGGTGCGGATGCAGATCGTTACAATTTCTTACACCCAGAGGCGGAAAATCGTGTACCTTATATTGCACAAGTAATGAATGATGCTCCAGCAGTAGCAGCAACAGACTATATGAAACTCTTTGCTGAGCAAGTGCGTGCTTATGTGCCAGCACAAAGTTATCGTGTATTAGGAACTGACGGTTTCGGACGTTCTGATAGTCGTGAAAATTTACGTGAGCATTTTGAAGTGAATGCACATTACGTTGTGATTGCAGCATTAACTGAGCTTGCTAAACAAGGTACGCTTGATAAGAAAGTGGTTGCTGATGCTATTGCTAAATATGGCATTGATGCAGATAAAATTAACCCACTTTATGCATAATCTGAAATTTGTTTTTTAGTTTTTAGAGGGGAATGTGCTTATTCCTCTCTTCATTAAAATAGATACTAAAAAACAGCACAAAAAGGTAAGATAATATGTCAAAACAAATTCAAATTCCTGATATTGGTGGCGATGAAGTTACGGTTACAGAAGTGATGGTAAAAGCTGGCGATACAATTGACGTTGATCAAAGTGTCATTAATGTTGAAGGCGATAAAGCCTCAATGGAAGTGCCTGCGCCAGAAGCAGGTGTTGTTAAAGAAGTTTTGGTAAAAGTGGGCGATAAAGTGTCCACAGGAACACCAATGTTAGTGCTTGAAGAAGCAGGCGCATCTCAACAAACCTCTGCCCCTCAAGCAGAAAGTCAACCTCAATCAGCACCACAAGCAAGCTCAGTAGTTGAAGTTCATGTGCCTGATATTGGCGGCGATGAAGTCAATGTTACCGAAATTATGGTAGCAGTGGGCGATCAGGTTGAAGAAGAACAATCTTTAATTACCGTTGAAGGCGATAAAGCTTCAATGGAAGTGCCAGCTCCGTTTGCGGGTAAAGTGGTGGAAATTTTAGTGAAATCTGGCGATAAAGTGTCAACAGGTTCATTAATTATGAAATTTGAAGTGGCAGGAGCTAGTTCAACAGCAGCACAAGAGAATTCAGCATCAGCGACAACAGAAACTTCCGCTGCACCAGCTACAACAGGTGTAGTTGATGTAAATGTGCCTGATATTGGTGGCGATGAAGTGAATGTTACCGAAATTATGGTGGCAGTGGGCGATCAAGTTGAAGAAGAGCAGTCGTTAATTACCGTTGAGGGCGATAAAGCCTCAATGGAAGTGCCAGCGCCATTTGCGGGTAAAGTGGTAGAAATTTTAGTGAAATCTGGCGATAAAGTGTCAACAGGTTCATTAATTATGAAGTTTGAAGTGGCAGGTTCAGCACCAGCTAAAGTGGAAACAACGGCGACAGCTCAACCACAAACCGCTGCGCCAGCAACCTCAACCGCATCAGCAAGCTCAGCACCAGTGGCAGATCAAAATGAAGTTACTTCAGCCTCAACCTTTGCTCACGCAACACCAGTGGTACGCCGTTTAGCACGTGAATTCGGGGTAAACTTAGATAAAGTAAAAGGCACAGGACGTAAAGGTCGTATCTTAAAAGAAGATGTTCAGGCTTATGTGAAAGCGGCGGTCAAAGCAGTAGAAAGTGGTAGCGTGTCAGCATCGGCAGGAACAGCAGGAGCAAATGGTGCTGGCTTAGGCTTATTACCATGGCCGAAAGTGGATTTCAGCAAGTTTGGGGAAACCGAAGAAGTTGAATTAGGTCGTATCCAAAAAATCTCTGGAGCGAATTTACACCGTAACTGGGTAATGATCCCACATGTAACCCAATGGGATAAAGCGGATATTACTGAACTAGAGAAATTCCGTAAAGAACAAAATGTTTTAGCTGAAAAACAAAAACTTGAAGTAAAAATTACTCCATTGGTGTTTATTATGAAAGCGGCGGCGAAAGCCTTAGAGGCTTATCCACGTTTTAATAGTTCAATTTCAGAAGATGGACAACGCTTAACCTTGAAAAAATATGTCAATATTGGGGTAGCTGTTGATACACCAAATGGATTAGTGGTACCTGTATTCAAAGATGTGAATAAAAAAGGCATTATTGAATTATCGCGTGAATTAGCCGAAGTATCTAAAAAAGCACGTGCAGGTAAATTAACTGCGAGTGATATGCAAGGTGGTTGTTTCACTATTTCAAGTTTAGGTGGTATTGGTGGTACACACTTTACCCCAATCGTCAATGCCCCTGAAGTGGCAATCTTGGGTGTATCTAAATCTGAAATGACACCAGTTTGGAATGGTAAAGAGTTTACGCCTCGCTTAATGTTGCCATTGTCTTTATCTTACGATCATCGTGTGATTGATGGTGCAGACGGAGCAAGATTTATTACCTTTATTAATGGGGTATTAAGCGATCTACGTCGTTTAGTGATGTAATGTAATAATGGGCATTTATGCCCATTATGAATTTCAGTAAAAGTGCGGTGCAAAATCGCAAAATTTTTACGAGGAAAGAAAATGAATAAAGAAATAAAAACTCAGGTAGTGGTGCTAGGTGCAGGTCCAGCAGGCTATTCTGCCGCTTTCCGCTGTGCTGACTTAGGTTTAGATACAGTGATTGTTGAACGCTTTTCTACTTTAGGCGGTGTTTGTTTGAATGTGGGCTGTATTCCCTCAAAAGCCTTATTACACGTTGCTAAAGTTATTGAAGAGGCGAAATCTCTTGCAGAACATGGTATCGTCTTTGGCGAGCCAACCACTGATATTGATAAAATCCGTAGCTGGAAAGAAAAAGTCATTAGCCAATTAACGGGCGGTCTTGCTGGTATGGCAAAACAACGTAAAGTGCAAGTGGTAAATGGTTACGGTAAATTCTCTGGAGCAAATTCCATTATTGTGGCTGGTGAAGAAGGCGAAGTAACCGTACATTTTGATAATGCTATTATTGCTGCGGGTTCTCGTCCAATTCAATTACCTTTTATTCCCCATGAAGATCCTCGCATTTGGGATTCAACCGATGCCTTAAAATTAACAGAAGTGCCAAAAAATCTCTTGATTATGGGCGGTGGTATTATCGGTTTAGAAATGGGAACAGTTTATCACGCATTAGGGGCAAATATTGATGTGGTTGAAATGTTTGACCAAGTGATCCCTGCAGCGGATAAAGATATTGTTGGTATTTACACCAAACGTATTGAGAAGAAATTTAACTTACTACTTGAAACCAAAGTAACTGCGGTAGAGGCTAAACAAGACGGTATCTATGTTTCTATGGAAGGCAAAGCCGCCAACGAAACACGCCGTTATGATGCCGTATTGGTAGCCATTGGACGTACACCAAATGGTAAGTTAATTGATGCACATGTAGCAGGTGTGGAAGTTGATGAGCGTGGCTTTATTCACACTGATAAACAAATGCGTACCAATGTACCACATATTTTTGCTATTGGTGATGTGGTAGGACAGCCAATGTTAGCCCATAAAGGGGTACATGAAGGGCATGTGACTGCGGAAGTGATTGCCGGACAAAAACATTATTTTGATCCAAAAGTCATTCCATCTATTGCTTATACTGAGCCAGAAGTAGCGTGGGTTGGTAAGACCGAGAAAGAATGTAAAGCCGAAGGGATTAACTATGAAGTTGCTAAATTCCCTTGGGCGGCATCAGGACGTGCAATTGCTTCTGATTGTGCTGATGGTATGACCAAATTAATCTTTGATAAAGATAGTCATCGTGTAATTGGTGGTGCTATCGTTGGTACAAACGGTGGCGAATTATTAGGCGAGATTGGCTTAGCCATTGAAATGGGCTGCGATGCCGAAGATCTTGCTTTAACTATCCACGCTCACCCAACCCTACACGAATCAGTAGGACTTGCCGCTGAAGTATTTGAAGGTTCAATTACTGACTTACCAAATCCGAAAGCGAAAAAGAAAAAATAGGCTGATTTAAGCAAATAATAACCCGCACGTAAAACGTGCGGTTTTTTTAGGCTCTATTCCTATTACTTCATATGCTCCTCAAAGAGCGTATGAAAACTAACAACCGCACAATAATTCTATTACTTACCCCTTATAAAGAAGTCAACATATTTTTTCTTCAATAAATTATCCTTAGTCATATCTTCTTTTTCTTAATTTCTTATCTATTCCTATATCACTTTTGTATTTAAACCTACCCTAATTACATAATTCCCCTTTTCCTCAAAGTTTCGGTTTTCATACTTATATTTTTCTTTCAAATATCCGCAACGAAGATTTCCCTTTCAAGTATCCCATAAAACTTGATACCGATAACTTTGGAGGAATTCTTAAAAGCATATGAATATGCTCCTTCATTGTATGTGCTTCTATGGCTCCCACATTTTTATAACTGTATAATTACCTTAATATGCCTCCTATACCAAATCTTAATTTCCCATATACCACCTTTCTTCTATATTTGGGAATAAAGACTATAGATACTTATAGTTACACTTTGTGTGATATAATTAAATCGTCATTAGATTTTGTTACGGTTGACCTATCCTACTATATTTTGAATTTTAATTACCAGCCTTATTCATTATATAGGGAGGATTTTTCTTTTCATCACTTAAGCCCTTTGATTCTATACGCATAACATATGTTTTTTATAGCTAAATTTTAGAGCTGATTTTAAGGGTGTATTTTTTTGAAATCAGTTACTTGAATAATATTATTTTTTTAATTTTATATAAAATTGGTTGTTACCTATAATTTTACAGTCAAATATTTGATGATATTCTTTTACTAATGTGCTTAGTTTTTTAAAGCCATAATTTTTAGGAGTAAATTTAGGATCAATTTCTCGCCATTTTTTACCTAACAAGCCTAATTGAATCCAATGATTTTCTGGCAAGTTCTTTTTTAGTTGTTGCTTTACTTTTTCTATTTTTATTTGATTAACAGATTGAGTAGGATAATAAAATATTATTTTTTCATTATTTATGCTGATATCAAATAAATGTTCAACATTAATAAATCTAGTACAAGCATAACGGAATGCTTTAGGTGTTTTTTCCATACCGAAACCATAAACATACATACCTTGTTCTTTTAATCTAATGGCAAGCGAGGTAAAATCACTATCGCTGGATACAATACAAAAACCTTGAATATGTGGATATTGATAAAGTAAATCCATAGCATCAATAATCATAAAACAATCAGTTGCATTTTTACCTTTTGTATATTCAAATTGTTGTATGGGCTTAATAGCATATTTATTAATTATTTCTTTCCATTGGTCATTCTTTCCAATAAAGTTGCCGTAAACCCGTTTTATAATAGGGTTACCCAATTTATTTATTTCATTAAGTATTACTTCAATATATTTAATAGAAATATTGCCATCATCAATTAACACCGCTAAGGATATAGATGTTGAAGTCTTATTTAATAAGTTTTTTAACATATATAAACAATACATAATTTTTAAATTTATATTCGGCATTTTATTGGAGAAAGTAGAAAATGGGAAATTAAATATAAATAATTATAAATTTTTATCAAATTTTGCGTTTTATATCTCAAATTGAAAATTTTTATTAAGGATTTTTGTGGGGATTTATCATTTTTTGTGAAGTAAGAACGATAAAAGGGAGTAAAATATAGTCATCCTTCTTTAAAAGAATATAGCTTCAACCAGCCTTTACTGTACTACCGTTACAGTTTTTAGCTAATCACCTTTTCTTATTTTAAAATGGAATGACTATAATTTTTTGCCGTGAAAAAGTAAAATGAGAAAATATTATAGCCAATTTTTAAATCCTGTTTATAGTAACAAGATAATGTGCAATTAGATTATAAAAAGAGCAAGAGATCTTCATTGACAATAGTATCCTCCTTGAAAAAGTATAAAAAATCTATTGATTTTTCATTGCAAGTAAAAATTTTAGCCCAATTAATTTTCAACCAAAACCAAAATCGCCGCTTCACCGCCCCATTCTTTTGGGGCTTGATGTAATGCGCGTACTTTGGGGTGTTGCACGAGCCAACGCGGGATTTGTCGTTTTAAGGTAAAGGTGCCGTAACCTGTCATAATGCAAGCACAAAAAAGATGTTCTTTTTCACAAGCCAACAGTAATGCAGCTAATTCTTGCTTGGCTTGTTGCTTGGTTAAACCATGTAAATCTAAAAATAAATCAGGGCAAAAATCACCACGGCGTAATTGTTTTAATAAATGGGGATTTTCGCCCTCCCGTAAATATTTCACATTATTTTCTTCATTAAGCAAGGGTTCGTATTGGTCGGAAAAATAAAATAAATTATCCTGTTTCTCACGTTGTTCTCGCTTTGGTGAGCGAGTGATTGTTTTCTTATTTTGTATTGCTACAAATGTATCTTGTTTGATTGGTTTACAGCCTTTTACGGCAGTTCTAAATAACGCAATGTCTTGCTGTGCTAATTTTTTCATCTTAAAAACTTTTCTATTTTATACCGCATTTATTATCGCCATTTGAATTTGCAATAAGCCAAGGCGATATTCTTGCAAAGCAGAACGACGATAAATCCAACGGAAAGAGATTTAGCTCCCAAGCTAAATATGATATAACTAGCGACAATATTTTTAAAGGAGCAAATAATGACAAATTTTATTGATACCGATTTAATAGAAAAAGATTTACACAGTATTAAAGATTACTTGCGTTGGGCATATAGTCAATTTAATCAAAATGATATTTTTTATGGGCATGGTTATGATAATGGGTGGGACGAGGCAAGTCAGCTAGTTTTAACCGCTCTGCATTTGCCACCAGATGTACCAAGCGAATTATATGACGCTAAACTTACCCAAGTAGAAAAACAACGGATTATTGAATTGGTCATTGCCCGCATTGAACAACGTATCCCTGTAGCTTATTTAACCCATACTGCTTGGTTTTGTGGCTTGCCTTTTTATGTTGATGAATGTGTATTGATCCCTCGTTCCCCCATTGGTGAACTAATTCAGCAAGGATTTTCCCCTTTACTTGAGCATAGTCCAAAACGTATTTTAGATTTGTGTACAGGAAGTGGCTGTATTGCCATTGCTTGTGCAGAGCGTTTTCCTCAAGCGGAAGTTGATGCCGTAGATTTATCTTTAGAGGCGTTAAATGTAACGGAAATAAACATTGAACGTCATCAGCTACTTCATCGTGTTTTCCCAATTCAATCAGATTTATTTGAACAATTACCCCTTGACCAATATGATTTGATCGTTACAAACCCACCTTATGTGGACAGCGAAGATATAGCGGATATGCCAGCGGAATTTCATCATGAACCCATGCTTGCTTTGGCCGCTGGGCAAGATGGTTTATTATTAACGAAACGTATTCTAGCCAAATCCGCAGATTATCTTAGCAAGAAAGGGATCTTGGTTTGTGAGGTAGGAAATAGTATGGTGCATTTAATAGAACAATACCCACAAGTCCCATTCCAATGGCTAAGTTTCAAACAAGGTGGAGACGGTGTTTTTGCGTTAACCAAAACACAATTAATAAAATATCGTGCTTTGTTTGAAACAGAATAAATCAATAAGTGCGGTGAGTTTTACATAAATTTGGCGTTAAAACTACCCACATATATTTTGAACTTTGATGGCCAACCTTATTTACGATCGTCGTTCCACTTTAAAATAATGTTACGTTGACACATCTTGTACTTTTTAAAGTGGAGCAACTATATACGTCTACCACTTAAATAATTCGATTCTATACGTATAACATACTGTTACAGGAAAAAATAAAGGGAATGGCACACATTCCCCTTAATCATAAATTGTATCTACATTAAAAAATTAATGATGCTAAAAATACGATCATAGCTAAAGCAAAAACCACTGTTAGCATTGAATAACCAAAAGTACCCATAATAATCACCTCTTTAAAAGTCAAAAATTTGGTTAAACTCTAACAAATTTTGAGCGAAAAAGCCATTAATTTATGTTGAGTAATGCCAAACAAGCAAATTATATAGTCGTTTCAATTTAAAGTGGAATGACTATAGTTGCTCCACTTTAAATTGAAACGACTATATTTCTCTACCTAATCAGCATATTGTATGCCATAATTAACCATTTTATAGGCAATTTAATCCCCATAATAATCACATTAAATCGGAGAATATATGGCAACCATTAAAGATGTGGCAAAAATGGCGGGGGTATCTACCACAACGGTATCCCATGTTATTAACAAAACACGCTTTGTCGCAGAAGATACGGCTAAACAAGTACTTGATGCCATAGAAAAATTAAATTATTCACCCAGTGCTGTGGCTCGTAGCCTAAAGATTAATACCACAAAATCCATTGGTATGATTGTTACCACCAGCGAAGCGCCCTATTTTGCTGAAATTATCCATGCCGTAGAAGAACATTGCTATCGGCAAGGTTATTCATTATTTTTATGTAATACGCAGAATGATCCTGAAAAAATTAAAAATCATTTAGCCATGTTGATTCAAAAACGGGTTGATGGCGTATTAATTATGTGTTCAGAATACAATCCAGACTCTTTAGATCTCTTTAGCCAATTTAGTCAATTACCTATGGTAGTAATGGATTGGGGCTTAGATAACGGCAAAACTGATGTTATTCAAGACAATAGCTTTGAAGGTGGCTACCTTGCCACCAAGTGTCTTATTGAACATGGACATAAAAACATTGGTATTATTGCAGGAAATTTACACAAAATTACTGCTCAAACTCGTTATCAAGGTTTTATCAAAGCAATGGAAGAAGCCCAATTAACCATTAATCCTGATTGGATAATGGAAGGCTCTTTTGAACCTGAAGATGGTTACGAATGTATGAATAAAATCCTCAACCAAACCACCTTACCCACCGCAGTATTCTGTTGTAATGATGTTATGGCATTAGGGGCAATTTCTGCTATTACCGAACGAGGTTTATCCGTACCTAAAGATATTTCCATTATTGGTTATGATAATATTCATTCCTCACGTTTTTATGCTCCTCCGCTCACTACAATTCATCAATCTAAAACCCGTTTAGGCGCTAAAGCCATTGAATTATTATTAGCGAGAATCCATGGTGAAGCCGCTACACCAACAACCATTGAAATGTATCCTGAATTGGTGGTACGCCAATCAGTACGCAACATAACAAAATCATAGCTATTACTCTAATATTTTGATTTTATTCATAAAACAAGTTAAACTTACACAACCTAGTATAAACTAGGTTTTTTATTAATTATTTAAGTAGGAGAAAAGCTATGGGCTGGATTGCAGCAATTATTATAGGTGCTTTAATTGGTTGGATCGCAGAAAAAGTCATGAAGAGCGATATGGGCTTATGTATGAATATCATAATCGGTATCATTGGTTCATCATTAGGGCGTTGGATTTTTGGTGATTTATTAGGCATTGGCTCTGCCCACGCCGCAGGACAATTAAATATTGCAGGGTTACTCTTTGGTGTAGCAGGTGCCTGTATTCTTATTGTTATCTTACGTTATCTCAATATTATGAAAAAATAATAAGATAACTACAAAAAGTGCGGTGAAATTGACCGCACTTTTAGCGTCTATTGAGTTGTTTTCTATCTATATTAACTATCAATATTTATTCGTCCGATAAGCCTTGTGCATGGCAATAATCACTTCTCTAACGGTTTTACGTTGTTCTCTTGGCAAATTCAAAAAAATCTTAAATAAACGTTGATCATCATAACTGGCTTGAGTATGCCAAAAAGTGTCTTCACTATCTTGACGTTGTTCAGACAAATTAATTCGTTGCACTCGTTCATCAGAAACAAGCTCTCGCAAATCTACATCAAGCCAATCAGCTAAGGTTTTTAAACGCTCATTGGTAGGAATCACTTCGCCACGTAACCAGCGTGCCATTGCATGTAATCCAATGGGTTTACCATAATGGCGTAAATTAAACTCTCGTTCTAAGGTTGCGGCAGTTGGCTCGTAACCTCTTTTTTGCAATAAGTCTTTTAGTTTAATTGAAAAATTTTTCTTCTCGTCCATATCATCATCTCAAATTGAACGATGCCATTAAATGAGATTTTGACATTTATAAACGTAACTATTATTATTTGTTACGTTAATTATTCCAATTTAGTTACATTAAAAGTTACGTTATTCCAATGAAATCACAAATTAAATCCAAACAACGTGTTACCGATCATGGCGAAGTGTTTACACGTGAGCAAGAAGTGAATGCAATGCTGGATTTAGTCAAAGATGAAACCGAGAAAAAAGATGACGCTCGCTATTTAGAACCAGCTTGTGGCGATGGAAATTTTTTGATTGAAATTTTGCGGCGACGATTACGACATATTGAGCAGCGTTATCAACAATCGCAACGTGAATATGAGTTTTATGCGGTATTCGCCCTGGCTGGACTCTATGGCATTGATATTCTAAAAGACAATGTTTTTGCTTGTCGCCAACGATTATTGGGTTATTTTGGCGAGCAATACCAACGCCTTTTTCCTCAGCATAATCCTAAAGTGATTGAGGTGGCACGATTTATTCTTTCGCTCAATATTTTGCATGGTAATGCCTTAACCATGAAATATGTGGAACAAGATGAATTTCTGCATTTTTCCCAATGGTCGGCAGTGTCTTTTCCGAGAAAATGGTCGCTTAAACGGCATGATTTTCGCTATACCGATTTAGTTGACTATGCTGATGAGCCTTATCAATCCATACAAGAATATCAAAGTTGTTATTTTCTGGAGATAGAAAATGCTAAAAAAATCCTATGAATATAACCCTGATGTCTTATCTTGTTTAGCCAATTTATCAAATGATGAAGTGTTTACATCGCCGAGTGTGGCAAATGCGATGATCGACTTAATTCCTGCGGAATATTTTTCTGATCCAGACCGCACTTTTTTAGACCCTGTTTCTAAAACGGGCGTCTTTTTAAGAGAAATTGCTAAGCGATTAATTGTTGGGTTGGCAGATGAAATCCCTGATTTACAAACCAGAATTAACCATATTTTTACGAAGCAACTTTTTGGCATTGCCATTACTGGGCTAACCGCTGATTTATCCAGACGTACCCTTTATTGTAGTCGCCACGCCAATGGGCAATATGCCATTTGTTCTTTATTTGAAAACCAACAAGGCAATCTCTTTTTTCAGGTAGCTGAGCATCAATGGCATAACGGTAAGTGTCGTCAATGTGGGGCAGCTCAATCCGTCTATCAACGAGATTCACATTTAGAAAACCATGCTTATGGGTTTATTCATTTATCCATTGAACAAATTCGAGAAATTAATCCCAATTTTCCTATGCACTTTGACGTTATTATCGGTAATCCGCCATATCAATTAAGCGATGGTGGGGCACAAGCCAGTGCCACTCCTATTTATCATCATTTTATTGAGCAAGCTAAAAAACTGAAACCTAAACATTTAATTATGATTATCCCTGCTCGCTGGTACACAGGCGGGAAAGGATTAGATTCATTTCGTGATGCCATGTTGTCAGATAAGCAAATCGTTGAATTACATGATTTTCCTAATTCAGCGGATTGTTTTTCAGGTGTTGATATAAAAGGCGGTGTTTGTTATTTCTTATGGCGTTCAGGCAGCGAACAAGATTGTAAAGTGGTAACTCATGAAAATAACGAAATTACTTCACAAAAAATTAGATCTTTAAAAGAAAAAAACTTAAATATCTTTATTCGCTATAATCAAGCAGTACAAATTTTACATAAAGTATCCAATTTACAAGAGCCTAGTTTTAGCGAAATAGTCAGTTCTGCAAAACCTTTTGGATTACGTACTTTCTTTAAAGGGAAGCCTAAACCTTATCAAGATACATTTAATAATGTTACTTTATATCAAAATAAAGGCATTGGTTATATTCAAAAACAAGATATTCCTCTAAATAAGCAATGGATTGATTGCCATAAAGTTATTGCTCCTTATGCCGTAGGCTCTGGCGACAGTAAAACTGACTGGGTTAAACCTATCTATGCTCCCCCTAACTCTGCTTGTACTGAAACTTATCTGGTATTCGGACCTTTTGATAATGAAAATATTTGTGAAAATGTAATGAGTTACATTAACACACGTTTTTTTCATTTTATGCTTACATTAAAAAAGAATACTCAACACACAACCAAAAAAACTTATGAACTTGTCCCCCAACAAGACTTCTCCAAGCCTTGGACAGATGAAGAACTTTATCAAAAATATCAACTGACTAAAGATGAAATTGCCTATATTGAAAGTATGGTACGCCCAATGGATAAGGATTAACAAAAAATGAATACATTACTCACGCCATTACGCCAACCGAAAATCTATGCCTATTCTGATACCCGCTTTGAGGGTTGCCTCAAAATTGGTTATACCGAACGTTCTGTGGAACAACGAGTTCAAGAACAATACCCAGTGAAAACGCCCCATCAAAGTTGGAAAATTGAGTTAGACGAATTAGCACAACGTAATGATGGTTCATTATTTAAAGATCACGAAGTTCATCAATATCTCAAGCAACAAGGTATTTTTCCTATTGAGGGCGAATGGTATGCGTGTCGCTTAGAAGACTTAAAAGCGGCATTATTAGCCATTAGAAAAGGCATTATCAACCAAGAAAACCGCATTTGTGATTTTGCAATGCGTCCAGAACAACAAGCTGCTGTTGAAAAAACATATCAATATTTTCAGCAGTTTCAACAAGATGAGAAAAATACTCAAAAAACACCGCACTTTTTATGGAATGCTAAAATGCGTTTTGGCAAAACCTTTGCCGCTTATCAACTTGCCAAAAAAATGGGCTGGAAAAAAATCTTAGTCTTAACGTTTAAGCCTGCGGTACAACATGCTTGGCAGGAAGATTTGCAAAACCATATTGATTTTGAACGTTGGCATTTTGTTACCAAACAAGCACAATGGCAGGAAAAGTACGACTATCCACAAATCTGTTTTGGTTCATTCCAAGATTATCTCGGCAAAAATAAAGCAGGTGGCATTAAACTGAAAAATGAGTGGGTACATGCTATTCATTGGGATTGCATTATTTTTGATGAATACCATTACGGCGCTTGGCGAGAAAAAGCCAAAGATTTATTTGATCAAACCGCTTGGCAATCACAACAAGAAGCAGAAGAAATGGAAATGGCATTGCCCGATTATTTTGATGAAGAAATGTTGCCCATTACCACCAATCATTATCTCTATCTTTCAGGTACTCCCTTTCGAGCATTAAATTCTGGCGAATTTATTGAAGAACAAATTTATAACTGGACCTATAGTGATGAACAACAAGCCAAAAAACAATGGCAAGGTGAAAACAATCCTTATTTATCCTTGCCTAAAATGGTCATGCTAACCTACCAATTACCTGAAGAAATAAGAGAAGTGGCTTTGAAAGGGGAATTTAATGAGTTTGATCTCAATGTATTTTTCTCGGCAACTGGCGAGGGCGATAACGCAAAATTTGTTTATGAAAATGAAGTACAACAATGGCTATCCTTTATTCGTGGACAACTCAGAACTACCACCATTGATAACCTTAAATTAGGGGCAGAAAAACCACCAATGCCTTTTGCCGATGTTCGCCTTAGCCAAAGTTTGCTACATACGTTTTGGTTTTTACCCAGCGTATCCGCTTGCTATGCAATGAAAAATCTCCTTAACCAAAAACAAAATCTCTTTTATCAAGATTATCAAATCATTGTTGCTGCAGGTAACCAAGCAGGTATGGGAGCAGACGCCTTAATCCCTGTGAAAAAAGCCATGCAAAATCCGTTAAAAACCAAATCAATTACCCTATCTTGTGGCAAACTTACCACTGGCGTCTCGGTTGCCCCTTGGACAGGCATATTTATGTTACGCAATTTAAGCTCCCCTGAAACCTATTTTCAGGCAGCCTTTCGTGTGCAAACCCCTTGGGTATTGCGTGGACGAGATCCTAACCAACCCAATAATGAATGTATTATCAAACAAGAATGCTATGTTTTTGACTTTGCCCCTGATCGCGCCTTAAAGCAACTGGCGGATTATTGTATTCAACTCAATACTGACAACAAAAACCCTGAACAAAAAGTGGCTGAATTTATCCAATTCTTACCTGTATTAGCCTTTGATGGTAGCAGTATGCGAGAAATTGATGCCGCTGGTATCTTAGATTTAGCCATGAGTGGAACAACAGCTACCTTACTTGCTCGCCGTTGGGAAAGTGCGTTGTTAGTGAATGTGGATAATGATACCTTGAAAAAATTGCAACAAAGCGCTGAAGCAATGCAAGCCTTGATGAATATTGAAGGCTTCCGTTCTCTCAATCAAGATATTGATACCATTATCAATAAATCGGAAAGTGTGAAAAAAACCAAACAACAAGCCAATGAACAAGAACTTAGCCCCAAAGAGAAAAAACAACTAAAAGAGGAAGAAAAACAAGAACGCAGTTTACGCAAACAAGTACAAGAAAAACTGATTAAATTTGCCACACGCATTCCTATTTTTATGTATCTCACTGACTATCGTGAATACACCTTACAAGATGTGATTACCCAACTTGAACCTGAACTCTTTAAGCGTGTTACTGGCTTAACACAACAAGACTTTAATTTATTAGTGAGCTTGAATTTATTTAATAGCGGTATGATGAACGATGCCGTCTATAAATTCAAACGCTATGAAGATGCAAGTTTAAGCTATACAGGCATAGAAAAACGACAAGATGAACGGATTGGGTTGTATGATACCACTATAAGCAAACAAGAATACAGGCTACTTAATCCCCACTAATTTAAACCAATAAGTTAAAATAAGTTATTAACTTTATTTTAACTTATTGTTATTTATATTAAATTTAATAGAAATTTTTCAGTAAATTTTCAGTAAAAATAGATCTAAAACAACTATCCGCTATTTTTTTATTTAATAAATTAAATGATATTTGCGTCCTTTGTACATTTTTGTTATATCTACTATCAGTGATTATTTTAATTTTATGAGGGTATTTCCTATGATTGAACAGTACTCAGCAATGCGACACAATATCAATATGCTTGGGCATTTTCTTGGCGAAACCATTAGTGATGCACAAGGTAGCGATATTCTTGATTTAATTGAAAATATTCGTGTGTTATCACGCAATTCTCGCAATGGTGATGATCAAGCAAGAAATCAGTTGCTTGATACTTTAGAAAATATCTCAAATGATAATATTATTCCTGTTGCTCGTGCATTTAGCCAATTTCTTAATCTGACTAATATTGCTGAGCAATATCAAGGTATTTCTCGTCATCATCAAGACAAAAATGCGTCAGATCGTTCTATTTCTGCCTTATTTCAGCGATTAAAAGCACAAAATACCTCTCAACAGCAACTGTTAGATACGGTTGAGAAATTGCTTATTGAGTTGGTTTTAACCGCACACCCTACTGAGGTAACTCGCCGTTCTTTGGTGCATAAACATGTAGAAATTAATAAATGTTTAAGCAAATTGGATCATGATGATTTGACCGAAAAAGAACGTAAACAAATTGAAAGCCGTTTATTACAGCTTATTGCGTTAGCTTGGCATACCAATGAAATTCGTACTCAACGCCCAACCCCCTTTGAAGAAGCAAAATGGGGCTTTGCGTTTATTGAAAATAGCTTATGGCAGGCTGTTCCAGCATTTTTGCGTCAATTAAATGAGAATATGGTGGAACATTTTGATTTGCAATTACCTGTTGAATTGACCCCTGTGCGTTTTTCTTCTTGGGTTGGGGGCGATCGTGATGGTAATCCTTATGTAACTCATCAAGTAACGGAAAAAGTATTATATTTAGCACGTTGGAAAGCCGCCGATCTCTTTTTGAAAGATATTCAAGCCTTAACGGAAGAATTGTCTATTGTTGAATGTACCCCTGAATTTAGACAAAAATATGGCGATCATATTGAACCTTATCGGGTGTTGGTCAAAGAATTGCGTAGTAAATTAATCAATACCTTAGCTTATTATAATGATTTACTCTCTGATCGTAAGCCGAGTATTGATGAAAGTGTGATTATTCGTTATGACGAACAACTTTGGCAACCGCTTTATGATTGTTATCAATCTTTATTGGCTTGTGGTATGCGTATTATTGCTAATGGTTTATTATTGGACTGTTTACGCCGTATTCGTTGCTTTGGGGTTACCCTTTCTCGTTTGGATATTCGTCAAGAAAGTACAAGGCACACTGATGCGATTGCTGAAATTACTCGCTATATTGGCTTAGGCGATTATGCACAATGGACAGAAGAAGATAAACAGGCTTTTTTAATTAAAGAACTCAACTCTCGCCGTCCGCTTATTCCTTTAGATTGGACACCTTCAGCGGAAACTAAGGAAATTTTGGATACCTGTAAAGTTATTGCTCATCAGCCAGAAGGTGTCATTTCCTGTTACATTATTTCTATGGCTCGCACAGCCTCTGATGTGCTGGCTGTGCATCTATTATTAAAAGAAATGGGTGTGCCTTATCATTTACCTGTGGTGCCTTTATTTGAAACCCTTGATGACTTGGAAGCCTCTGAGCAAGTGATGACCCAATTATTTAATATTGGTTGGTATCGTGGGGTTATTAATAATAAACAAATGGTGATGATTGGTTATTCCGATTCCGCCAAAGATGCAGGTATGATGGCAGCCTCTTGGGCACAATATCAAGCACAAGAATCTTTAGTGAATTTATGTGAGCAATTAGGCATTGAATTAACCTTGTTCCATGGGCGTGGTGGTACTATCGGACGTGGTGGCGCACCTGCTCATGCGGCATTATTATCTCAACCCCCTCGTTCTCTTAAAAATGGCTTACGAGTAACCGAACAAGGGGAAATGATCCGTTTTAAACTCGGCTTACCTGACGTAGCAGTAGAAAGTCTTGATTTTTATGCCAGTGCCATTTTAGAGGCAAATTTATTGCCACCGCCTGAGCCTAAAGCAGAATGGCGTAACCTGATGCACGAACTTTCCCAGTCGTCTTGTCAGATTTATCGTGGTGTGGTGCGAGGGGATAAAGATTTTGTGCCTTATTTCCGTAGTGCTACCCCTGAGCAAGAATTATCCAAATTGCCTTTAGGCTCACGCCCCGCTAAACGTAATCCCAATGGAGGGGTTGAAAGCCTGCGTGCCATTCCTTGGATTTTTGCTTGGATGCAAAATCGCTTAATGTTACCTGCTTGGTTAGGGGCTGGTGCGTCATTACAGCAAGCTATTGCTCAAGGTAAGGGCGAAATTTTAGAAGATATGTGCAAAAACTGGCCTTTTTTCTCTACCCGTATTGGTATGTTAGAAATGGTTTATAGTAAAGCAGATACTTGGTTAGCCGAACATTATGATCAGCGTCTTGTTAAACCTGAATTATGGTATTTAGGTAAACATTTGCGTGAACAACTTAATGCGGATATAAAAACGGTGTTATCTTTATCGCACGAAGATAACTTAATGACCGATTCGCCTTGGATCGCTGAATCCATTGCCCTACGCAATATCTATACTGATCCATTAAATATTCTGCAAGTGGAATTATTATGCCGTTTACGCAAACAGGGGGAACAACCTAATCCTGATTTAGAACAAGCATTAATGATTACTATTGCAGGTATTGCTGCGGGTATGCGTAATACAGGTTAAATTTTGGATTTACACTTAAAGAAACAAGCTAAATACCCATTAAGGGTATTTAGCTTTTTGCTTATAAAACAAACAATTATGCTGTAATTCTATTAATTTTCAGCAAATCTTGCAAAAATCCACCGACAATCAGGCAAAACTAAAGTACAATATCGCTATTTAAATTCATTCCTAGGATAAATTATGGTCGCCAAAAAAAGCAATAAAAACAACATAGACTTTGAACAAACGCTAACGCAATTAGAAGATATCGTTGTTCGTTTAGAAACTGGCAATCTTAGCCTAGAACAATCCTTAGCCGAATTTGAACAAGGTATTCAACTGGCTAAACAAGGGCAACAACGTTTAAGCCAAGCTGAGCAACGTATTCAGATTTTATTACAAAAAAATGAAACAGCTGAATTAAATGATTATCAACTTGATGAATAATTTCTCCATAGAATGTGTGCATAAATATGTATCAATTTAATCAAGACTTACAACAATTACAGCAACGAATTAACCATTTTCTTAACCAACAAGTAGATAATGTGAGTTCTTCTCATTTATTAGATGCCATGAAATATGGTTTATTACTTGGTGGTAAGCGTATTCGCCCTTTTCTTGTTTATGCCACTGGGCGTATGCTCAATGCTGAAATGCAACATCTTGATTATGCGGCGGCAGCCATTGAAGCTATTCATGCTTATTCTCTTATTCATGATGATCTTCCAGCAATGGATAATGATGAGCTACGGCGAGGACAACCAACTTGTCATATTGCCTTTGGTGAAGCCTCCGCAATTTTAGCGGGCGATGCACTACAATCTTTTGCTTTTGAGTTGGTGAGCCATATTCCCACTTTGTCCCCCCCTCAGCAACTTAAATTAATTCAGCAACTTGCCATTGCCGCAGGGGTAAAGGGTATGTGCCTAGGGCAAAGTCTTGATTTATTGGCTGAACATAAACAAATTTCTTTAGCCGAACTTGAACAAATCCACCGTAATAAAACAGGTGCATTATTAACTGCGGCAGTGATGATGGGCTTTTATTGTTCCCCTTATTATCAAGATAAACAATTAGGCGAACAATTAAGCCAGTATGCACAAGCTATTGGTTTGGCTTTTCAAGTGCAAGACGATATTTTAGATATAGAAAGCGATAGCCAAACCTTAGGCAAAACCGCAGGCTCAGATTTATTGGCTGACAAAAGCACTTATCCTAAATTACTGGGATTAGCAGGGGCAAAACAAAAAGCACAGCAACTTTATCAACAAGCTATACAAGCATTAGACAATATTTGTTTTAATACTACCGCACTTCGTGAACTCGCGGCATTTATTATTCATAGAAAACATTAATGTGGGGCAATAATAACCATGCAAAAGTATCCTCTTCTCACTCTCATTGATTCACCTGATGATCTCCGCTTACTTAGCAAAGATCAACTTCCTCAAGTCTGTCAAGAACTACGAGATTATTTATTGGAATCAGTGAGCCAAACTAGTGGTCATCTTGCATCAGGTCTCGGCACAGTAGAGCTTACCGTTGCTCTCCATTATGTATTTAAAACTCCCTTTGATAATCTCATTTGGGACGTAGGGCATCAGGCGTATCCTCACAAAATTCTCACTGGTCGCCGCGATAAAATGCACAGTATTCGGCAAAAAAATGGCTTACACCCATTCCCTTGGCGTGAAGAAAGTGAGTTTGATGTGCTGAGTGTTGGGCATTCCTCTACTTCAATCAGTGCTGGATTAGGTATGGCAGTGGTAGCACAGAAAGAAAATGCAGGGCGTAAAACCGTCTGTGTGATTGGTGATGGTGCAATTACAGCAGGTATGGCATTTGAAGCCTTAAACCATGCGGGTTCATTACATACGGATATGTTAGTTATTCTTAATGACAATGAAATGTCCATTTCAGAAAATGTGGGGGCATTAAATAATTACCTTGCTCGTTTATTATCAGGCTCATTTTATTCTTCTATTCGTGAAGGGGGCAAAAAAATTCTGTCCAATCTTCCGCCAATTAAAGAATTTGTCCGCAAAACAGAAGAACATGTTAAAGGCTTTGTTTCACCTGTTGGCACAATGTTTGAAGAATTGGGGTTCAATTATATTGGTCCGATTGACGGACATAATATTGATGAACTCATTACCACGCTCAGTAATATGCGTACATTAAAAGGTCCACAATTTCTGCATATTATGACCAAAAAAGGCAAAGGTTACGCCCCTGCGGAACAAGATCCCATTGGTTTTCATGGTGTCCCTAAATTTGATCATCTTAGCGGAAAACTGCCTAAATCTAGCACTGTACCCACTTATTCTAAAATTTTCGGTGATTGGCTTTGTGAAATGGCAAGCAATGACGAGAAACTTATCGGCATTACCCCAGCGATGCGAGAGGGGTCTGGTATGGTTGAATTTTCTCAACGTTTTCCACAGCAATATTTTGATGTGGCTATCGCTGAACAGCACGCAGTTACCTTCGCAGCTGGATTAGCCATTGCAGGTTATCGCCCTATTGTCGCTATCTATTCTACATTTTTGCAACGTGCTTATGATCAAGTGATTCACGATGTCGCCATTCAAAATCTTCCTGTTCTCTTTGCCATTGATCGAGCGGGTATTGTGGGCGCGGACGGACAAACCCATCAAGGGGCATTTGATATTAGTTTTATGCGTTGTATTCCAAACTTGGTGATTATGACCCCAAGCGATGAAAATGAATGTCGGCAAATGCTATATACGGGTTATCATTGCGGTAAACCTGCTGCGGTACGCTATCCTCGTGGCAACGCAGTTGGAACAGAATTAACTCCACTACAATCTCTTCCCCTTGGACAATCTCGGCTTATTCGTCAAGGTGAAAACATTGCATTATTAAATTTCGGTACATTACTTCCTGCGGTAATGGAAGTGGCAGAAAACCTTAATGCAACAGTTGTTGATATGCGGTTTGTTAAGCCTATTGATGAACAAAGAATTATCGCACTTAGCCAAACGCATCAGCTTTTAGTCAGCATTGAAGAAAATGCCATTCAAGGCGGAGCAGGTAGTGCGGTTAGTGAAGTGCTAAATAAAAATCAAAAATTGACCGCACTTTTACAACTGGGTTTACCTGATTATTTTATTGCTCAAGGTACACAGCAAGAAATGCTGGCAGAACTCAAACTTGATAGTCAAGGAATACAACAGCAAATTCAGCATTTTCTTGCTCAACAAGAACTTTAAATAAAAAAAATGAAAAAATTTGATTTTTATTGAACTATTTTAGCGTAAAAGAGTCTGAGATAATGCTAGTGTACTGCATATTGCAGATGTCTTTTTTATCTTATTTATTAAGACCTCGCCGATATTCAATTTATTGAATATCGGTTTTTTTTATCTCTTATAGCCGTTTCAATTTAAAATGAGATAAGGCGGTACGCCGAAGACAGTACAAATAGTACGGCGAGGCGTACCAACGCTGTATCATTTTAAAGTGGAACGACTATATAATTTAAAAAAGCATCAATCTCCCACATTCATAGCCAAAAATCTATCCCTATGCTAAAATCGCAAATTCTTGATAGATTAGCTAGATAAACAGAAGAATGTCCACAGAACCAGCCAATTCAGTGCAACATAAAAAAAAGAAGAAAAAAACAGCCTCGTTTAGAGCAAACTGGAAAATATTTTTATGTAAATGTATTTTTACCATGTTCTGCTTAGTGGCTTTTTATATGCTCTATCTTGACAGTAAAATCCGCAACAAAATGGACGGGCAAATTTGGCATTTGCCAGCGGAAGTTTATAGCCGTATTGAAAGTATTCGTACCGAAAATCAGCAATCTATGGACGAAATCAAACAATTATTATTAGATAATGGCTATCGGCAAACCACTATGCTTGCCGCCCCCGGTGATTTTAAAATTGAACAAAATAGCTTAGTTTTAATCCGCCGCGCTTTTCCTTTTCCTGATCAGGCTGAGGCACAACGGGTTTTTCGTTTACGCTTCCAGCAAGATAAATTGCAAGTGATTGAAGATCTGGTTAATCAGCGAGCCATTGAGTCTTTTCGCTTAGCCCCTAAATTAATTGCAATGTTACAATCCGAAAATGAAGAACGCTTAGCGATTGCATTGCAAAACTATCCTCGTTTACTGATTGATACCCTATTACTCACTGAAGATCGCCGTTTTTATGAACATTCTGGGATTAGTCTTATTGGGATCACAAGGGCAATGCTAACCAATTTAAAAGCAGGTTATACTGTACAAGGTGGTAGCACTATCACTCAGCAATTAGTGAAAAATCTGTTCTTGAGCAATGATCGCAATCTTATTCGTAAAGCCAATGAAGCATTAATGGCAGTGATTTTAGATTGGCGTTATGATAAAAATCGCATATTAGAAACCTATCTCAATGAAATTTATTTGGGACAAAGTGGCGATATTCAAATCCATGGTTTTGAATTAGCAAGCCAATTCTATTTTGGTCGCCCAATTCGTGAAATCAGTTTAGATCAAATTGCTCTATTAGTGGGTATGGTAAAAGGACCGTCATTGTATAATCCTTGGCGTAATCCGAATAATGCTATGGAACGGCGTAATGTGGTATTGAAATTATTGGTCGATCACAAAGTCATCGGGCAAGAACTTTACGAGATCCTTATTAAACGCCCACTCGGTGTACAAGCGAGAGGGCAAATTACACGGAATTATCCCGCTTTTATCCAAACCTTACAAAAAGAATTAAGGGAAAATCTTGCCGAATATAAAGCAGGCACGCTACTTGGTGCAAGAATTTTTACCACACTTGATGTCAATCAGCAACGCTATGCAGAACAAGCTGTTATTCAGGGTGTGAAAGCCTTACAAGAGAAAACGAAAAACCCTTATCTACAATCTGCTTTTGTTGTTGCCAATTATCATACTGGCGAAATAAAAGCCTTAGTGGGCGGTGTACAAACTCAATATGCTGGGTTTAACCGAGCGGTCAATGCACAACGTCAAATTGGTTCGTTAGTCAAACCTGCTATTTATTTAACTGCTTTGTCTAAACCAGAGCAATTCAGGCTGAATACCCCAATTCAAAATCAACCAATCACGATCAGAACCAAAGGTAGCCCACCTTGGCAACCACGAAATTATGATCGTAAATACAGTGGCTCTGTGATGTTAATGGACGCTCTAGTGCGTTCCCTTAATATCCCCACTGTAAATATCGGTATGCAAGTTGGTTTATCGGAAGTGATTGCTACCCAAAAAAAGATGGGCTGGGATAAAATCGCTATTCCTCATGTTCCTGCAATGTTGCTTGGATCTTATGCCATTTCGCCTTATGATGTAACTAAACTTTACCAAGTGATTGCCAATGAAGGCTATAAAATCAACCTAACGACTGTTGATGTCGTAGTAAATCGGCAGGGGAAAATTATTTACCAACCTAACCAAACTGGTGAGCAAGTGGTGCCACAACAAGCCGCCTTTCAAACCTTATATACCATGCAACAAACCGTAGAAAGAGGAACTGGACGTAGCCTACAACGAGAGTTTGCCCATTTACACCTAGCGGGTAAAACGGGTACTACCAATGATGCACGAGATACTTGGTTTGTCGGTATTGATGGTAAAGATGTTGCCACTGTTTGGCTTGGAAGAGATGATAATGGTGAAACTAAACTCACAGGGGCAAGTGGGGCATTACAAATTTATCAGCATTATCTGCAACAAGCTAACATTAAACCACTCAAATTAACAACGCCTGCGGAAATCCAATGGGTAGGTATTAATAGTTATGGTGGCTGGGATTGCAACAGCTCACGCACCATTCCCGTTTGGGCAAAACCCAACCAACGTTTTTGCCAACCGCAAACCGTCAATTCCAATACAATGCCAAACAATAATGACTCAACACCAAGCCTATGGGACGTTTTAAAGGAAAAGCCTAATGTCGCTCCAGTGGAAGAAGCAATGCCGGCTAACTAAGATAAAAAAGACGGTGTAATGGACAAAAGTGTGGGATCTAATTATTTTTATATCACTCTACTGGCTCTTTTTATTCAAAAAAATCCTTTATAAACATATATCTTACATTTTCTGCTTAATCCATTATGATTAATTAATTTTCTCTTAAGTTCACTAAATAAACTTTCTAACTGATTTGTTGTTTTTTTTCAATATTTTATAGCAATTCAAAATAAAATATTATGATAACTAATTTTATCAGGCAAAAAATGGCATTCTCAATAGATCTACGATAACACGTAAAAAAGTCCACGAAGTACAAATAATATTAGTTGCCCCTATGGTGTATCAAAACACTATGACCAGTAGTTTTTTTGAAGCCTGGTTTGAGCATACTTTACTCCCCTCATTCACACAGAAATCGGTCATTATTTTGGATAATGCATGTTTTCATAGAATGGGTATTTTGCAAGTAATGGCGAATTAAGCGGGAACATCATATTTTACTGCTGGCACCTTATTCGCCAGAACTTCATCCCATTAAACGCACTTGGGCAAATATTAAGAAGATATATACGTGCTATACTACTTTGTTCGGGTAACTTGGCGGATATGCTGGTGTATCATTCTTATTTTAATTAACGAAAAAAACGTGGCATTAAAACCACGTTTTTTCTTACGACTTGTACTATGCGTTTTTTCCCCAAACTTCTTCGGCGATTTCCCGAATAAAGTTTAATTTATCCCATTGTTGCTGTTCCGTTAGGATATTGCCTTCTTCGGTGGAGGCAAAACCACATTGTGGACTTAAACAAAGCTGATTAATATCCACATATTGTGCCGCCTCTTTGATACGCTTAATGATTTCTGCTTTATCTTCTAATTCACCGCTTTTTGAGGTAACCAAGCCTAATACCACTTGTTGATTTTTAATAAAGCGTAGAGGTTTGAAGTCACCAGAACGGTCACTGTCGTACTCTAAGAAAAAGCCGTCAACATGACAATGCCCAAATAATTGTTCTGCCACTGGTTCATAACCCCCCGAAGAAAACCAAGTGGAACGGAAATTACCACGGCAAATATGCATAGTAATCGCCATATCTGCTGGGCGATCCGCAATGGCTTGATTAACCATTGTCACATAGTCCTTAGCTAATTGGTCTAAATCAATACCTCGTTGCTGATAAGCGGCTCTTTTCTCTTCAGAACACAATTCGCCCCAGCTGGTATCATCAAGCTGTAAATTGCGACAACCTAGGTCATAAAACTTTTGAATAGCCACTTTGTAGCTTTCAGCAATATCCGCTAATAACTGTTGATTATTGTCCGCATAGCGTGCAATGGGTTGATAATCCGTTTCTCTTATCGTACAAATAAGATGCAACATAGAAGGGGAAGGAATGGTAAATTTAACGGGATAGTCCCCTGCGATTTGTTGTAATGAACGGTAATGGGATAAAAATGGATGATTATCAGGAAAAGCCACTTTATCCACAATTTTTAGGGTTTTAGGTCTAACACTATGATGTTTAAATTGTACCGAAAATTTTTCCGCCTCAACTTCTTCCACACCACTTAATGCCGCGAGGAAATCCATATGCCAAAAGGTGCGACGAAATTCGCCATCGGTAACGGCATGTAATCCCACTTGCTTTTGTTTATCAACGAGTTTGGCAATTTCTTTATCTTCAATTTCCGTTAGTTCTGCACAAGATATATCCCCACAAGCACATTGTTGGCGAGCCAGTTTAATCGCTTCTGGTCGCAAAAAACTGCCGACAATGTCAAAACGGTAAGGGGCTTTGGTTCGAGGTTTTGCCTGTTCAAATAAGGTTGTCATTTTCACTCCTATTATTAATAAAGTTAAAAATTTTGCTAAAACAAACCGCACTTTACTAAAGCGAGTATAAGTGCGGTCTATTTTAAAATAATTTTTTATTTACTTTCTAATTTTGGCAAGATGCTATCTTTATCACTGGTTAATAATCCCACTTGTGAATAAATGCCTAATTTACCACGCGTATCCACAATATCTAAATTACGCATTGTTAATTGTCCAATACGATCAATCGGATCAAATGGGGCATCTTCCACTTTTTCCATACTTAAACGCTCTGAGGCATAAGTGAGGTTAGGGGATTCGGTATTTAAAATAGAATAATCATTACCACGACGTAACTCTAAGGTTACTTCGCCAGTAATCGCCTTAGCCACCCAACGTTGAGTAGATTCACGCAACATTAATGCTTGCGGATCAAACCAACGTCCTTGATACAATAAACGCCCTAAACGTAAGCCGTTAATGCGGTATTGTTCAATGGTGTCTTCATTATGAATACCTGTTATTAAACGTTCATAGGCGATATGCAATAATGCCATACCGGGTGCTTCATAAATACCGCGTGATTTTGCCTCAATAATACGGTTTTCAATTTGGTCAGACATACCCAACCCATGACGACCACCAATCCGATTCGCCTCTAAAAATAATGCCACTTGATCACTAAAGGTTTTGCCATTTAATGCCACTGGTACACCCTCTTCAAAGCGAACTGTAACGGTTTCCGCTTGAATTTGTACATTTTCGTCCCAGAATGCCACGCCCATAATTGGCTTAACAATTTTGATGCCAGTGCTTAACTCTTCCAAATCTTTCGCTTCGTGAGTCGCACCAAGCATATTAGAATCAGTAGAATAGGCTTTTTCCACTGACATTTTATAATCAAAGCCATTCGCAATTAAAAATTGCGACATTTCAAAGCGTCCGCCTAATTCATCAATAAATTGCTGATCAAGCCAAGGCTTATAAATTTTTAATGCTGGATTGGTTAATAAACCATAGCGATAAAAACGTTCAATATCATTGCCTTTAAAGGTTGAGCCATCGCCCCAAATATGTACGTCATCTTCTTTCATCGCCGCAACAAGCATTGTGCCTGTTACCGCACGCCCTAATGGTGTGGTATTAAAATAAGTTGCTCCCCCGGTGGAAATATGAAATGCCCCACATTGAATAGCGGCAATCCCTTCATGAGCAAGTTGTGCACGACAATCAATTAAACGTGCATTCTCAGCCCCATATTCCATAGCTTTACGTGGAATGGCATTGTAATCTTCTTCATCAGGTTGCCCTAAATTTGCGGTATAAGCATAAGGTAATGCTCCTTTTTGTTTCATCCATAACAAGGCAGCACTGGTATCTAAACCTCCAGAAAAAGCAATACCCACTTTTTGTCCTTTCGGCAGATGTTGTAAAATTGTGTTTGACATACTCATTCCTATTATTAAGTGATCAAAGAATACATAAAGCAATCGTTTGCTTATGATTAAGCATAGAGTTTTTATTATCAATGAAAAGTGCGGTAAAGTCCACCGCACTTTTAAGGATTAGAGATTAATGTAACTTTAAGGCTGGTTTAATAAAACGGTTAATACGGCGAATTAAAATCATCACGCCTGTTTTTAAACAGCCATGTAAAGCATGGTGATGCATACGATAAAGGGAAACATAAGCAATACGAGCCAATTTGCCCTCAATCACCATTGATTTATCTTCCTTACCAATATTCCCTAAAGCAGTAAACTTAGATAGGGACACCAAAGAACCTTTATCATTGTAAACAAAGGGTTTTAAACTCTTGTTATCAAATAATGCCACAATATTTTTATAACAGCGTTTCGCCATTTGGTGAGCGGCTTGGGCTCTTGGTGGCACAGGTTTACCATTAGCTTGTACCAAGAAAGCACAATCGCCAATGGCAAAAATACTGTCATCAACGGTAGTTTGTAAGGTGTCTTTAACGTGAATTTGATTGATACGATTAAGTTCTAAGCCATCAAATTGTTGTGAAACAGAAGAGACTTTTACCCCTGCCGCCCAAACAATTAAATCCGCTTTGATCTCTTCGCCATCACGTGTGGTAAGTTGATTTGCACTGGCTTCGGTAATCATTGTATTTAATTTGACAACTGTTCCTAATCCCTCTAATTGCTTTAAGACTGATTGAGAAATACGTTCAGGCAAAGCAGGTAATAAACGACTTCCTGCCTCAATTAGGGTAACCTGTAAACAATCACTATTAATTTTACCATAACCATAAGACGACAAATCTTGTGCTGCATGATAAAGTTCTGCACAAAGCTCTACGCCTGTGGCACCACCACCCACAATGGCGATATTCACTTTGCCCTCTTCCACTAAACGTTGTTTACTTTCACTTTCGCCAATATCATCTAAAGCACGATTTTCGGAGAATTTTAAGAATAGCTCGAGCATTTTGTGTTGAAAGCGTAAAGCCTGTTCTTGTCCATCAAGGAAAATACAATGTTCCTCAACACCTTTGGTATTAAAATCATTGGATTTACTACCAATGGCTAACACCAAATAATCATAAGGAATACGGCGGGCAATCACAATCATATCGCCGTCCATACCATATACAGGAGCAAGCTCAACATATTTTTGCTCACGATTAATACTAATGATTGAACCTTGTTCAAAACTAAAATTATGATTTTTGGCATGGGCACGATAGCTTAAAGCATCAACGCCTTCATCAAGTGAACCAGATGCCACTTCATGTAGCAAGGGTTTCCAAAGATGGGTAGAATTTTTATCAATTAAGGTAACTTTGGCACGAGATTTTGCACCAAGTTTATCACCTAAAAAGGTAACAAGCTCTAAACCGCCTGCTCCTCCACCAACAACAACGATATTTTTCATATTGCTTTCCTAAGTTTAACGTTTAATTTTACAAAAAATGATAATTCCATAACACTTGTGCGAATTATATATAACAATGGCGAGCTATTATAGTAAAAAATACAAATATCGCCAGTTAGTTTACTTTTTATACAAAAGAAAGGTTGAAAATCGCTTAATTAAGCAGTGAAATGAATCTTATTACTAACAACTGATCATAAGATAAGGATCAGGATATTGATAAACAAAGCCTAATTCTTGGCAAATTTTCTCGCCAACAATGATACGTTGTGGATCTTGTTCTGAACAAACAAAGTGCGGTAAGTTTACGCCAAATTTTTGTGCCGCATATTGATAATAAGCTTGTTTTGTTGGGTGGATAGGGGCAACCAAATGATATAAACGTTGATAGCTTGGGGTTTCTAATAATAATTGAATGGCTCTGGCACAATCATCTAAATGCACTAAATTAACAGGTTGGTTACCTTGCTTAATATGTTCTCGTTGGCCTAAGCTGTACACAGGGTGACGATCTGTCCCCACTAATCCCGCCAAGCGAATAATATCTATATCAATATTGTTAAAACTAAGCAAGCGTTGTTCTATCTCAAGTAAGCCTTTACTTATATCAGAATGGGGAATAGGCACAATGCTTTCATCAAATTGTCCACTTATATTGGAAAAAACAGATGTGGAACTGATAAAGATAATATGTTGTACGCCACATAACACTGCCTCTTGGATTACATTTTCTACACCAATAACATATTGTTGAATATCAAAAAAATATTGACTTGGCGGAATATTAATCACTAGGGCATTAACCGAAAATAACTGAGTTAGATCATCAGGGGCTGCATTAATCTCTGGCATAAGCTCTAAATGATAAGTTTCTAAGCGTAACAATCGCATTGCTTCTACGCCTTCATGGGTACGTTTACTTCCTTTCACTTGCCAACCTAGCTGTTGTAAATGTTTCGCTAAAGGTAAACCTAACCAACCTAAGCCAACAATAGATACGGATTTATTCATATTTTTCTCCCTGATGTTTAGTCATAAGATTAACCTGCTCACCAGTTTTGTCAAGTTTCTCTATTTTTACCAAAACATGTAAAAAATAAATGTTCAAATAGCATTCAAATGGTAAATAATTCATTTATTTTCCTTTATTTTTTCTATCTTATTGCATATTATTTCATTTCTTTTAAATAATTATTCAAAATAGGAAAAAACTATATGCAAAACAATAATAAACTAAATCGTCGTCATTTTTTACGCAATACGCTTGCCACGTTAACGAGTTTATCATTAGGTTCTGTGGCATTTGCTAATGAAAATAACCGCTCATCAGTATTTTCCCAATTATCGGATAAATTTACGCCACCTACAGCACAGAATTTATTGGGCTTGCACTATAATGAAAACCCATTAGGTATGTCGCCAAAAGCGCAACAAGCGGCTATTTCTGTGATCTCTGGGGCAAACCGTTATGGTGATGAATATGCTGAAACATTGCGTACCTTGGTCGCGCAATATCATAATGTCAAAGAAGATTATATTTTATTTAGTGCGGGTTCTTCTGATGCCATTCGTTTAACTATTGCGGCTCACGCCACAGCTGATACACAATTTGTCGTCCCTGAATTAACTTACGGCGATGGCGAAGATTTTGCTAAGGCTTACAATTTAAAAATAGCTAAAATTAAATCAAATCCACAAGATTGGTCTATTGATCTTAAAGGTATGCAAGAGGCGGTAGCAAAATATCAAGGTCCAAGTATTGTTTATCTCGTTAATCCAAATAATCCAACCTCAACGGTAATTAATTCTAATGAAATTGAAAGCTGGATTAATAGTAAACCCAAAGATACTTTATTTATTTTAGACGAAGCCTATGCCGAATATGTGAATAACCCAAACTATCGTTCTGTTGATCATCTTATTGCCAAAGGGGCGGATAATGTGGTGCTATTAAAAACTTTCTCTAAAATTCATGCTATGGCAGGTATGCGAGTAGGTTATGCGGTAGCGGCTCCAGATAAAATTAAGCATTTGCAAGATTATTTAGAATTTGATGCATTAGCAATTTCTTCTCCATCAATTAAAGCCGCTACTGCATCTATGCAAGACAAAGACTTTTTAGCTTATAGCAAAAAAAGCAATGACAGTGCAAGAGAAATTTACCTCAATACCTTGCAAGAATTAGATATTGAATATCTTCCCTCTGAAACAAATTTTGTCTTTCATAAAATCAAAGGCAATATTGAAGAATTTAGACAACGTATGTTGGAAGAAAATATTAAAGTGGGGCGTCCATTTCCGCCTGCTAATGATTGGTGTCGTGTTTCAGTAGGCACTACTGATGAAATGATTTATGTTTCAAATAAACTTAGAGAGTTTCGTCAAAAAGGTTGGATTTAATAAGAAAAAGATATAGTCGTTTAAGATAAGGCGGTACGCCAACGCCAAAGACTACAACGTCGTATTTTATTTTAAAGATGTAATGGATAAAATCCTACATTTTTGTCCATACAACTATTATAAAAAACCCAAGCAAAAGCTTGGGTTTTTATTACTAGGGAAAGGTAAGAATTACATCATTCCGCCCATTCCACCCATGCCGCCCATACCAGCAGCACCTAAATCCGCTTTATCTTCTTTTGGTAGATCAGTTACCATACATTCAGTGGTAATCATTAATCCTGCTACAGAAGCAGCAAATTGTAAGGCAGAGCGTGTTACTTTAGTTGGATCTAAGATACCCATTTCTAACATATCGCCATATTGCTCTGAACCAGCGTTATAACCAAAGTTACCTTCGCCATTTTTCACCGCACTTGCAACCACAGAGGCTTCTTCGCCTGCGTTAGTTACGATTTGACGTAATGGGGCTTCCATTGCTCGTAAAGCAAGTTTGATACCCACATTTTGCTCTTCGTTGTCGCCTTGTAAACCAGCAACTTTGCTTGCCGCACGAATTAAGGCAACACCGCCACCTGCAACGACACCTTCTTCTACCGCTGCACGTGTTGCGTGTAGCGCATCTTCAACACGAGCTTTTTTCTCTTTCATTTCAACTTCAGTCGCTGCACCCACTTTGATTACAGCCACACCGCCAGCCAATTTCGCCACACGCTCTTGTAATTTTTCTTTGTCATAATCAGAGGTAGATTCTTCGATTTGTTGACGAATTTGTGCCACACGACCTTGAATTTGAGCTTCTTCGCCGATACCGTCAATAATAGTGGTATTATCTTTATTGATAACCACACGTTTAGCTTGACCTAAATCTTCTAAGGTAGCTTTTTCTAATTCCATACCGATTTCTTCTGAAATCACTGTACCAGCAGTTAAGATTGCAATATCTTGTAACATTGCTTTACGGCGATCACCAAAGCCCGGTGCTTTCACTGCTGCCACTTTCACAATACCACGCATAGTATTTACCACTAATGTGGCTAAGGCTTCGCCCTCAACATCTTCGGCAATGATTAATAATGGTTTACCTGCTTTAGCAACCGCTTCTAACACTGGCAATAATTCACGGATATTAGAGATTTTTTTATCCACTAATAAAATATAAGGATTGTCTAACTCTACTGTGCCTGTTTCTGGCTTATTCACGAAGTAAGGGGATAAATAGCCACGGTCAAATTGCATACCCTCAACAACGGCTAATTCATCTTCTAAACCTGTACCGTCTTCAACGGTAATTACGCCCTCTTTACCCACTTTTTCCATCGCCTGAGCGATTAATTGACCTACAACCTGATCAGAGTTAGCCGAAATTGTACCCACTTGTTCAATTTCTTTTGAGCTTTCGCAAGGTTTAGATAAGGTTTTTAATTCAGCCACAACTGCACTAACGGCTTTATCAATACCACGTTTTAAATCCATTGGGTTCATACCTGCGGCAACAGCTTTTAACCCTTCGTTGACAATCGCTTGCGCAAGTACAGTTGCAGTGGTTGTACCATCACCAGCGGCATCATTGGCTTTAGAGGCAACCTCTTTCACCATTTGAGCCCCCATATTTTCAAATTTATCTTCCAACTCAATTTCACGAGCCACAGACACACCGTCTTTAGTAATGGTTGGTGCACCGAAAGATTTATCTAATACTACATTACGTCCTTTTGGACCTAAAGTGACTTTTACTGCATCAGCAAGGATATTCACACCCGCTAACATTTTTACACGAGCATCATTACCAAATTTTACATCTTTTGCTGCCATTGTTCTTTTCCTCTCTAATTAAAATTTGTTGATTATTCTACGATAGCTAATACATCATTTTCAGAAATGATTAATACTTCTTCGCCATCAATCTTTTCTGTTTTCACGCCATAACCTTCATTAAAAATGACGGTGTCGCCAACTTTAACATCTAAAGGTTGTACCGTACCATTTTCTAAAATACGCCCTTTACCCACTGCTAATACTTTAGCACGAGTGGATTTAGTGGCTGCTGAACCAGTTAGTACAATACCGCCAGCAGATTTAGTTTCAACTTCTTCACGTTTGATAATTAAACGATCATGTAATGGACGAATATTCATATTTATTTTCCTTTTTTAAGTGATTAAAAAAATGTTCTTTGACTATATGGGGAACGATTTTATGATTTCAAGAGGTTATTTGTGGTTATTTTAACCGCTTGTCTTGATCTTGCTGTTTTTCGTATTCCGCCTCAAAAATATCTTGTTGTTGATCGGTATTAAACCCCTGTTGACGGCGGAAACGAAAACCTGAGGCAAAAAACTTAATTTTGTTACTTACCAGTTTTTCAATCCATAAACTTGCCATAGGCGTTAATAAAAAGAGGGCGAATAGATCAGTAACAATGCCGGGAATAAAAAAGAGAACACCGGCTAAAATCCAAATGCCTGATTTGAGTAAAGAAGTTGCTGGTATTTCTCCCTGTGATAATTGTTTTTGTACATTAAGCAAAGTGTACCACCCCCTTGCTCGGATCATGGTAAGCCCGACTAAAGAGGATAAGATAAGCAAGGCGATTAACGCTAAAATGCCAAAGGTTGAACCAAACCAAATTAATAACGAAAATTCAAGGTAAACAAATAAAAATGCACAAAGAAAAAATAGAAGTAGTGGCATAATTTCCCCTTTCCTAAATAAATAGGTTTAGACTAATAAATGGGGATAAGTTTGGCAAGATCAATGTTTTTTGTATAAAAAAACTAATGGATAAGATAAAAATTTCTCTATTGTCGCAAAAGTAAAAATGCGATTTCGGTCACATTTTGTTTAAGCTGATTTTTCTATAATCTACTTCAAATGATAAATATAGTCGTTCCACTTTAAAATAATACAGCCTTGGCACGCCTTGTTTTATTTTAATTGAAATGACTATACATTGAGATGAATGAATAAGGATTATTTGACTAATTTATTGAAATGATTAGTTATTTATTAATTAATTGAAGTTGGAAATTGTATGACAAATATGCGTAAAGAAGTTGATTTACTTGGGGAAAGAGAGGTTCCTGCGGAGGCTTATTGGGGAATTCATACCTTAAGAGCGGTAGAAAATTTCAATATTTCTCGTATAAAAATTTCAGATATTCCAGTGTTTGTACGAGCTATGGTTATGGTAAAAAAAGCGGCAGCATTAGCTAATGGCGAATTAGGTGCTATTCCCAAAGATATTGCTCAAGCTATTGTTTCTGCTTGTGATGAAATTTTAACTACAGGAAGATGCTTAGATCAATTCCCTTCAGATGTTTTTCAAGGTGGTGCAGGAACATCGGTAAATATGAATACCAACGAGGTTGTTGCCAATTTAGCTTTGGAATTAATGGGGCATCATAAAGGTGAATATCAATTTGTTGATCCAATGGATCACGTTAATGCGAGTCAATCTACTAATGATGCTTATCCAACGGGTTTTCGCCTTGCGGTATATAATAGCATTATGGCATTAGTAAATAAGTTATTTTATTTGCAACAAGGATTTGAAAATAAAGCCAAAGAATTTGTTGATGTGCTAAAAATGGGGCGAACGCAATTACAAGATGCTGTGCCAATGACAGTAGGACAAGAGTTTCAGGCTTTTTCTGTGTTATTAGAGGAGGAAGTGCGTAATCTTACACGCATTGCGGAGTTATTATTAGAAGTAAATTTAGGTGCAACAGCCATAGGGACAGGGTTAAACACGCCACAAGGTTATGCTGAATTGGCAGTAAAATATTTAGCGGAAGTAAGTGGTTTACCTTGTGTTCCTGCACCAAATCTTATAGAAGCGACTTCAGATTGTGGAGCCTATGTGATGATACATAGTGCTTTGAAACGGACTGCCGTAAAATTGTCTAAGGTGTGTAATGATTTACGTTTACTTTCATCAGGCCCAAGAGCAGGGTTAAATGAGATTAATTTACCTGAATTACAAGCGGGTTCATCTATTATGCCTGCTAAAGTTAATCCTGTTGTGCCAGAAGTGGTAAATCAAGTATGCTTTAAAGTTATTGGTAATGATACAACGGTAACTATGGCTGCAGAGGCTGGGCAATTACAGCTAAATGTTATGGAGCCTGTGATTGCACAAGCAATGTTTGAATCAATTTCTTTATTAACCAATGCTTGTGTCAATTTACGAGATAAATGTATTGACGGTATTACTGTGAATAAAACTGTTTGTGAAAATTATGTCTTTAATTCCATTGGGCTTGTTACCTACCTTAATCCTTTTATTGGGCATCATAATGGCGATCTTATTGGAAAAATTTGTGCCAAAACAGGGAAGGGAGTAAGGGAAGTTGTGTTAGAACAAGGCTTATTAACAGAGCAACAACTTGATGAAATTTTATCGGTGCAAAACCTAATGTATCCTCGTTATAAAAGGGCGTTATAGTTTTTGCATTGTCATTGTTATAGGTGATAAGACGGATAAATGATGATTATTTTTGATTAATAGAGAAATTTTTATGTGCTTAAGATTTTCTTAATATTTATCTGTTTTAATAAGCCTCAACAAAGCAAGGGGCTTTGTGTTTTAAACCATTTAATTTATTAAGGAGTTTTTATGAAGAAAGTAGTTTTAGCCTCTTTATTAGCATTATCAACAGCAACCGCTATGGCACAAGCACCTGCTGGTGGTTTCCAAGATCCTGCCGCACCAGGTGCAACTCAACCACATCATAAAGGTAAAGATTTTAGACAAGGCGGGTTTGTTAATACGCAACAAGAAATCAGCAAAGTGGCGGATTCTTCTAAATGGAAAGATGATCAATATATCTTATTAGAGGGGAATATTGTTCGCCAAGTAGGTAAAGATGATTTTATGTTTAAAGATAACACGGGCGAGATTGAAGTGGAAATTGAAAGACGTGCTTGGGCGGGGCAAACCATTACCCCTGAAGATAAAGTAAGACTTTATGCGGAAGTGGATAAATCTTGGAATAAGATTGAAGTTGAAGTAAATCGTATTGAAAAAATCAAATAAGACGAAAAGCTGTTAAACTATAAAGGAAGATAAGCGTAAGTTTATCTTCCTTTTCTATTGGTTATATAGTCGTCGTACTTTAAAATATAGTCGTCCCACTTTAGAATGATACAGCGTTGGTACGTCTCGCCGTACTACTTGTACTGTCTTCGGCGTTCCGCCTTATCTCATTTTAAATTGAAACGACTGTAATACAGTGTTGGCACGCCTTGCTCTATTTCATATTAAAACAACAATATAATGAACAAATTGGTTAAATAAAAATGCGTATTTTATTGATTGAAGATGACCCATTAATTGGCGATGGATTAAAACAGGGATTAACAAAATCAGGTTTTTTAGTGGATTGGTTTACTGATGGTAAAACGGGTTTTGATGCGTTATCCCTTGCCCCTTATGATGTGGTAGTGTTAGATTTAACCTTGCCTAAACTTGATGGTTTGGCGGTTTTACAAGGTTGGCGTAAAGCTAATCAAGATGTACCTGTGTTAATTTTGACCGCAAGAGATACTTTAGATGAGCGGGTTAAAGGTTTACAAATTGGGGCAGATGATTATTTATGTAAACCCTTTGCTTTGGCTGAGGTGGTGGCACGTTTGCAGGCATTAACTCGGCGGCGGAATGGGCATATTAATCCGATTATTCAACATCATTTACTGACCTTTGATCCGATGAAACGTAAAGTTTGTTTAGCACAACAAGAAATTCCACTGACTTCGCAAGAATACCGTTTATTGGAATTATTTTTGAATAACAAGGATCGGGTCTTATCTCGTTCTTTTATTGAAGAAAAATTGTATAGCTGGGACGATGAGGTAAGCAGTAACGCTTTGGAAGTACATATTCATCATTTACGCAAGAAATTGGGCAAACAAATTATTCGCACAGTACATGGCGTGGGCTATGCTTTAGGAAATAATGATGAAAAGAACTAGTTTAAGTTTTCGTTTAATTTGTTTATTGTCCATTACGGCGTTATGTATTTGGGCAATTTCTACCGCCATTGCTTGGTTTCAAGTGCGTAAGGAAGTGAATGAAGTCTTTGATTCACAACAAATTTTATTTGCTCAACGTTTAGCCTCAACGGATTTGCGTAATTTATTTTTAGAACGTCATCAATTAGGTGGTTTTCGTGAACAGCGCGCAAGACGTCCGCTAAAAAAGATGAAACGTGATGATGATGCCTTGGCATTTGCTATTTTTACTCAGAACGGCGAAATATTAGTAAGCGATGGTGAAAATGGCAATAATTTTATTTATGCCCCAGTAAGAGGATTTTCTGAAACCCATATTGCGAATGATGATGATTTATGGCGAATATTTTGGTTACCGGTGGCGGACAGTAATAACCGTTTGATGATTGCCGTTGGTCAAGAGTTGGATTATCGTGAGGATTTAGTTAATGAAATGGTCTTTGGACAAATGTGGGTTTGGATTGCGGGCTTGCCGTTTTTATTGGCTTTAATGGTGGTGGTTATCCGTAAAGAATTGTCGCCGTTAAAACGTATGAGCAATAATTTATTACAGCGTTCGCCCGATGATCATCAAGCCCTGCCAACGGATCAACTGCCTTCCGAAGTATTGCCCTTGGTGCAAAATTTAAATTTGTTTTTTCACCGCACTTCGGCAATGTTATTGCGAGAACGGCGTTTTACTTCTGATGCAGCCCACGAATTGCGTAGCCCTTTATCCGCCTTGCGTATTCAAACAGAATTAGCCCAAATGGCAGGGGACGATGAAGCAATGCGTCATCAAGCCTTACAAAATTTAACTCAAGGTATTGATCGTGCAAGCCAATTAATTGAGCAATTATTAACCTTATCGCGTTTAGACAGTTTAACCCAGTTAGAGGAGTTGCAGGATATTCATTGGCATTTATTATTGCAATCCATTGTGGCGGATTTTTATTTTCCAGCTCAAAAACGCAAAATGGACATTCGTTTAACTGTTGAACAACCGCCAGCAATTAAACAAGGACAACCGTTATTATTATCCCTAATGTTGCGAAATATTGTGGATAATGCCATTCGTTATTGCCCTGAAGGCAGTGAAGTTCGTTTAATTTTGCAACAAGATAAAGTGATTATTGAAGATAATGGACTAGGGGTGGCGGAAGAAGATTTAGAAAAACTAGGGCAACGTTTCTATCGCCCAGCAGGGCAAAATGAAAAAGGCAGTGGTTTGGGGCTATCTATCGTTTACCGTATTGCTGAATTACACCATTACCAAGTGCGGTTGGAAAATAGAAAAAATTCGCAGGGGAAAATTTTGGGGTTACGAACCATTATTTATCTATAACACAAGCCTATATTGGATAGGCTTGTTATATGTTGGTACGCCTTACCGTACTTGTTGTACTGTTTTCGGCGTGCCTCTTTGCCTTATTTTAAATTGAAACAACAATAGAAAGTGCGGTCATTTTTGCGATTATTTTTTGCTAATGATATGCTCAGTGGTAAGTTGTGCTTCACTATCAGGCCAAGCATTAACCACCGCTTTAACTAATGTTGCCAGAGGAATGGCGAAAAACACGCCCCAAAAGCCCCATAAACCACCAAATACCAGGACCGCAATAATAATGGTTAAGGGGTGTAGATTTACTGCCTCCGAAAAAAGAAAAGGCACGAGTAAATTGCCGTCTAAAATTTGGCTAATGGTATAGGCAACCATTATGTACCAAAACGTAGGAGAAATACCGAACTGTGAAACTGCCACAATGGTAACAGGAATGGTAATTAAAACCGCACCAATATAAGGAATTAAGACAGATAGCCCTACCCCTACCGCTAATAACAAAGGATAATATAAGCCAAAATAAAGAAAAATCCCATAGCTCACAATGGTCATAATCACAATTTCAATGATTTTACCACGAATATAATTGGCGATTTGTTGTTTCATTTCTCGCCAAACTTGTGAGGCGAGGTGGCGATTACGAGGGAGGAATTGGCTTACCCCAGCGATTAATTCTGTTTTATCTTTGAGCAGAAAAAATACCATTAATGGCACTAAAAAGGCATAAATGCCGATAGTAACCAAACTCATAATTGAAGTAAGCGACAGCTTTAGAGCCGATTCTGCAAAGGTAAGGATTTTATCTCTTGATGCGGTAAAAAAAGAGTCAATTAGGGCATAATCCACTAACTCAGGGTAGCTTTCTGGTAAGGATAACACCCAAGTATGAAATTGATTTACCATATTGGGTAAATCACGCAATAAATTCAGCATTTGATTCCATAAATTAGGAATAAGCACAATAATTGTAAACAGGGTAAAGGCAAGGAAACCACCTAGTACAAGGAATAAGGCAAGCCCATAAGGTAATTTAACTTTTTCCGAAAGAAAACGAATCGGCCATTCCAATAAATAAGCTAAAACAATGGCGATCAGTAGCGGGGCAATTAAATCACTAAAGAAATAAATGGCGATAAATGCAAACAATAAAATCGCCAATAATCCCATGGCTTGTGGATCGCTAAAACGCCGATAATACCAAGTTTTCAGCATTTCTAACATGGGGAACTCCTTGTCTTCATTATTATTTGGTGTAATGTTATGATTATAACAAGTTATTATTGAGAGAAAAGCGAAATTGGGAGAAATGCATGTTAGTTCAACTTTATCATAATCCAAATTGTTCAAAAAGCCGACAAACTTTGGCTTTATTACAGCAACAGGGTATTGAACCTGAAATTATTTGTTATTTATCGCATAGATTTAACTTGGCGGAATTAACAAGATTAAAGCAACAATTACAATTTTCTAGTGTAAGACAAATGATGCGGGTAAAAGAACAATGCTATGAACAACTTGGTTTGCATAATGAACACTTATCCGAGCAAGATTTATTGCAGGCGATTATACAAAATCCTATTTTGCTAGAACGCCCTATTGTGGTAAAGGGCGAACAAGCCAAAATTGGTCGCCCACCTGAGGCAGTGTTAGCCCTTTTTACATCCACATAAAAAATATTGAATTTAGACCGCACTTTTATTGTATAGTCGTTCCACTTTAAATTGAAACGACTATACTTTGCTTGAAAAGCAAAAATCTTCACTATAAAATAGCCTGCTGAAAAAAGGCTTTCACGTTTTTAAACTATTTATTATAAAGAGGAAACATTATGGCAAAGAAAAAATCCTTGCAAAGCCAACAAACAACGGTGTATTGTCATCAAAAAGGCAATATTACCGATAATGCGTTGTTTGCGTTGGTAAAAGATCCGTTATTTCATCAACGAGTGGAAAAAAAGCGTAAGGGAAAGGGAAGTTATCAGCGTAAAGCGAAGCATAAACATGATTATTTGGCAAAGCCCGATCATAAGATTTTAGTAAAGCAAGATTTTATGAACGGGCTTTTTTATAGTTATCTACTTTAGAATAATACGGCGTTGGCGTGTCTCGCCGTACCTGTTTTATTTTAAATTGAAAAGACTAATTATGGGTGTTTTTATCCGCTTTTTCTGTAAATATTAATCAATAAGGAAAGAAAATATGAATATTGAAACACAACCTTTATTTTCTAATAATTGGACAGTGCGTATTAGCGATCCCGGTGAGGAAGGGGCAAATAGCCATTTATTTGAAACAACTTATGTGGATTTGGTGGCTTATTGGCAAAACGAGCAATTACATTATCGTTTTACACGTAAAACTGAAGATAAGATTGAATTACAGCAAGAATTTCTTGATTTAAAAGAATTATTTAAATTTTTACAAGATTATCTTGATCCCATTAGTCTTGGTTTGCTTGGGGTGGATATTGGCAAGCTGATCTCAACCAAAGCCAAATAGAGACGAGAGTATTAATCTAAAATGAACCGCACTTTTAAGTGTAATGGACAAAATAGTTGCTAATAATAATTTCCTCAAATTATTAGCAACTCTTTTTGTTTAAAAAATCCTTTATAAATATAATGTTATGCTTTCTACTTAATCCATTTTGATGGATTAATTTTCGCTTAACTTCACAAAATAAACCTTCTAATCGGTTTGTTGTTCTTTCAATATTTAATTATTCATGCTTTTCAAAGGTAAATAAATATCTTTCATAATAATATTTCATACTCGCTAATACCTCTATTAATCCTTTATATTTATAAGAAAAATAACCTTTTTCGTCATATTTATCTTAGTGTTCATGCAAATAATCTTGATATTTTAATACCAATAATGCAGACGGAAAAAATCATTCTTAGGATTTCTTTTAGCATTTTCATGATGATTTTGAATTTCTTTCCAGCCATAGATTTATATTTTTTCCTAGCTTTATTTATTACCATAATCTTTTCCTATAAGGCTATCCATCAACATTAAAATACCAAAATCTTACTAAAAAAAGTAGTACCTGTAATAATATTTAAATAAATTTCTGTGGGATTTAATCTATTTTGAAAGGTAAAATTTTTATAGTAATGATTGCATCTATAGCATTAAATATTATTTCTAATACTATACTTTTTATCTATTTATTTAAACAATAATAACAGTTTTTGTTCATTACTCAAAGAAGTGATTAAATTTTTACAATATACTACTTTTTAGTGGCCATTTTACATTACACCTTATATTTTTAATATTTATACTAATAGACCCAACGACATGTGGAAAATAATTTATTTTAGTCATGGATCTGCCTATTAATTTATATTTCATATAAATTGATATATAATTTATTCTTTATCTATTTATTAAATAATAAAAATTTAATAAAACTAAAAAATTTCAATAATATTTTGATCTAAAGTCATCTACTATTCTAGTAATATTATTATATATCTTACTAAATTCATCAAAACTAAAATTATTAAATTGGCCAGATTTAATATATTTACCAAGAGTATTTCTTGATAAAAATCTATTTTCACTATAAAAAATCTTATTCCTATTCTCTTGATCAACTAAAAGTTTAGTTCCTTTAAACTTTATAAAATTTTCTATATAGGAATGGTATTTATTATTATAAAAGGTATAATTACCATAATTATCCTTGGATAGAGAATTTAGTAATAAAAGATAAATATTTTCCTTAATACAAGCATATTGATAGTTATCAATAAATTTATTAAAAATTTTATTAGAAAAGGCATCTAGATCTTGATTATAATCAATAATAAAAATCACTGGAAATTTTGGTTTAACTTTAATTTTAAAAAAATCAATGTAACAATTATCTTGATAAAGATAGTTAAAAAAACGATTAATATCTATATTATCTTTCGATAATCCTAACTTAGCCATCTCATTATTTATAGGTACAATATTTATGTTATCTTTTTGCATAACTTTCCAATATTGTTGTTCTATTTTATCCTTTACTATAATTGTTATTTTAGATACATCTACAAAATATTTATAAAATAAAACATCTCTTAATAATTTTATCTGTCCATCATCCTTAATAGTATTATCTATTCCCTTATAACTTCCTTCTGTAAAGATATCCTTTAAATTTAAATTAACTTGTTTCTTTAACTCATCATTAGATATATTACTGCAATTTATTCTCAATTCATTTATTAATGTTTCTCGATATTTTATTGAAATAGCATGATTAATTCTACCAATTAATCTATTCAGGTTACCTTTGTTTAAAATACCTTGATAATCTTGATAAAAATTACCTGTTGATAACAAAGAATATACCATTGCTCTATTTTTCTTTCTATATTCTTTATCTGTATTTAATATTTTATTAACAATAACACCTGTTACAACTTGCTTGGTTTTAAAAGTAGTATAACGCGTTTTTTTATGATTTACCTCAAATCCACAACGAGAAATAATATCTAATATTTCATTATTTAGCGAAATATTACCTTCTGAGTTAACTAATAAATATGATGAAAAATCTCTATTTGATGAAAAAGTAATATCATCTGCGTATCTTGTATAATTTAAACGATATTTTTTTGCAATAGCAATTAATCTAACATCAAGCAAATTACCAATTAAGGAAGCCAATATAGGAGATAATGGTGAACCTTGTGGTAAATAACCATGGTAGGTTGCTAATTTTGCTATAATTTTAGATAAGTTTGGAGAAAGCGAAAAATAACGATCATTTTGTAAAAAACTAATTATTCTTCCATAATGAATAGATTGAAAAAAATCTTTAAGATCTAAATTCAATAAATAGCGTTTTCCTCTATGAATTCTCGCATTAGAAGAAATAGATTTATTTCTCTCAAAGGCATGATTATTAGATAAATAAGATAAATTTTGCTTTTTAATCTCAGAAACACATTCATAAAATACATTAGCAATTTCTTTTTGTAAATACTTCAATGAGGCATTAGGAATAGAAATTTCTCTCATTGAGCCATCTGATTTATTTATATAATGTAAAGAATATTTTTTCTCATCAGACAATTTATATACAATATAATAAAATTTCTTAACACTAATATTTAAGCTAAATATAGTGATTAGATCATTAATACTATCACATGTCTTTAATCTAGATAAAAAATTCATAGTTATAAAATAAATTTTAATAAAAATTTGGCATAAGAACTCTTATGTGATTGTATAATTCACCTAATTATAATAGGTGGATTAGACAGTATATCTTCCCCACCTAGGTAATGGCCGTAGGCCATATTCATCATAAATCTAGGACGTGAGCGTAGCGAACCCTTAAACTACAGAAACACTAACACCCATATAAATAACAACCCTAGCATTATTATTAGTTACTCCGAAACAGAACAAAAAATCTACTTATGCCTTATAATTAAATATTAAAATAAAGATTTTTGTTTCTCTTCTTTAATTAACAATCTATCTATTGTGTCATTTATAGCATGTGGATTAACCACAATAATATCTTTGTCACTTTTCATTAATTCTCGGTTAAGTGCATATTTGTCATCTTTTATATTACTCGTACTATACATAACAGCACGAGTAATGCCATAGGCTTTAGCTTTTTCCATTGCATGTCTAGCTCCACTATCACAGCTTTTATCCTTATCACTCATACTCTTACTATAACTTGCAATAAGTAAAACTGAGTCACTAAATAACGCCTGCAATCTATCTCTTCTAATAAATCTTCCATTCAACTCATATTTACTTTCTGGTTCATCATAATATTCTGTAATTAATAATCCACCTTTATTACCTATATATTCAGCTATAGGATTACATTGTTTAGGAATAATATTATTAAGTGGACTAGGTAAAATTGCTATAGTTTTACTTCCCGAGCATAATGCTTGATGATGAGCTATTCTATCGCAACCTAATGCCAATCCGCTTACAATAGTAATATTGTTTTTCGCCAATCTATCGACAATATCTCTTTCTTGTTTCTCTATAAACTCGTCAGGCTCTAATAAACCAATAACTGCAACATTATGATTAGATAAATCTAATAAACTGATATCGCCTTTATAAAATAAAACCATAGGATGATCTATATCTTTTATTTTTTGATTGGTTCTTAATTTAGGAAAGTTTTTATCACCAAATACCACTATGCCATCATAAAACCCAGACAACTTATCTAAGTTATTAATAACCTCCTTTTGTTTTTCCTTAAAATATTTTTCAGTAAACTTTTCTTTTTCATCATCTGTAGAATTTTCCTTTATTAAATGTTTCTTTAATAAAGATAAAATTTCCTCAAGAGGTAAATCTTTTTTTAAGTTTTTAAAAATCCAAGCATCACCAATACCTTTAAATTTTTTTGCGGTTAATATATTAAGCATATGTTTTGAATATTTCATTTAATCTTTACCTTTGTTTAAAAACAGTATATCCTATAGTGAAAACAATAACATTTTTAGCACCATGATCAAGTAATGATTGAACCATATCCTCAATAATATTAATTGTTTTAGTATATAAATCATCAATTAAAATAATATTTTTGCCTTTAATATCTTCCGAAAAAATACAAGTATCTTTAGAAATTCCCGGATAAGGTAAATCTCCTTCTCCACCATATCCAGATTTATTTAGATGAGTTGTTTTAGTATCCTTATAACGTATGATATAATCTGTCCCATCATTCTCTTTAAAAAAACGTTTTACAATATATTTTATTGTAAAATAAAACAAACGCTGATTATCTAATAAATTGGCTTTAGATCTTGGTACAATAGATATCATTGCATTATTATCAAATATACTTAGTAAACTTCTCAATTCTTGTCTAAGCCTATCTCCATCTAATAATAACTCCGCCCCCTCTTTTAAACAATATGTCCTATCCCTAAAGTCATTTTTTAACATAACTAAATAATCAGGATTACCTTCCTTTTTATAACCATAATAATCACTCCGATAATACCCATCTATATCTTTAGATAAAAAATGATTTTTATCTATTTTAAAACTTTTTAATAAAAAACCAGTCTGCTCAGGAATCTGCGGAAGTTTTTTAGCAACTACCTCTAAAGTAGTTTCAGCAGAGGAAATCGCTGTAGACACGCTAGTGTCAACTCTACGTCTTTGAAGTGCCATAATAGTTCTCCAATATATCAATAGTTAATAATAATGTTTAATCTAATAGAAATTTATTAACCTCTCCTATATTAATTATCTTATTTTTATTAACATAAAATAATTTTTCTTTTTTAGCTCCTAAATCAGATGCTTTAATTAAATTATTTATGTTATCTTCAAATAATATAACCTTAGTAGAGTTATTAATATTTATGATATCATTGTACTTATAATCATCACATTTACTAAATATAAATTTAGAAAATAAAAATTCCAAATTAAAATATTTTATAATAGAGTAAACACGTTCCACATTACCACAGGTTACTAAAAAAATAAAATTATCATCCTTCAATTTATATAATAAATCATAAAGATTTTTATTAATCACATTCATATCTATATAATTATTAACTATCATTCTTTTATGAGAGATAATTTTATCTAAAACAGATTTATTGAGTTCGTTATTTAATATAAACTTAATATCTTTCCCTGTGATTCTTTTTATCCCAGAAAATATACCTAAATCAAAATTAGGGACGTAATATATAATTGCTTGTTTATAAGCATTATTATTCGCTTCATCGGTAAAAAATAAGGTATTATCAAAATCAACCAAAATACAGTTATTAGTATAATTTCTATTATTCATATTTTAAATTTAGTTATTTATTGTATTCAAATATTCTCTTACTCGATTGTTTTCAATACTTGCTAAAAAATCAGAATGATTGCTGGGTAATTTTATATCAATATTATTAAAGCGATTTTTTATTGATTCTGTATTTGCAACACTATGTTTTGTAGTATTTAATAAAACCTCCATTAAGTCACTAAGATCATCAGAAGAAGACACCTCATCATTTTTTTTCAATGGTTGCTCTCTAATATCTGTTTTTGTTTTCTCATTGCTTATCGTATTGGTATATGTAACCTTACTTTTGTAATTTACTTTCGGTTCTTCTTTCTTTTTACTATAAGGAGGAGATTTAGAACTAGCCGATCCCCCAGAAGAAAAAGTACCAATAATAAAACAAACGACAAGAAAAATAATGATACATTCCATAAAAAAAGTTACTCCTAACACTCAAAACAAAACTTCCCTATTGAAAAAAAAAAACGGTTTGTGTCAAGATAAAAATGCCATTTTTTTGCAATTTTTTTCAGAAAAACAGTGTATCGTAAAGAAAGAGGTAAAAATGCAGTTACAACTCAAAATTAAGTTAAAGTTTAAGCTGATAAATAAAGTTAAATTGGTATTGTGGATTAAGATAGGAAATTAATCAGAATTATCAATATACTGTTTTGATATAAAAAACGCCCCAATGGGGGCGTCTACTGGTTTTAACCAATAAAAACTACTCTTCCCCCAACAATTTAAGCTCTCGTTGGCGTACTTGTTGTTTTAGCATTTGGACAAATTCGTCAACGGCAATAGAGCCAAGATCTTGTCCTTTGCGGGTGCGGACGGCGATTTTGCCTGCTTCAATTTCTTTGTCGCCACAAACTAACATATAAGGCACACGGCGTAAGGTATGTTCACGAATTTTGAAACCGATTTTTTCATTGCGTAAATCGGATTTCACTCGTAATCCTGCGTCAGACAATTTTTTAACCACATCAAGCACATAATCCGATTGGCTATCGGTAATGTTCATTACCACTGCTTGTACAGGGGCTAACCAAGCTGGGAAAAAGCCTGCGTATTCTTCGGTAATAATACCGATAAAACGTTCAATAGAACCTAAAATGGCTCGATGGATCATCACAGGGGTTTTGCGTTCGTTATCTTCTGCCACATAATAGGCGTTTAAACGTCCCGGCAAGGCGAAATCAAGCTGAATCGTACCACATTGCCATTCACGATCTAAGCAATCACGCAGGGCAAATTCAATTTTTGGTCCATAGAATGCCCCTTCGCCCTCTTGGATTTCATAGTCTAAGCCATTATGTTTTAACGCATTGGCTAATCCTTGTTCCGCTAGATCCCAAATTTCATCAGAACCAATACGACTTTCTGGGCGAGTGGAAAGTTTGACTTGGATATTGGTAAAGCCAAAGGTGCTATAAATATCGTAAACCATTTTAATACAGCTGGTTACTTCGCTTTCTACCTGTTCTTCGGTACAGAAAATATGGGCATCATCTTGGGTAAAGCCACGCACACGCATTAAGCCATGCAGTGAACCAGAGGGTTCGTTACGATGACAAGAACCAAATTCCGCCATACGCAAAGGCAGATCACGATAGGATTTTAAGCCTTGGTTAAAAATTTGGACGTGTCCCGGGCAATTCATCGGTTTAATGGCATATTCACGATTTTCTGATTGGGTGGTAAACATCAAATCGCCATAATTTTGCCAATGCCCTGTGCGTTCCCATAACACTCGATCCATCATAAATGGACCTTTTACTTCTTGATAATCATATTGTTTTAATTTGGTACGCACAAAGGTTTCTAACTCTCGGAAAATTGTCCAGCCGTCATTATGCCAAAACACCATACCCGGTGCTTCTTCTTGCATATGATATAAATCTAAGGTTTTACCAATTTTACGATGATCACGTTTTGCCGCTTCTTCTAAGCGTTGTAAATAAGCGGCTAATTGCTTTTTATCTGCCCAAGCTGTACCGTAAATTCGTTGTAGCATTTTGTTTTTACTGTCGCCACGCCAATATGCCCCTGCTACTTTCATTAATTTAAAATGATGACAAAAACGCATATTCGGTACATGCGGTCCACGACACATATCAATATATTCTTGGTGATGATATAACGCTGGGGTGGCGGTTTTTTCAATATTTTCATCTAAAATGGCAATTTTGTAAGGCTCGCCACGTTGTGCAAAGGTATCTCTCGCCTGTTGCCAACTGACCACTTGTTTCACCACATCATAATTGGTTTTGGCTAGCTCAAGCATTCTTTTTTCTAATTTTTCAATATCTTCTTGGGTTAAAGAACGATCGAGATCCACATCATAATAAAAACCGTTTTCAATGGTTGGTCCAATCGCCATTTTTACATCAGGGAAAAGCTGTTTTATGGCGTGTCCAAGTAAATGGGCACAAGAATGGCGAATAATTTCTAAGCCGTCTTCATCTTTTGCGGTAATAATTTCTAATTGGCTATCTTCGCTAATCATATCGCACGCATCTTTGCGTACACCATTAACTCGTCCTGCAATGGTGGCTTTCGCCAATCCAGCACCAATATCTTGTGCTACTTCTAATACAGAAACAGGTTGTGCAAACTGACGTTGTGAACCGTCAGGTAAAGTAATAATTGGCATAATTTATCCTTAATACAGTGGTCGCCCATACGCAAGGCAACTTGTGTGCAATAAAAAATTTTATAAAAAATGACCGCACTTTATCTTGCGAAAACTAAAATAAAGTGCGGTGCGAAATTGTAACATATTTCATTATTGACTGTAAAAGGGACGATTTAGCAAAAATTATTCATTTTATGGCTAACCAATAATGAAAAATTTGACCTCTATCACAGTATATTTTGTCATTTCTTTTTATTATCAAAACAATCTGGTAAAAATAAAATCAGGGGGTTATTTATGTGGAAAACCATTTCGCAAATACTGGCTGAACAATTTGGGGCTTATTATGTGATTAAACATAAACAACAAATCCAAGATAAACCTTATCAACAACGCTGGCTTATTGATGACGGTATTCAACCTGTTTTGGTAAAATGTGCAAGTCGCAGTTATCGCTCTAAATTTCGTGCCGAGGCGGATCAACTGGCATTGTTAGCCAAAACTCAACGCCTTTCTTTGCCTCGTGTTTATGGCGTAGGCTGTACAGAGCAACAAAGTTTTATTTTATTAGAGGCGTTTCGTCCTTTTCATTCCCTTGAGTTTTCTCATTTATCCGCTGAAAGCCTAAAACATTTTGGTCGCCAACTGGCAGGATTGCACCAATGGCAACAGCAACAACAATACGGTTTGGATTTTGATACTTGGCTAGACAAAGTCTATCAACCTAATGAATGGAAAAGTAACTGGGCAACCTTTTTCAGCGAACAACGCATCGGTTGGCAATTACAATTATGTCAAGAACAAGGCATTTATTTTGCCGATATTGATAAAATTACCCAAGCAATCGCTCATCAATTAGCCAAACATAACCCTGTCCCTGCGTTATTACAAGGGGCATTATGGCAAAAAAATTGTATTCCTCTTTACCAAAACAATTCCGCTCAGCAAGCAGAAATTGTTTGTTATTCGCCAGCCTGTTATTGGGGCGATAAGGAATGTGATTTAGCCTTAACGGAATTACAAGGTTTTCCTCGTGAATTTTATCAAGGCTATCAACAAGTCTATCCCCTTGACAGCGACTATTTACAACGTAAGCCCATTTATCAGTTATATTACTTATTACATCTTATCCAACATCAACAAAAGGATTACATTGAACAAGCCCAACAAATTATTGATTTATTTATCTAATGGGTTTACTCACGCCATAAAATCCTTTAATCTTCGCCCATTACAAGCAAAGGCAAATGGCAGAAAGTGCCATTGCCATTATGTTCCCTTATCTGCCTACACAAGGAAAATTTATGTATGTTACTGACGTGTTTTTTGCTTATCAAGGCAAAACACCACTGTCCTCGCCACAACATTATGCTGTTAATCAAGTTGTGGAACAATGGCGTTATAATGGGCAAATTATTGGGCGAGAAATCCCCCTATTTAATGCTGAACAAGAGAAAGTCTTAGGTATCGGCTTGCGAGTGATTTGTCCTGAACAAAGTAGCTTGCTCAGTGAAAACAATAACCTATTGGTTAATCAAGCCCTTGCCCAAGCGGAACAAAAGGGATTGCAACTTGATAGCCTACAAATTGTGGCTGATGATCTCAATTCTGATCAAAGCTGTTTTCAGGCTACGCCCTCGTGGCAAATGCTTTACACCACTTACTTACACACCAGCTCGCCCTTGCACAGTGGCGACAATTTTCTCCCCATTCCGCTTTATAAACAATTAAAAAACCAACCGCACTTGAGTATGGATATCATTAAATGGCAAGAAAACTGGCAAGCCTGCGATCAATTACAAATGAATGGGGCGGTATTAGAAAGCCAAGCTTTACATCAACTTTGTCAGCTTGATAGCCCGCTGGCAAAACATGGCTATGCCCTTGTGCAACAAATTGAGCAACTTACTCATATTCCCACTTATTATTATCTTTATCGGCTTGGCGGACAGGATCTTGCCAGCGAGCAACAGCGTTGTTGCCCCAAATGCCAACAATCTTGGCGACTTGCAAGCCCATTATTTGAACAATTTTATTTTAAATGCGACACTTGCCGCCTGATTTCTAACTTATCTTGGAATTATCATTGTTTCAATTTAGAATAAGGCAAGGCGTGCCAACGCTGTATCATTTTAAAGTGGAATGACTATAAAGGGGAACAAGGATATTTATGACCTATCAACATCATTCATTAGATCAACTCAAACTCGGACAAGCCCACACCCAATATGAACATCACTATGATCCACAATTATTACAAGCTGTGCCTCGTCAACTAAACCGTTCCGCTTTAGGGATTGAAAAACAACTTCCCTTTCGCTATGGGGCTGATCTCTGGACAGCGTTTGAAATTTCTTGGCTTAATCCCCAAGGATTGCCACAAGTTGCCATTGGCGATATTCAGCTTGATTTTCGCTCACAAAATTTGATTGAATCCAAAAGTTTTAAACTTTACCTCAATAGCCTTAATCAACATAAATTTGCCAATATGCAAGCCCTAGAACAGACTCTCGCTCAAGATTTAGCACATTGTGCCAAAGGCGAAGTAAGGGTAAAGCTACACAAACTTCATGATTTCACAGGGCAAACCATTCATCAACTACAAGGCACTTGTATTGATGAACAAGATATTCATATTGAAAATTATCAATTCAATGCCAATTACTTACAGCATTGCACCCTTAAAGGGCAAAAAGTTGAAGAATATCTCGTCAGCCATTTACTCAAATCAAATTGCCTGATTACCCAACAACCTGACTGGGGCTCATTACAAATTCATTATATTGGCGACAAAATTCAACCTGAGCCTTTATTGCGTTATATTATTTCATTCCGCCAACATAACGAATTTCACGAACAATGCGTTGAACGGATTTTTCACGATATTATGCACTTCGCTCGCCCTGAAAAATTGACAGTTTACGCCCGTTATACTCGGCGAGGGGGCTTAGATATTAACCCATTCCGTTCAAATTTTGAGGAAATTCCGTTAAACTTAAGGCTCGCTCGTCAATAATTAAGCAAACAAAAGGAGTATTATGTCTATTCATTACGTTAATCCCAAAGGCAGTATGGATCAGCTTTCGCATTTGGAAGTGGAACTGCTTGCCAAAGCCAAATCGGATTTATATACCCTTTACCGCAACTGTTCTTTAGCGGTACTCAATTCAGGGGCGGTTACTGATGATAGCCGTGAACTATTGGGAAAATACCCTGATTTTGATATTCATCTTATTGCCCGAGAACGTGGTGTCAGCCTTGAACTACACAATCCCCCTGCTGATGCTTTTGTGGATAATCAAATGATCCGCAATATCCAATATCATCTGTTTGCTGTATTACGTGATATTTTATTTGTTAATGTACTAAGTCAACGCCTTAACCCCACTAATCAACAAGATAGCAAATACATTACCAACCAAGTTTTTGCCATTTTACGTAATGCCAAAGCCTTAATTGTAGGCGAAGCACCAAACTTAATCGTTTGTTGGGGCGGACATTCCATTAACCAAATTGAATACCAATATTGTCGTGCAGTGGGATTGGAATTAGGCTTGCGTGAATTAAATATTGTTACTGGCTGTGGACCCGGTGTAATGGAAGCCCCAATGAAAGGAGCTGCCATTGGACACGCTAACCAACGCTATAAAAACAACCGTTTTATTGGTATTACTGAACCTTCTATTATTGCCTCTGAGCCACCTAATCCGATTGTTACCGAATTAATTATTATGCCAGATATTGAAAAACGTTTAGAGGCGTTTGTGCGTATGGGGCATGGTATTATTATTTTCCCCGGGGGTCCCGGCACATTTGAAGAATTTCTCTATATTTTAGGGATCAAACTGAACCCTGCTAACAAAGACCTACATCTGCCATTAATCCTAACAGGTCCAAAAGAAAGCCAAGATTATTTTGCTACCATTGATCGTTTTGTGGCGGAGATTTTTGGTAAAGAGGTGCAACAACTCTATGAAATTATTATTGATGATCCTGAAACCGTTGCCCAAAAAATGCGTCAATCTATGCACCTTATCAAGCAACAGCGACAAGCCAATAACGATTCCTACGGCTTTAACTGGTCATTAAAAATTCCAGAGGAATTTCAATTACCTTTTATTCCTACGCACCAAAATATGGAAAGCCTAGATTTACATCTTGAACAATCCACAATGAGTTTAATCGCTAACTTACGCCGAGTATTTTCTGGCATTGTGGCAGGCAATATCAAACCAGACAGCATTGACCAAATTGAACAATATGGGCCTTTTAAACTGCATGGCGATAAACATCTAATGGAAAAAGTGGATCAAGTGTTACAAGATTTTGTGGTACAACATCGTATGAAATTACCGGGCGGCGAAGATTATGTACCTTGTTATCAAGTAATAAAATAGCTTGGATAATATAACGGTATAAGTGCGGTTGATTTTTAAAATATTTTCGGTTAGGTCGCCGATTTTTCCTGTTTCGCACGTTGGGCAACTGATTTTCAGTGTAATGGTCAAAAATATGGGGAAAAAAGAGAGTTTAAGCCTTATAGTGCAAGGCCTTAACTCACTTTTTTGAAAATGAACAAAAAACTTGTCCTTTTTGCCTAAATCTGAATATGGCACTCAAAATAATATTCAACGCTATAAATGCCATCATTGTAATAAAGCCTTTATCTTTCAAAATAAATTAAATCTCTCTGAAATTTGGCTTCATTATTCTCAAGGAAAACAAACATATAAAGAGCTTGCAATTAAATATCAATGTTCTGTTAAAACAATCCAAAGAGATATTGATAAAGCCCCTAAAACAACTTCCCCCTCTATCAATACATTTAAATATTATTATGGATACAACTTTCTTTAAGCGAGATTTTGGTGTGTTAGTGTTAATGGATAGTCTCATAGGAAAAGTGATGTATCATCAAATTGTGAAAATAGAAAAAGAGATTTATTATCAAACAGCATTAAATCTGTTAAGAAAAAAAGGCTATATTATTCAATCAATTACCTACTATGGTCGGAAAAATATTTATTTACCTTTGAAAAACATGCGGAATTAAATACTGAAAAAACAACAAACCGGTTAGAATACTTATTTAGTGAACTTAAGCGAAAATTAATTAATCATAATGGGTTAAGCAGAGAGAGTAATATTATGTTTATAAAGGATTTTTTAATAAAAAGAGTTGCTAACAACTTGGAAAAATTATTATTAGCAACTATTTTGTTCATTACACCGTTTTAAAATGGAACGACTATATAACCATTTTTATTTAAAATGAGACAAGGCGGTACGCCGAAAACAGTACAAGTAGTACGGCGAAGCGTACCAACGCTGTATCATTTTAAAGCGGAACGACTATAATCAAGCCAATAACCATAATGTACCAAAAAAATCATAACCTAATTTATTGGCAAAAATTAGAATAAAGCCCAGTATCATCACTGAGAAATCAATCATACCTGTACGGGGTAAAATCCGGCGAATTGGGGCTAATAAAGGTTCTGTAATTTGATAGAGTAAATATTCAGCTTGGCTATTACCACCACTAAACCAGCTCATAATCGCGCGAATTAAAATTGCCCAAAAGATCAGCTCGCCAAAGGTTTTTACCACGCTTAATGCCCCAATAAGCAATGCTAAGCCCCAGTTTATTGTAGTTTGCCCCACAAGAAAATTTAAGACAGGGTATTTTAATGAACAAAGGATAAAAGCCACAAAAAGTGCTGCTAAATCAATATTATTTAAGCTAGGGATAATTTTGCGTAAAGGACTTAACACTGGTTGAGTGAGTTTAACAATGGTTTGAGAAATAGGATTATAAAAATCCACTCGGCAATATTGTAACCAAGTGCGTAAAATCAAGATAAAGGCATAAAGCCCCATAATGGTTAAGATTAGGTATTGAATGGCGTTCATATCGTCTGATTTTCCCTCTGTTTTATTTTAAAATCTGGTTCTATAATGTGGCTTATTGGGAAAAAATTCAAGTATCTTTCTTCCTCTTTAAAATATTTTGGACGCAGTAAAAACAAGATGAAGTAAGTACTAAAGATCCTCTATAATAACCTCCATTCTTTTTTAAGCGAAGGTTTGTAATGAAAAAAATTTTTCTTATATTGACCGCACTTTTTAGCTTATCGGGTTGTGGCACTATCGTGAGTTTGATTAATCCTAATGAGCCTTATGGGGCTTATGCGGGGACGAAATATGATCTTGCCATGGCGAAAAAATGGGGCTTGCCTATTTTAGATTTACCCCTTTCTTTTTTATTGGATACGGCGTTATTGCCTTATGTGTTAGTACAAGATAAATGATGATGAAATTAAATTCACAACAACAACAAGCTGTTGAAAGTGTCAATGGAGCTTGCCTTGTTTTGGCAGGAGCAGGTTCGGGGAAAACGCGCGTTATTATCAATAAAATTGCCCATTTGGTAGCAAATTGTGGCTATTTACCACGCCAAATTGCGGCAGTTACCTTTACTAATAAAGCCGCTAGAGAAATGCGAGAACGAGTGGCACATTCTATTGGTAAGTCGCAAAGCAGAGGATTAATTGTTTCCACATTTCATACCTTAGGGTTTGATTTAATTAAGCGTGAGCATCGTCATTTAGGGTTAAAAAGCAGTATTACCTTGTTTGATGAACAGGATCAGTTGGCGTTATTAAAAGAATTGACCAGCGAGGTAGAGAATAAGTTAGGCGAGGAATATAAGGACTTTTTACGTACTTTGGTGTCAAAAATTTCTTATTGGAAAAATGATTTGATTTTGCCAGAACAGGCTTTATCGCTTGCTCAAGAGCCTAAACAGCAATATTTTGCTCAATGTTATCAGCGTTATGCACAACAAATGCGAGCCTATAATGCCTTGGACTTTGATGATTTGATTATGTTGCCCACGCTATTATTACGGCAAAATGAAGAAGTTCGGTCAAAATGGCAACAAAAAATTCGTTATTTGTTGGTTGATGAATATCAGGATACCAATACCAGCCAGTATGAATTGATTAAATTATTGGTGGGCGAGCGAGCTTGTTTTACCGTAGTGGGTGATGATGATCAATCCATTTATTCTTGGCGGGGGGCAAAACCGCAAAATATTATGCGATTGCGTGATGATTTTCCAAGTCTACAGGTCATTAAACTTGAGCAAAATTATCGTTCCACCCAGCGGATTTTGCATAGTGCCAATATTTTAATTGAAAATAATGAGCATATTTTTAGCAAGAAATTATTTTCTAATTTAACTCAAGGCGAATTATTGCAAGTTATTGAGGCAAAAAATGAAGAGCATGAAGCGGAGCGTGTGGTAGGCGAGTTAATTGCTCATCGCTTTTCCCATAAAACCAAATATAAGGATTATGCCATTCTTTATCGTGGTAATCATCAATCTCGTTTACTAGAAAAAATGTTAATGCAAAACCGAATTCCTTATAAAATTTCGGGAGGAACGTCCTTTTTTTCTCGGGCAGAAATTAAGGATATGATGGCATATTTACGTTTGCTCGTAAATCAAGACGATGAAGCGGCATTTTTGCGTATTGTAAATACACCTAAACGTGAAATTGGGGCTGTAACCTTGCAAAAGCTAGGGGAGTTAGCTCAGCAAAAGCAAATCAGTTTATTTGAAGCCATTTTTGCTGCGGAATTAGTTCAATTTGTTACGCCAAGAGCCTATGATGCGCTGCAAAAATTTGCTCGCTGGATTGTGGAATTGAATGATGAAATATTGCGCTCTGAGCCTGAGCGTGCGGTAAAATCCATGTTGGCCGGGTTGCAATATGAAGAATATTTGTATGAACAAGCTAATAGCCCCAAAATGGCGGAAATGCAGGCTCGTAATGTCGCTACATTGTTTGAATGGGTTGCCGATATGTTAAAGGGCGACGAATTTAATGAACCTTTAACCTTAAATCAAGTGGTTACTCGTTTGACATTGCGAGATATGCTGGAACGCAATGAAGACGATGATGAAAGTGATCAAGTGCAATTAATGACCCTACATGCCTCAAAGGGATTAGAATTTCCTCACGTTTATTTAATTGGTATGGAAGAGGGAATTTTACCACACCAAACCAGCATTGATGAAGATAATGTAGAGGAAGAACGGCGGTTGGCTTATGTGGGTATTACCCGAGCCCAGCAAAGTTTAACCTTTACTCTATGCAAAGAACGCCGTCAGTTTGGCGAATTAATTAAACCGCAACCGAGCCGTTTTTTGTTAGAGTTACCGCAAGATGATTTACAGTGGGAACATGATAAACCTGCATTAACCGAGCAACAACGTCAACAAAAAGCCGAACGTAATTTTGCTAATCTGCGGGCGATTTTAAACAAAAAATGATATTTTTGTAGATAAATCAGTCAAACAAATTAAAAGTGTAAAAAAAGGGTTTGACTTATTTTCAAAAGAAAGTATTATACCGCCCACAAACCGATTGCGGTGAGATGGCCGAGAGGCTGAAGGCGCTCCCCTGCTAAGGGAGTATGGGGTCAAAAACTCCATCGAGGGTTCGAATCCCTCTCTCACCGCCATTTACTCAGAGCACCCGTAGCTCAGCTGGATAGAGTACTCGGCTACGAACCGAGCGGTCAAAGGTTCGAATCCTTTCGGGTGCGCCATTTTATTTTTTACTCTAGAATAAATATGGTTCAATGAGCGGTTTACAGAATTTCACACAACGCACCCGTAGCTCAGCTGGATAGAGTACTCGGCTACGAACCGAGCGGTCAAAGGTTCGAATCCTTTCGGGTGCGCCATTTCAATCTTTATCCTTTTTATCATTATTCAAATAATAAATATTCAATTTAGTTAATATTTTTTATGCTATTTTTATAGCGTTTCAATTTAGTGATACGCTGAATGCAGTACAAAGTAGATATGCCAACACCGTATTATTTTAAAATGAAATGACTATAATTAAAAAATAAACATAGTCTTTTCTTACTCTTGCTTTATTTTAATGAATGCTATATTTGCTTTAAGTTTGCTCGGATATACTGATATAGTCGTCCCACTTTAAAATGATACAGCGTTGGTACGCCTCGCCGTACTACTTGTACTGTCTTCGGCGTACCGCCTTGTCTCATTTTAAATTGAAACGACTATACTTTGATAATACAAAAAGGAAAATATTATGAAAAAGTGGTTATCAATGACAACAGTGTTGACGTTGACATTATTTTTAAATGCTTGTTGTTTATTTCCATGGTGGAATCCGCCTCATCAAGGTGGCGGTATGGGCGGTGGTGCACCAATGCAACAGCAAGGGCATAGTAAAATGCAACCAAGACGTTAATTCATAAAAAAATCTGTACTTAAATAAGTACAGATTTTTTATAGTCGCTCCACTTTAAAATGATACAGTATTGGTACGTCTCGCCGTACCGCCTTGTCTTATTTGAAATTGAAACGACTATACTTTTTTTGAGCTTTATTTTTTCTTAGCGTATTTTAAGGAATCAATCGCCACTGCAAGAATAATAATGCTACCTTTGATGATATATTGCCAGTAAGGGCTTACGCCAATATAGGATAAACCATAGTTAATAACAGTGAAAATAATGACCCCTGTGATAACGCCGATAACCGTACCTACACCACCTGCAAATGAAACACCTCCCACAACGCAAGCGGCAATAGCATCTAATTCATACATAAAGCCTAAATTATTGGTTGCACTACCAATTCGCCCAGCTTCTAGCATACCACCAAAGGCATAGAACATGCCTGCAATCATATAAATTGCCACTAAGTTGCGAGCAACATTGACACCTGAAACACGAGCGGCTTCGGGATTACCACCGATAGCAAAGATATTTTTACCAAAGCGAGTTTTGTTCCATAAAATCCAGACGAGAATTGCAGCGATCGTGGCATAAATGGTGATATAGGACAGGCGGAATGTGCCTAGGGTAAAATAGCCTTGTGCGAAAGTAGAAAAGCCTTCAGTAAAGCCTGAAATAGGAGAACCGCCTACTGAGTCATAGTAAAGTGAATTAATGCCATAGACGATAATCATTGTTCCCATGGTGGCGATAAAAGGGGTAACATTGAGGTAAGCAATGACTAAGCCATTGAGCATACCAATAATTGCACCAATGGCACATACAATAAGAATAACCACTGGAATTGGAATTTCGCCTAAGTCAGGAAAGACTTTATTAAAGCTATCCATACCTTGTAGCAAGGTGGCAGAGATAACCGCTGCAAGCCCGACTTGTCGTCCAGCGGAAAGATCCGTCCCCTGCGTTACTAATAAACCCGCTACTCCTAAGGCAATAATTAAGCGAACAGAGGATTGGGTAAGGATATTACTAAAATTCCTTAAACTTAGAAAAGAAGGATCTTGTGCAATAATGAAAAGAAGTAAAATCAGTAGCACAAAATAAATGGCATTTTGTTTGAAAAAGTCTAATGACTTATTGGTTGTGAACCCTGACATAATTATTTTCCTTATAAATATTTGGCAGCAAGCTGTAAAATTTCTTCTTGGGACGTTTTGGCGGTTTCTACGATACCAGCGACTTTACCGTTACTCATTACCAAAATTCTATCGGTAACCCCTAATAATTCAGGCATTTCAGAAGAAATCATAATGATCGCTTTATCTTTTTTAGCGAGATCAATAATTAATTGATAAATTTCAAATTTAGCACCAATATCAATCCCCCTTGTTGGTTCATCAAGCATCAGAATTTCAGGTTGTGTTAATAACCAACGTCCAATAACCACTTTTTGCTGATTTCCCCCTGATAATGAGCCAATGTTGGTGCGATGTGATGGTGTTTTAACATTCATTGCATCAATCACCCATTGGGTATCGCTTTTCATTTTCTTATTACTTAATAACCCAAATTTGGTTAAATAAGATTTCATATTGGAAATTAGCGAATTAAATTCAATGTTTAAGTTGGCATAAATCCCCGTTGAACGTCTTTCTTCGGTAACTAAGGCAAAACCATTATTAATTGCTTCAAGTGCGGTGCGATTTTTCATTATTTTTCCATGCAGTTTAATTTGCCCGCTTGCTCGTTCACGCACACCAAAAATGGTTTCTACTATATCAGTACGTTTTGCCCCCACAAGCCCTGCAATTCCTAGAATTTCGCCTTTGCGTAATTGAAAAGATACCTCTTGAATAGAGGGTTGATTTTTCGCTGTAAGATGTTCTACTTCAAGCACCACTTCTTTCGGTTGATTGGTTTTTTCTGGGAAACGTTGGGTAAGTTCTCGTCCTACCATCATCGCCACAATGCTATCCATAGTAGAACTAGCGACAGGAACAGTGTTAATCCATTTGCCATCGCGTAAAATGGTAATTTCATCACAAATCTTAAAAATTTCGTCCATTTTATGGGAAATATAGATGATACCGCAGCCGCGTTGTTTTAATTTATCAATAATTTTAAATAAATGGGCCACTTCTTTCTCTGAAAGTGATGATGTCGGTTCGTCCATAATCACAATTTTGGCATTATAAGAAAAGGCTTTAGCAATCTCGATCATTTGCATTTGTGATACGGATAGTTTGCCGACTTTTTCTTTGGGATCAATATGAATATCTAATTCATCAAAAATGGCTTTGGTCTCTTGATACATTTTACTATGATCCACAAATAAGCCTTTGGTTGGATAACGTCCTAGCCAAAGGTTATCCATCACAGTGGTTTGGCGAACAAGATTGAGTTCTTGATGCACCATAGAGATACCGTTTTCTAAAGCTTCTTTTGAGGTTTTAAAATCAACAGGTTTCCCCAGAAATAAAATATCCCCCTCGTCTTTGGCATAGATACCAAATAGGCATTTTAACAAAGTGGATTTTCCTGCACCATTTTCTCCCATTAAGGCGTGGACTGAATGAGATCGTACAGTTAAATTGGCTTTATCAAGGGCTTTAACCCCGGGAAAGGATTTACTCACATTGGTCATTGTGAGTAAGATTTCTCCTTGTGGAACAGATTGAGTTATCATAGGTCAATCTCAATAAAGTTATTAAAGGTTCAATAAACGAGGGGAGAAATTCCCCTCAGTTTGTTTCTATTATTTTAGGAACTCCGCTAAATTATCTTTATCTACGCCAACATAAGGAATACGTACTACACGTTCCTCAAGTTGCCATTGTGTTCCTTCCGTTGGGTTTTTGCCAGCGGCAAGATTTTGGGAGAGTTGTACAACGGCTTTACCTTGGCTAACACCATCATTTAACACTGTTCCCGCTAGTTCGCCAGATTTAATTAATTCTAAAGCTCGAGGTAAGGCATCAACGCCAAAGATTGGTAATTTTTTACCTTGTGCTTTGGTGGCTTCTAAAGCCCCTAATGCCATACCATCATTATTGGAAATAATGACCTCAATTTGGTCTTTTTTCGGTCCAGATAGCCAAGAATCCACAATATCTTTAGCTTTAGCGGTATCCCATTCTGCTCCCGCTAAGAACAATTCTTCCGTTTGAATGCCTTGGCGATTTAATTCTTCAATCACATAACGTGTACGCGCCTCCGCATCAGGGTGTCCTAATTCCCCTTTGAGTAACACATATTGTAATTTACCGTCCTTGTTAAGGTCTAAATCGGGATTGGCTTTCCATTGTTTAGCGATTAAGTCGCCTTGAATAATACCTGATTCTTTTGGATCTGTGCCGACATAATAGGCTTGTTCATAGCTACCAATAGCACGAGGTCCTGGATCTTTATTAAAGAAAACCACAGGTAAATTTTCTAATTTAGCTTTAGCGATAATGGTAGGGGCGGCATTTGGATCGACTAAATTAATGGCAAGGGCTTTAACACCACGAGAAATAATGGTGTCCACTTGGTCATTTTGCACACCTTGCTGATTTTGAGAATCATTCATTAATAATTCAATTTGCGGATAATTTCCTGCCTCTTTGCGAATTTCATCACGCATCAGGGTCATAAATGGATCATCGTATTTATAAATGGTTACGCCAATACGGGTTTTCGCTTCTGCCACTGTACTCAAGGTTAAGCTTAAACCAACAGATAATGCGAGGGTGCTGAGTAATGCTTTTTTCATAATGGGTTCTCCCTAATTGATACTCAAAGGTCAATGCTAAATTGCGTATTTAGCATACGCTGTTTATTGTTAAAATAATGTGATCTCTTTCACATTATGAAAACGATTACAGAAATAAATTGTAAATTTGTAAGCTAGCTCACAAATTTTATGGGTATATGGCTACTGTTTATGTCTGTGTCTCCGAATGTGGGCTTGCTAACGAAAAACGGCGTACTAAAGTCGGATTAAATTGGATAGGGCGATTTACTTTGATTTCTTGATAGACTAAACTTAACGCTAATTTAGCAGCATAATTTGCCATTAAATCAATAGGATAACGAATGGTAGTAAGTTTGGGGATAAGATAACGAGCGATAGGCATATCATCAAAACCAACCACTGAAAATTGCTGTGGTACTTTAATGTTGTTTTCATGCAATACTGACAATGCACCCGCTGCCATACTGTCATTATAAGCAACAACCGCAGAAAGATTTTTGTTGTAACTTAATAAATGAATCATCGCTTGTTCGCCACCTTCAAAATCAGGCGAACCTTGGGCGACGGCATAATCAATTAATGGCAAATGATAATGGGATAAGGCATTAACATAACCTCGGTAACGTTCTTTTTCATCGGTAATTTTATGGCTAGAACCAATATAAGCAATATGTTTATGCCCTAGTTGAATAAGGCTTTCTGTGGCTAAAAATGTGCCTTTTTGATTATCTAAACTTACGCAACGTTGTTCATAGTGGGGAATGGTACGATTAATGATAACCATACCCGGTATTTGCTGTAAATATTGGGCAAGGGTATGATCATCTAAGGCTTTTGAGTGAACTACCAAACAGCTACAACGTTTACGAATCAAGGTTTCTATCGCTTCCCTCTCTTTTTCAGCATTATGATAACCAATGCCGATTAAAATATTTTTATGGTATTGCTCAGCCACTTGATCCACCGCTTTGACCAAAATAGCAAAAAAAGCATCGGTAACGTCAGTAACCACAACCCCAATGGTACTATTCGTTTGTGAGGCTAAGGCTTGTGCATTGGCATTGGGTTGATAACCTAATTGTTGAACTGCCTTAAGTACCGCTTGGCGAGAACGTGGGCTAGCGGACGAGTGATTATTTAATACGCGTGAAACAGTGGCAACAGAAACACCCGCTTGTTTGGCAACCTCTTTGATGGTAATCATGGTTTGTTCCTTGATTTTTGGCTCAACATTTTATGGGTATCATAGTGAATTTGGACTAAAGATGAAAACCTTTACTGTGAAAAATCTAAGCTAGCTCACAAAAAATTATTCAAGGAAGCAATGATAAATATGATTTTGTGATCGAGCTAACAGTTTATTGCAAAAAATATTGTTATCTTATGATGACATTTTGTAATCGTTTTCATTTCGTTGCTTTTAAACGAGGACAGGCTATGCAACAGACATTATTTGATCCTACCGAACACCCTCATCGCCGTTATAACCCACTTACTGATCAATGGGTATTAGTGTCTCCTCATCGTGCTAAACGCCCTTGGCAAGGTCAACAAGAAAAAATGGAGCAACAAGAAATCCCAAGTTACGATCCCCATTGTTATTTATGCCCAACTAATCAACGTATTACAGGAGAACGCAACCCAGATTATCAACAACCTTTTGTGTTTAAAAATGATTTTTCGGCATTAATGACAGATACACCAACACCGCTACCAGCCAAAAATTTTTTATTTCAGACCGCACTTGCTCAAGGAGAAAGCCGAGTGATTTGTTTTTCGCCTGATCACAGCAAAACCTTACCCCTTTTGTCCTTAGCCGAAATTGAGGCGGTGATTGACACTTGGCAACAACAATTAAATGAATTAGGGCAACGTTACCCGTGGGTGCAGATTTTTGAAAATAAAGGGGCGGCAATGGGCTGTTCTAATCCACACCCCCATGGGCAAATTTGGGCAAACAGTTTTTTACCTAATGAAATTGTCAAAGAGGATCGTACTCAACGAGCTTATTTTGAGCAGCAAGGTTCAGTGATGCTGTTAGATTATGTTCAAATGGAACTGGAGTTAAAACAACGCCTTGTTGTAAATACCGAGCATTGGGTTGCCGTTGTGCCTTATTGGGCAGTTTGGCCTTTTGAAACCCTATTATTGCCAAAAAGTCCTATCCAACAATTAACCCAACTCGCGCCAGTCCAACAACGAGATCTTGCCTTAGCATTAAAAAAACTCACCAGCCGTTATGATAATTTATTTCAAACCTCTTTTCCTTATTCTATGGGCTTTCATGGTGCGCCTTTTAATCAACAGGATAATCGCCATTGGCAATTACACGCCCATTTTTATCCGCCTTTATTACGCAGTGCAACGGTAAGAAAATTTATGGTGGGTTATGAAATGCTGGCAGAAAGTCAGCGAGATCTTACCGCAGAGCAAGCGGCAGAACGCTTAAGATCGCTAAGTGATAAACATTATAAAGAGCAATAAATATTTAATAAAAGGAATAAGGTATGCAACAAGTTGAACGTGCAAAACAAGTATTTCGCCAACAATTTCATCGTACAGCAAATTTAGCAGTGTATGCCCCGGGACGGGTAAATATTATTGGCGAACACACTGATTATAATGATGGCTTTGTAATGCCTTGTGCTATTAATTATGGTACAGCGGTGGTGGGGGAGAAACGTGATGATTACCAATTCAAGGTGTATGCGGCTGATTTTGAACAATGGGATTGTTTTTCCCTGAAGGAACCAATCTTGCCTGTTATAGAACAAAAATGGACAGGTTATGTGCGAGGTGTGGTTAAATTTATTCAACAGCATTGTCCACAGTTTAAGCAAGGGGCAAATTTAGTGATTTGTGGTGACGTTCCTTTATCGGCGGGGCTAAGTTCTTCCGCTTCCCTTGAAGTGGCAGTGGCAAAATTTTGTCAGCAACTGGGGGAATTGCCTTTAACGGATACTCAATTAGCGCTAATTGGGCAACAAGCGGAAAACCAATTTGTGGGGGCAAATTGTGGCAATATGGATCAATTAATTTCCGCTTTAGGGCAACAGGATCACCTATTAATGATTGATTGTCGTTCTCTCGCCATTCAGCCCGTTCCTGTTCCCCAAGAACTTGCAGTGATGATTATTAATTCCCATGTTAAGCATGATTTGGTTAATGGCGAATATAACCAACGGCGACAACAATGTGAACAGGCGGCACAATTTTTTGGTGTAAACGCTTTGCGTGACGTTTCGCTCGCTCAATTTGAACAACGAGAACAAGAATTAAAGGCATTGGATATGCAAATGGCGAAACGAGCCAAACATGTTATTAGCGAAAATCAGCGAGTATTGGCGGTGGTACAGGCATTACAACAAGGGGATTTATTACAGTTAGGCAAGCTAATGGCACAATCCCACGATTCTATGCGTGATGATTTTGAGATTACCGTACCACAAATAGATTATCTCGTTGAATTGGCACAACTTGCCATTGGCAATGAAGGGGGAGCAAGAATGACTGGTGGCGGTTTTGGCGGTTGTGTAGTGGCATTAGCGCCACAGCATAAGGTTGAGGCAGTGCGTAAAATCATTGCGGATAATTATCAACGGCAAACAGGTTTAAAAGAAGATTTTTACGTTTGCCAGGCTTACCAAGGGGTAAGGCTATGCTAAATCCTAATATTATTACTTTGAACAATAAGAAAGGTATGCAGATTAGTCTAATGGATTGGGGGGCAACTTGGCTTTCTTGTCAACTGCTTGTACAGGGTAATTATCGAGAAGTGTTGCTGGGTTGTCCGCCAGAACAATACGATCAGCAATCTGCTTATTTAGGGGCAAGCATAGGACGTTATGCCAATCGTATTGCCCATAGCCAATTTTATTGGCAAGGGCAATGCATTCAGTTAGAGGCGAATCAAGGAGAACATCAATTACATGGAGGACCGATAGGCTTTGATAAACGTTATTGGCAAATAGAAAAGTGCGGTCAGAATTTTGCAAAATTTTCCTTATTTTCCCCCGATGGGGATCAAGGATTTCGTGGCAATGTACAAGCAAGCGTTGTTTATCATTTAAGCCAACAAAATTGGCTAGAGATTGAATATTCTGCTTATAGTGATCAAGATACGCCATTAAGTTTAACTAATCACGCTTATTTTAATTTGCTAAATGGGCAACAAAGCGAAGATATACGTCAACATTATTTACAAATCAATGCGGATTATTATTTGCCAGTGGATCAACAAGGCATACCCTCAGCAGCTTTAACCTCGGTAAACAACACTAGTTTTGATTTTCGTCAAATGAAAACCATTGCTCAAGATTTTTTACAAGGAGAACAACAACTTACCAAAGGCTATGATCACGCTTTTTTACTCAATCAACGCCATATTGAAAACCAACCTGTCGCCAGTTTACTCGCTCCTGATAAAAGCCTACAATTACAGCTTTACACCTCACAGCCCGCATTGCAGGTTTATACAGGCAATTATTTATCTGGCACAGCACAACGACAGGGCGGTTATTATCAAGATTACGCTGGCATTGCCCTAGAAACCCAAGCCCTACCAGACACCCCCAATCATCAAGAATGGCAAGCATTAGGTGGAATGTTAAAGGCAGGAGAAACCTATCGGCACTGGACGAGATTTGATTTTATCATGACTTAACCCAAAATATAGGTGTAGTAGACAAAAATGTGGGAGCTAATTATTTTTAGGTGCTGTATTAGATTAGCAGTTATGATAACTGAAAAATTAGGATAACTCATTGTAAATTAAAAAAAGTACAGTTAAAGTTCCTTGAATTTTTTGTTCTTGAAGTGATGGCAAGAGCAGTGGTTGATTTATTAGGAATAAATCCTAATTCTTCGGCATTTTTTACCGTAAAATTCTCCAAGTGGTTTGCTATCATCTTATCCTACAAGCTAACGATGTTTTTGAAGGCGAAGTTAAACTAGATAAAAATTATTTTTGTAGTGTAAGGAAGGAAAACGAGGGCGTGAGGCTGCAGGGAAAATGAAAAAATCGCTGTTTTCGGCATGCTATAGTTAATTCATAATAAAATGTTACAACAACTAATTTTCTCAGGCAAAAATGGCATACTCAATAGATCTACGAAAAAAAGCATTAAAGCTTTACGCCCAATGCAACAATACCAGTCAAATCGCTAACGTTTATGGTATCGCACGTCCAACACTTTATCGCTGGCTTAACTTGAAAAACAAACAGGTAACTTAAAACACCGAGAGACAGGGCAAAATGCCATCAAATTAGATAGGAAAAAACTGATGAGTTATGTAGAACAACCCCCTGATGCCTACCTTTATGAAATTACTTAACATCTCAATTATTCAGCCTCTGCGTTTTTTATACATTCAAAAGATGAGTAATAGCACGTAAAAAAGTCCACAACATATAAAGAACAAGCCCAAAAAAATCGCACTTTATTTGACACAATTAGCGCAATTTACTGATTATCAACAGGTTTATCTTGATGAAACAGAAGATCGATACTTATCTCTTTCGCCACAATACACGTAGTCCAAAAGGCAAAAGGTTAAAGCCAAAGCCAGAGGAAGAAAATATCAACGTTTATCCTTGGTTACATCCCAAATCGGACATAAATTAGTTGTCCTATGGTGTATCAAAACACTATGATTAGTAGTTTTTTTGAAGCTTGGTTTGAGCGTACTTTACTCCCCTCATTCACACAGAAATCAGTCATTATTTTGGATAATGCATGTTTTCATAGAATGGGTATTTTGCAAGTAATGGCAAATAAGCGGGAACACCATATTTTACCGCTGACACCTTATTCGCCAGAACTTCATCCCATTGAATGCACTTGGGCAAATATTAAGAGATATATGCGTGCTGTACTACTTTGTTCGGGTAACTTGGCGGATATGTTAGTGTATCATTCTTATTTTAATTAACCATAATATAGCATTGGCAAACCCACTGTACTTTTGGTAATTCGGCTTGCCACTTGTCTTATTTTAAATTGAAATGACTATATTATTCCTCTTCAACTTTATTTTCTAACCCCATTTGCCAAAAAGCGATTTCCATTCTTACCGCTGTGTTAAAAATCTGTTGGATTTTGTTTTGCTGATGAGGTTGTGCGAGTAAGCGGTTTAGGGTGTTTTCCGCTTGTTGGGCGGCGGTTTGGTAGTCTTGGCTGGCGTACATATCAATCCAGCTTTGGTAAGGGTTGTTCGCTGGGCTTTGGGTGGCTGCCTGTTTGCCAATTTCGGCGTAGCCCAGTATGCAAGGGGCGAGGGCGGTGTGTAATTCGGTGAGTGTGCCTGTTAAGCCACAGTCTAAGACATAGCGCGTGTAGGCGATGCAGGCAGGGTGTTCTTCAAGTTGTTGGAGCTGTTGTTCGGTTACGCCGTATTGCTGGCAATATTGGATATGCAGTTGAATTTCTTGGTCAAGCATAGCGTTAATGCCCTGTTGAGCGGCGCGCATATCGGCAAGATTGTCGCTTTTATAAACGGCTAAGCCCCAAGTGCGGGTGAATTGAAGGAGAAAAAGATAATCTTGTTGTAAATAGTAACGAAAGTTGGCGAGAGGGAGGGTGCCTTGACGCAGTTGTTGAACAAAGGGGTGGTTGATATAGTCTTGCCAATATGGGCATTGTTGTTTGAGTTGTTGAAAGGTCATATTTCCTCCTTAGGTGGTAAGTAGTTGTTGCACGCTTTGGGCGATGTTGGGGGATTGGCTAATGGCGGAAATGACAGCAATACCATTAGCCCCAGTTTGACGTAGGTAGCGACAATCTTGAGGGTGTTTGATGCCACCAATGGCGACAATAGGCTTTTTTATCCCTGCTTGTCTAAGCTGTTGAATGAAGTTTAAGCCTACCACGGGTTTGGGATCTTCTTTGGATTGAGTAGGAAAAATCGGCCCAACACCAAAATAATCAATATCTGGGTTATTATCGCTGGCTAAGGCTTGGGATAAGGTGTTAATGGATAAGCCTAGTATAAAAGTGCGGTCAGTTTTGCGTTTAATTTCTGCGATAGAGGTATCGGTCTGCCCAACGTGAATACCATCGGCTTCAATCGCTATTGCTAAGTTGACGTCATCATTGATGATAAAGGGGACTTGGTATTGACGACATAAATCTCGGCATTGAATGGCGAGCTGTTTTTGTTGCTGTGGTTGCGCGGCAAGAGAAAATGCCCCTTTATCACGAAATTGAAAGCAACTAATGCCTGCTTGCAAGGCTTGGTTTAAGGTATTGAGAAAATGTTCGCAAGGGTTGCCAGTGAAATGGCGAAAGTCTTGGCTACCAGCGACAAAATAAAGAGAAAGTTTGGTTTGCATTATGCCTCCTGATAAGCCCAATGGTTAGTTGGCCCATGCCCTTGACCAATATTGAGGGGTTGGGCAATGGCGGCGGTAATAAAGGCTTTGGCGGTTTTAATGGCTTGTGTTAAAGGTTGCCCTTTGGCAAGTTCGGCGGTTAAACAGGCAGAAAATGTGCAACCTGTGCCATGGGTATGGGGCGTGTCAATGCGCGGCGTAGTGAGGCTAAATTGTTCTGTAGGGGTAAAAATCCAGTCTTGGCACTCCTCACTTTGCGAATGAAGATAATGCCCCCCTTTTATAATGACATTTTGACAACCCATTTTTTGTAATTGGTGTGCCGCTTGTTGCACACTTTGTTGATCGTTAATGTTAATCCCCGTTAAAGTTTCCGCCTCTGGAATATTTGGGGTAATTACATCGGCAAGAGGCAGTAAATGCTGAATTAAGGCATCAATGGCATTTTGTTGTAGCAAGGGCGCGCCACCTTTGGCAATCATCACAGGATCAAGCACAAAATACCCAAAACGATATTGCTTTAATTGGCGAGCCACACACTCAATAATCTCCGCGCAACCGAGCATACCCACTTTAAAGGCGTTAATCTGAAAATCTTGGGCAATGGCTTGGAGTTGCGCCTCAATATTGCCACAAGGAATGGTATGAATATCAAACACACCAAGCGTATTTTGGGCGGTTACCGCCGTAATCACCGAAGTGCCAAAAACCTGACGCATTTGGAAAGTTTTTAAATCCGCCTGAATGCCTGCACCACCGCCACTATCTGAGCCAGCAATGGTTAATGCTTGTGCCATCTTAGACATAATCTACCCTCCCATATTGCGTAATTTGTTCAGCATTGATTGCACCAAGTTGATCTAATAATGCCATATTAAATTGCCCATATTGGGTAGGCTGGAGAGGCTGGGCGGCAAGTTCCCCTGCAATCGCATAAACCGTACAAGCCTCAAGGGTTGCCGCAAAATATTGAGAGGGATTAGCCACCGCCACAAAAGCCGCGCAAACCGCACTCAACAAACAGCCAGACCCTGTAATTTTGGGAAACATCGGCGTTCCATTGTGAACTAAAGCGGTATTGGCACCGTTACTAATCACATCGGTTGCCCCACTGATTGCTACCACACATTGATATTGTTGGGCGACACGCTGTGCAATGGCAATTAAATCGCCATTGCCTTGCCCAGCATCAACCCCTTTACTTTGCCACTGTTCCCCAGCAATACACGCCAATTCGCCAGCATTGCCTCGAATCACCGCAAATTTCACTTCGGCAAGCAAACTATCAATGGTTTCACGACGATAAGCCGTTGCCGCCACGCCCACAGGATCAAGCACTACAGGAATATGCTGTTGATTTGCGGTTTTACCCGCTAAAATCATCGCCTCCACCCCTTTGCTAAATAACGTACCAATATTAATCACTAAACCACGATTAAATTGCTGAATATCCGCCACTTCCGCCACATTATCAGACATCAACGGCGAAGCCCCTAAAGCCAATAAACCATTGGCACTATAATTGGCAACCACGATATTGGTAAGATTATGAATCAGCGGATTTTGCTGGCGAATTTTGGCTAAAAATTGAGATTGCATAGCAAGTCCTTATTGCAAAATTGAACGAAAGAAAAGATTGTCAATACTAAGAAATAAGGCGAGCAATAATAAAAGAAAGGGATAAGCATACTTAGTTTCCTACGGCAGTATTAACTGAATCAGGTTCACGGGTATTTTCTCAGCGAAGTTAAAAGAATAACTAAGCACCCCGACTATGTATGGCAGTATAGGGGATTTTGGATAAAATGAGAAGTAAAAATATTTAGCTATTAAATTTAAATAAAATTAGTGATAAATTTATCTCACTAACAATTATGGAGTAGCTTTATGTATAAAAATTATTCATTGTTATTGCCAAATTATCCTTTTAATTCAGAATTGATTGCGGGAATAACGCAAGGGGAAAAAGGAAACTATCTTGATTTTATTGTAGATAGACCTGAAGGTATGAAGGGGTATATGTTACAGCTAACTACTTTCGGGAAAGGCGAGGTATTTGATGGCAAGAAAAAATTTGAAGCAGTGAAAGGACAACTATTGTTATTTTCCCCACAAGCTATGCAGTGTTATCAAAGACATCATGAAAGTCAATATTGGCATTATAAATGGATTTATTTTTATCCAGATCCTAAATGGTTGAAATGGTTAAACTGGTCGAATACACAGCAGCATATAGGGAAAATATTTATTAATAATCAACATTGTTTCTTAGAAATTAGTCAATTATTCAGTAAAGTGGAAATTGAATTAAAATCAAGCCATATTGTTAAGCAAGATCTTGTTTCAACTTTATTAGAATATTTACTAATGAAGTGTTTTTCAATTGAAAAACTTAAATGTATACCAAGTATTGATCAAAGAGTTTTGATTATTTGTGAATATATTCTGGAACATTTGGAACAAAATAATAGCATTGATGAATTAGCAAGTATTGTTTTTTTGTCTTCTTCACGCTTATCTCATTTATTTAAGAATGCGTTAGGGATTAGTATTGTGCAATGGAAAGAATACCAAAGAATTTTAGTTGCTAAAAAATTATTACATTTTTCTAATATCTCCGTTGCTAGTTTAGCTCGTTCTTTAGGATATGATGATTCGCTATATTTCTCTAAACTTTTTAAGAAACATACTGGAATGTCTCCATCAGAATTCCGAGAAATAGAAAGGAATAACGGTTAAAAATGTGATCTAATTCTCAATTTATTTTGTATAGCAGGATTTTCCATACTTACACGTCAAAAATACATATCTTTTACTTTCCCATTAACATAAGATGATTTTGCCTAGAAACTTATTTATAACTTAAGGTTATGTAATTAGCTATAAATAGATTTCGAGGGTATAAACAGATTTTAGCTCATTGAAAAAATTGTATTAGTTAGGAGGATTTTCCTATGAATAAAATGGTATTTAAGAAATTATTTTCTATTTTATTATTATCTTGTTGTAGTCATTTTGCACTAGCATCAGATTATGAAGTAGTAAATATTTCTAAAATTGACGGTATGCCTTGGTTTAATCGTATGGCAGGGGGCGTTATTCAGGCTGGTAAGGATAATAATGTCAATGCTTATCAAGTTGGCCCATCTAATACAGATGCTCCTCAACAGGTAAAATTAATTGAAGATTTGATTGCTAAAAAAGTCAATGCAATCTCTATTGTACCTAATGATGCAAATGCTTTAGAACCTGTTTTGAAAAAAGCTAAACAAAATGGCATCGTTATTTTAACTAATGAATCTGTTGGGCAACCAAGTGCTGATTGGGATATAGAAATTATTGATAATGCCCAATTTGCAGCAGATTATGTTGAAGAAGTAGCGAAAACTATTGGAGGAAAAGGAGGGTATGTACTTTATGTTGGTGGTTTGACGGTACCTCAGCATAATTTATGGGCAGACCTTTTTATTAATTATCAGAAAAAACATTATCCAGAAATGTTTGAAGTTACGAGTAGAATGCCTGTCGCAGAAAATATCAATGATGCAAGACGTACAACACTTGATTTAGTTAAAGCGTATCCTGAATTAAAAGCCGTAATTTCTTTTGGTTCGCAAGGACCTATTGGTGCAGGTTTGGCTGTAAAAGAAAAACGATTAAAAGGTAAATTAAATGTTTTTGGAATGATGATTCCTTCTCAAGCAGCTTCATTAATTAAATCTGGTGATATTACTATGGGCATAACTTATGATCCTGCAAGTGCTGGATATGCGTTAGCTTATGTTGCAGCTAAAGTATTAAAAGGAGAAAAAATTGAAGAAGGATTTTCTATTCCAAATATAGGTTCGGCAAAAGTTGATCAAGAAAAACGTTTGCTTCAATTTCATAATGTGTTAAGAGTAACGAAAGAAAATATTAATGAATTATACTAATAATATTGGTGCTATGGAGAATTCTCCATAGCCAATAGGAGAATAATATGGCTTTCATTGCGATTAGTAAAGTAAGTAAAACATTTAATGGAATAAAAGCATTAAATGATGTAAATCTTTCATTAAATTATGGTGAAGCACTTTGTTTAGCCGGCCAAAATGGTTGTGGTAAATCTACATTAATTAAAATATTGTCGGGGGTTTATCAGCCTGATGAAGGCGCTAAAATACAAATAGGATCAAGTAATTTTCATTATTTAACACCTAAAAAATCTATTGAAAAAGGAATTCAAGTTATTTATCAAGATTTAGCATTATTTCCAAATTTAACTGTTGCAGAGAATATAGCCATTAATCATTATAGGAAATTTGGTTGGATAAGAAAAAAGATTATTTATCAAATAGCACAACAAGCGATAGAGAAAATTAATATAGATTTACCTTTAGATGCTGTACTAGAAACATTAAGTATTGCTCAACAACAATTAGTTGCGATTTGTCGTGCTTTAGCACAGAATGCTAAATTATTAATAATGGATGAACCTACGGCATCATTAACTGAAAAAGAGGTAAAAAATTTACTAGATACTGTGGTTAAATTAAAAAACAAAGGTATTAGTATTATTTTTGTGAGCCATAAACTTAATGAAGTTATGCGTGTTTCTGACAACGTTGTCGTAATAAAAGATGGTAATATTATCGGTAAATATCCTGTCTCTGAAATTGATGAAAATCGTTTAGGATATTTGATGACAGGAATAGAAATTAAATTAAAAAGGCTACCTTTATCTAATTTCAAACATAATGAAAAAGTATTAGAAGTTAAAGATTTAACTCTATCCAAACAATATAATAAAATTAACTTTTCTTTACATAAAGGAGAAATTATCTCCTTAATAGGCTTATTGGGATCAGGAAGAACAGAATTATGTCTAAGTTTATTTGGGCTTAAAAAATATGACTCTGGTGAAATTTTACTTAATGGTAAATCTATATTTTTCAAAAACAATAATGATGCAATAGAAAATGGTATAGCTTATGTATCAGAAGACCGAATGACAACGGGATTAATCATGAAAGAGTCTATACATAATAATATTATTTCTACTATTTTGAATAAGATTAGTAATAAATTTGGAATTATTAGCAAACATAGATCTTATACATACAGTAATAAGTTAATTCAGTCTTTAAATATTAAAGTAACAGATTCAGATCTAGCAGTAAACACCTTATCTGGTGGTAATGCTCAACGTGTTTCCATTGCAAAATGGTTAGCTATATCACCTAAAATTATTATTCTTGACTCTCCCACAATAGGAGTTGATATTGCTAATAAAGAAGGTATTTTTAATATTATAAAGCAACTATCTGAACAAGGCATTTCTGTGATATTTGTTACTGATGAAATACAAGAAGCATATTTTAATAGCCATAGAATATTTATTATGAAAAAAGGGGAAATAATCGATTCAGTTTGTCCACACAATACAACAGAACAACAAATATATAGGGTGATTTATGAAGATAACTAATAATAAAATATTATCTATGGTAGTATTATTCTTAATACTTCTACTAGCTATATATACTGATGAATTTTTATCCATTGAAAATATATATGATATGGTAAATAACTACTCCATATTAATGATTTTAGCTTGCGGGCTGTTTGTAGTTCTACTTTCTGGTGGAATTGATATTTCTTTTCCAGCAATTACTATTATCACACAATATATTACAATTTCCTTTATTTCCTATTATAATGTTGGTTTTATCTTTATGTTTTTTATATCAATAAGTGTAGGATTATTTTTAGGATTTATTAATGCTATTATAATTAATAAAACAAATGTACCTTCTATTATTATAACGATTTCTACATTAAATATATTTTATGGTGCACTGTTATATTTTAGTAAAGGAGTTTGGTTATATGATTACCCAGAATGGTTTTCTCAAGAATATATTTTCCTTAAAACAGAAACAGCAAATGGATTTGAATATGGTATATCTTTGCAAGCACTTGTTGCATTATTTTCAGTATTGTTAACCTATATCATTACAGTTAAATTAAGTATAGGAAGAAAAATTTATGCGTTAGGTGGTAATAAAGATGCAACGTCAAGAATTGGTTTTAGTATTTTTCTTCTACAGCTTTTTGTTTATGGATATATGGGAATAATGGCAAGTTTAGCCGGTATTGTACAATCTTATACATTACAATCTGTTGCCCCTGATTCATTATTAGGTTATGAATTAACTGTACTAGCTGCGGTTGTTTTAGGTGGAGCAAGTTTATCCGGAGGAAGAGGATCATTATTTGGAATCATACTTGGAGTAATATTACTTGCTGTTATTCAAAATGGACTGAATTTATTACGTATTGATTCATATTGGCAAACTGTTGTTACAGGAATCATTATTATTCTAAGTATTAGTGCAACTGCTTGGAGTCAATATAAAGCAAAAGGAAATAACATATGAAAATAATGGTTGATTTATCTATTAAATATTTATTAATTTTATTATTAATTACTATAATTATATTCAGTATATTAATTCCTAATATATTTTGGTCAATTTCAAACTTCCAATCTATTGCCACCCAGATACCAATATTAGGTATTTTAACGCTAGCAATGGTTATTCCAATGTTAACAGGTGGAATAAATTTATCAATTATCGCAACAATGAATGCTTGTTCTTTAATTATTGCTTATATTGTTACTCAATATGGCGTTACTTTTTCTTTTACTATAGGACTATTATTAGCGATTATTATTGGCCTATTTAACGGAATATTAATTGCTAAAGTCAAAGTATCCCCTATTTTAGCCACATTAGGTACAATGACTCTGATTAATGGCTTAAATATCCTAACTACTAATGGTTCTACAATAGCTAATTTCCCAAATATAATTTTATCAATCAATACACTAGAAGTATTTTTTATTCCTATTCCTATTGTAGTTTTTTCATTATTATCATTATTGGTATGGTTTATTTTTGAGAAAACAACTTTGGGTAAAGAAATTTACTTTATTGGTAATAACGAGAAAGCAACGCTATATTCTGGAATTAATACAGATAAAGTAATTATATTAGTTTATGTTTTATCATCATTACTCTGTTTTTTTGCTGCTATACTAATGATGGCAAAACTAAATTCAGCCAAGGCATCATATGGTGATTCTTATTTGTTAATTTCAATCCTGGCTGCAGTATTAGGGGGAATCAATCCTGATGGAGGCAAAGGGAAAATAATTGGCGTAATTATCGCTTTGTTTTTACTACAAATAATAGAAAGTGGATTAAATATATTAGGTATTAGTAGTTATATCACCTTAATTTTATGGGGAATGCTACTCATATTATTTATTTTTCTACAAAATAAATCTCTCTTACAAAAAAAATTATAATTAACTATATAGGTAAAAAGATTATGCAAAAAGAAAAAGAGATTATAGATAGCGGACAAGCAATAATAGGAATAGAGTTAGGCTCAACAAGAATAAAATCTGTTATGATTAATTCTAAAGGAAAAATCTTAGCTATTGGTATTGCTGAGTGGGAAAATGATTTTATTGATAATATTTGGACTTATTCACAACAAGAAATATGGAAAAAATTACAGGAGTCATATCTTAATTTAGTTAAAACCGTTAAAGATAAATACCACACTAATATTATTAAGGTAAAATCAATCGGAATAAGTGCAATGATGCATGGTTATTTACCATTTGATAAACAGGGAAATCAACTCGTTCCATTTAGGACTTGGAGAAATAATATTACTGCCAGAGCAGCAGATAAATTAACCTCTTTGTTTCAATACCCTATTCCACAGCGTTGGAGTATTGCGCACCTTTATAACGCGATATTGAATAATGAACCTCATATTCAGAAAATTGATTATATAACTACATTATCTGGTTATGTCCACTGGCAATTAACTGGGGAAAAGTGTTTAGGAATTGGCGATGCCTCAGGAATGTTTCCTATTGATACCAAGTATTTTTCTTATAATCAAAAAATGATAGAACTTTTTGAAAGGAAAGTTACGAACTTAAAACTTAATTGGAAATTAAAAGATATTTTGCCTAAAGTCCTCGTTGCGGGGAAACCCGCAGGCGTATTAACTAAACAGGGAGCTAGGTTACTTGATCCCACAGGGTATTTAGAAGCTGGTATTCCATTATGTCCGCCAGAAGGTGATGCTGGAACAGGAATGATTGCTACAAATTGTATTAAGGAAAAGATGGGGAATATTTCGGCAGGTACATCAGCGTTTGCTATGGTTGTATTGAATAAACCTCTATCTCAAGTATATTCTGAGTTAGATATTGTTACAACTCCAGCAGGAAAATTAGTTGCAATGGCACATTCAAATAATTGCTCATCGCATATTAATAGTTGGGTATCATTATTTAGTGAATGCTTACAACATTTTGGTATCACTGTTTACAATGAAGAACTTTATGAAACTTTGTTTCTTCAAGCATTACAAGGTGATAATGATTGTGGAAACTTATTATCTTATGGTTTTTTATCAGGTGAACACAATTTAGGATTATCTGAAGGCTGCAGAATTTTTATTCATCCGACTCATGGACATTTTAATTTAGCAAATTTTATTAGAGTACAACTATATACAGCATTTGCAGCAATGAAGTTAGGTATGGATATTTTAATAGAGCAGGAAAAAGTGGAAATTAATCATATTTTGGGACATGGAGGAATCTTTAAAACAGAAAATGTTGCTCAAAAGATTCTTGCCTCAGCATTAAATATCCCTCTTGCAACAACAAATACAGCATCAAATGGCGGTGCTTGGGGTATAGCATTACTTGCTAATTTTATTGATAAACTTTACCAAAATGAAAGTTTAGAATATTATCTAGATAATTATATTTTTGCAAATACAGCATTAAATTTAATTGAGCCTGATGAGCAAATTATAAAAGGTTATAAAGCATTTATGAAACGATATAAAAAGGCAATTCCAGTGGTAAAAACCGCTATTGATGTTGGAGTTAATCGGTAAAGTTTATGAAGTGAATTATAGCAAAGACAAAATACAAATCCCACTATAGATCAGTCAGAACAAGCCATTGATATGGTGTTGGAACAGGCGGACTTGGTATTAGCATCTCATTTATAATTTTACAAATAGCCAAATTTTCCCTTATCTCTTTAATTTACCTATAAAAAACGTTAGTATAATGCTTTGTTTTATGGATTGATAAGGGAACATAATGATTATTGTTTATGGGATTAAAAATTGTGATACGGTAAAGAAAGCCTTGAAATGGTTGGCGGAGCATCAAATTGAGCATAAGTTACATGATTATCGTGTTTATGGGATTGAGCCACTTTTTATTGAGCTGGCAGAAAAGGCGTTTGGTTGGCAGAGTTTAGTTAATAAGCGTAGTACCACTTGGCGTAACTTGGCTGATGACGTGAAAGAAAATTTGTCAAAACAGACCGCACTTGAGTTGTTATTAGATCAGCCGACTTTGATGAAACGTCCTATTATTTTGCAAGATAACCTGGCGTTAATTGGCTTTGATGAGGCGGCATATCGCCAAGCCTTTATTAACTAAAAATTTTGCAAAAAAACACCGCACTTTTAGGAAAAGAAAAGCATGAAAACAGAGATTATTGCGTTAGCACAGGCGTTAATTCGCCGTCCTTCTATTAGCCCTGATGATCAGGGCTGTCAAAAATTGATTGCTGATCGTTTAGCCCCTTTGGGCTTTAAATTGGAATGGCTACCTTTTAATGATACCTTGAATTTATGGGCAACCCATGGGAGTGGCGAGCCTGTGGTGGCTTTTGCAGGGCATACTGATGTTGTACCAGTAGGCGATGAAACGCAATGGCAATATCCGCCATTTTCTGCACAAATTATTGATGATATGTTATATGGGCGTGGTGCGGCGGATATGAAAGGCTCTTTGGCGGCGATGGTGGTGGCGTTGGAGCAATATGTGAAAAGCAATCCTAACCATAAGGGAACGCTAGGGTTATTGATAACCTCTGATGAAGAAGCGGCAGCTCATGATGGCACAAAACGGGTGGTAGAAACCTTAATGCAGCGTGGCGAGAAAATTGATTATTGCTTGGTAGGCGAGCCGTCCAGTAGCCAGCAATTAGGCGATGTGGTCAAAAATGGGCGGCGTGGTTCAATTACAGGAAACTTGTATATTGAGGGGGTGCAGGGGCATGTGGCTTATCCCCATTTAGCGGATAATCCTGTGCATAAGGCTTTGCCATTTTTGACCGAATTAAGCCAGTATCAATGGGATCAGGGCAATACCTATTTTCCACCGACAAGTTTGCAAATTGCCAATATTCAAGCGGGGACAGGCAGTAATAATGTGATCCCCGGTGAGCTTTATGTGCAGTTTAATTTACGCTATTGTACTGAAGTAACTGATGAAATTATTAAGCAGAAAGTGGCGGAATTATTGGATAAATATGGATTATCTTATCGCATTGAATGGTGGTTATCAGGTAAACCTTTTTTAACGCAACCGGGTAAATTAGTGAATGCGGTGGTTGAAAGTTTACAGCAAGTGGCGAATATTACGCCTAAATTAGAAACCAGTGGCGGCACATCTGATGGGCGTTTTATTGCGTTAATGGGGGCGGAAGTGGTAGAGTTAGGGCCGCTGAATAAGACCATTCATAAAGTTGATGAATGTGTGAGTTGCCAAGATTTGGCGACCTTGGGGCAAGTTTATTTCGCTATGTTATCGCCTTTATTTGCCACTGAATAAGTATTTATGAAAGAACATGATTTTGATTGGGCAATGTTGACCGGCAAAAGTCGTACTCATTTAGCACCTTTGCCTTGCCTTTTTTCCACTCAACATTATTTGCAACCAAAAGCCAATAAAGCCTTTCAAGCCTTGCAACAACAGGCAAAAAAAGCAGGGTTTAATTTACAACCCGCCAGCAGTTTTCGCGATTTTCAACGTCAACAACGCATTTGGAATGAAAAATTTGCTGGCTTACGCAAAGTGCATAATGATCATGGCGAGCCAATCGTGTTAAGTGATTTATCCCCTTGGCAAAAATGTCAGGCAATTTTGCGTTGGTCTGCTTTACCCGGAGCGAGCCGTCATCATTGGGGAACAGAAATTGATATTTTTGATCCTGATTTATTACCTGCCAATCAATCTTTGCAACTAGAGCCTTGGGAATATGAAAAAGGGGGGTATTTTGCCGAACTTAGCGAGTTTTTACAGCAAAATTTAACGCATTTTGATTTTACTTTGCCTTTTTTAACTGATAAGCAAACTAAAATGGGGCGTGAACCTTGGCATATTAGTTATTTGCCTGTTGCGGAACTTGCACAAAAATGTTTTAATCCCGCTATTTTATTAAAGGCTTGGCAACAGGAAGAGATTGCTGGACAAGATTGTTTAATTAAGCATCTTGATGATATTTTTCAGGATTATATAGTCATTCCACTTTAAAATAATACAGTGTTGGCACGCCTCGCCGTACTTGTTGTACTGTCTTCGGCGTGCCGCCTTGTCTTATTTTAAATTGAAACGACTATATTATTGCAGGCTAAGTTTTAATAATAATGGATTATGATCGGAACTGTCTGTACTGATGACCTTTGCTTCTTCCACTTTAATCCCTCGTACAAAGACATGATCAAGGGGATTGCCCATAAAACGCTTACGCACGTCATTGGTATAGCCCACTTCCTTTAACTGATATTTTTCAGCTAAGCCACGAATAAGGGATAATCGATGATGATTCCAAGTGTTAAAATCCCCTGCCAAAATAATGGGTCCTTGGTGTTCATTGATAATTTGAAACATACGTTCTACTTGGATTTTGTAATTATTAAGATTCCATTCAAAATTCACTAAATGCAAATTGATAACCAATAATGAAGAATGATGATTCGCTAGAAAATATTCTGTGGCAATACCTACTTTAGGGACTTGTATCCAAGGCTCTGACTCTGTACCGACACAATAGGACATAGGGGCGATTTTAGAGAGGGTATTCACGCCACTTTCATTATTTAAATAAGAATAAGCACGAGCATACAACGAATGGGGCAAAATAGGGTTAAGCAGTTGAGCAATATTTTGTGTTGTTGAAGCCTCTTGCAACAAGACTAATTCCATTTGTTGAGCTAATTTCTCCAATTCAGGTTTCCAACCACTATCTTCGCCTTTATGAATATTCCAAACCAGAATATTGAAAGTATTAGGAAAGGGAATGGGAAAAGTATGCCGAGCTTGATAGCAAAGTAAGCGGTCATAATTTGCCACAACGGGATAGTATTTCTGATCATTTTGTCCAGACATACTGATTTTAGGCGTTTCATATAGGTCAAAGCTATAGAATAAATAGATAATAATTAAAGCGATAAGGGTTAAAAGCGTCAAAATACTGGTTTTAATTTTATTCATTTTGTGTGTTTAAAAGATTTATCTTTATAAATAGTGCGACTTTGCTTATACTACGCTCTGCCCTCAATGCCTATGTTTAGAGGGACTTCATCAATATTTACTCAGTTTAACTTCGTGTCAATGATTGACAGTTTAACACGTTTTATTGAAATGTCAGTATGGGAAAATAATTGGATTTTATTAAGGTTTAATTTATGAGCATTTATAGCTATATTTGTTTTTTATCGGCGTTATCTATTTTACTCGGCTTTGTCACCAGTAAAATCAACGATAAAATACAATCAACTATTGCTATCACTGCCTCTGCAATGGTGGGGTCATTAATTTTAATTATTTTGGGCTATTTTAATTGGTTTAATTTAGATAGCATAGCCAAAGTCGTAATGGAAGAACTGGATTTTAAAAGTTTCTTATTAAACGGTATTCTAGGCTTTTTGTTGTTTGCGGGGGCATTAGGGATAAAATTGCCCGTAATGAAAGATCAAAAATGGGAAATTGCTACCTTTTCCCTATTTTCAACCCTCGCTTCTTCCTTTATTGTGGGAGGATTAATTTATGTTGGAGCCAATCTTATTGGTTTACCTTTAAATTTTATCTATTGTATGTTGTTTGGGGCTTTGATTTCCCCTACCGATCCTATTGCTGTTTTAGCCATTATTAAAAACCTCAAAGCGCCTAAACGCTTATCTATGCAAGTAGAAGGGGAGTCTTTGTTTAATGATGGTGTGGGGTTAGTGATCTTTATTACAATCTTTACTGTTGCTTTTGGCGGGCAAGAACCTACGTTAACGGGCATTTTAGGTTTATTTTTTCATGAAGCCATTGGCGGTATTTTATTTGGCTTAGTGTTAGGATTTGTTGCTCATTTATTGATTTCAAATACTGATGACGGAAGTTTAGAGATTTTATTAACCTTAACTATTCCTACCGCAGGTTTTATGTTGGCTAATGCTTTACATTTATCAGGAGCATTAGCCATGGTGGTTGCGGGAATTATGGTGGGAAATTGGACAAGACAAAAAGGCTTTTCTGAACAAAGTCAGCGTTATTTAGACCATTTTTGGGAAATGATCGACCATTTCTTAAATTCCTTACTGTTTTTCCTGATCGGTTTTGCTTTATTGTTGGTGGATTTTACTTTCAAAGGTTTTGTGTTGATGCTATTGGCGATTCCAATGTGTTTATTTGCTCGTTTTGCAAGCCTATGGTTACCGTTTAAAGTGATGCAACGTTTTCGCCAATATAACCCTTATACCTTGAAAATTTTGACTTGGGGTGGGTTACGCGGCGGCTTGTCTATGGCAATGGCGTTATCTATTCCTAAAGGAACAACCTTTATTGGCGATACGGGGATTGATGTCCATGATTTATTGTTGGTATTAACTTATGCCGTAGTCTTATTTTCAATTTTAGTGCAAGGGGTAACCATTGAAAAAATGATTGAAAAATCAAAATTGGTTGATCCTAATCGTGAAGAATACTTACGCAGTAGTGAGGTTTTGGCGAAAAAGCATTAATTTTATTATCAAAATAATTTATATAAATATCGCCACTTTAGTGGCGATATGCTGATAGAAATGCCTTAAGCAAAAAATAAATCAAAATCCTACCGCACTTTTGCAGTAATCAATGTAATATCTTTTTCGATGTAATAAAAGTGGTTGCTAAAAAGTGGCTTGAAGCCTTATAGAGCGGGTATTATGTAGCAGTTGCACAAAGTCAAAAATCAACCGTTAAAAACAAAAGCCTTTAGCTCAATGAATCACTTTTGTTGATGCTTTGTGACTGGCAAGATCTTGTTCCCACAATAAATCTTCTATAACTGACGAATAAGCAATATTTACCCTTACCACAAGTCAGTTTAAAGAGAGTGGTTATTTGAGATTCTTATACTGTTGCCAAAAATTATCGTGAATATCTGTTGCTAAGGGAGATAACAGTATTCTTGGGTAAAACACGAACGTTGGCATTAGGGGTAATGAATCAAATTGGACTTGATTGCTGATTTTTGTTTTAAGGCTGTCAAAGCGATATATTGCCCCAATAAATAGTACCGTCATATCAAGCATAAAAAGAACGGCATTAACCGTGCTAATAATTTGAATACTCAATACATCAGGATAGAAATACACCAGTCCTTTGCTCGTAAACAAAATAATCAAAACTGAAATCATATAGTGCATAAGCAGTAATTGTTTTAATCGTTGGTAGATGAAAATCACCTCCAATATATAAATCAAAATCATCATAAGCAGGATTTTCATCTGTATAAAGTTTACTATTAGGCTTGCCTAAGTGCCGAGTTAAATTGAGTATATTTTAGGTATTTTCCTCTCTTGCTAAAGCAACAATACTAAGGTCAGCGCCTTTTATTACCGCTTGTTTGGTGGCTCGTTGACGGAATACCAATACACAAGACTTATCAAGGCGTTGATTACGTTTCTTGCGTCTATCTACACAAAAGCCCTGAAAAATAACTTAATTTTACCCACACCAACTTATTTAAATATTATTATGGATACTACTTTCTTTAAGTGAGATTTTAGTGTCTTAGTGTTAATGATGAGTATTTTGCAAGCAATGGCGAATAAGTGGGGACATCACATTTTACTACTTACTACTGGTGCCTTATTCACCAGAACTTAATCCCATTGAACGCACTTGGGCAAATATTAAGAAATATATGCGTACTGTACAGCCTTGTTCGGATAACTTGGCGGATATGTTGGTGTATCATTCTTATTTTAATTAATTATGTTTTACAAATTTGTAATAAGAATAACATTTAAATATGTGATTAAAATCAAGCTATAACTTTTATTCTTCTTAATAAAGCAAAATCCCTAGCCAAAACTAGGGATTTTTATTAATCGCTTAAGCTAATTAGATTAAAACTTTTTATTTTCCAACCGCACTTATTAATTAATAATCCACTAATACTTCTTTTTCGCTCACTGTATCACCATAAACAGGTAATAAAGTTTTATCATAGGCTTGTTTTAATACGCCTTCTTTACCCAGTTTTTCAATTTCATTATTAAGCCAATTAAGTAATTCTGTGTCGCCTTTTTTTACTGCTGGGGCGATAAAATCTTGTTCACCTAAATTTTTAATTCCCACTACATAACCGGGATTTTCTTTTGCCCAAGCAAATAATAAGGTATTATCGTGAGCTAATGCATCGCCTCGTCCATCACGCAATGCTTCAAAAGTTTCGGTATTTTGCTCAAATTTTAAAGTTTTAATTTCTGGGTAATTTTTAGTGAAATAAGTATCAGCAGTTGTGCCTTTATTTAATAATAATGTTTTATCTTTTAATTGTTCAATATCGGTAATTTCTTTGCCCTCTGGCGAAACAACCCCTAAAGCAACTTGCATATAAGGTTTAGCAAAATCTACTACTTCCTGACGTGCTGGGGTAACAGTGAAATTCGCTAAAATAATATCTACTTTATTAGACTGTAAATATTCCACTCGGTTAGCGGCTTCTACTAAAACAAATTCCACTTTGTTTTCATCGCCAAGTAAATCTTTGCCAATGGCTTTGGCAATTTCTACGTCAAATCCTTGATTTTTACCGTTTTGATCAACATAACCAAATGGCGGTTTATCGCTAAATACCCCAATTCTCACTTTATCCGCTTGTTTTAGCTGTTCAAGACTAGAAAGTGAATTATTATCTGCTTTATCGCCACAACCCACTAAAGTAGCAAGTAATCCCGTAGCAAGTAGTGCGGTAGCGGTTTTAAATATTTTGTTCATAATCAATTCCTCTCGGTTCATAATTTAAGATGTTTAAAAATGCTTTTGCACGATCTGAATCTGGATTCGTGAAAAAACGCTCTGGGCTAGATTGTTCAACAATTTGCCCTTTATCCATAAAGATAATTCGGTTGGCAACTTGTCTGGCAAAGGACATTTCATGGGTAACAATGAGCATTGTCATTCCCTCTTTTGCTAAGCCAAGTACTACGTCTAAGACTTCTCTGACCATTTCAGGATCAAGAGCAGCGGTAACTTCATCAAATAGCATAATATCAGGATTCATACATAGGGAACGCACAATGGCAATACGCTGTTTTTGTCCCCCTGATAATTCCCTTGGGTAAGCATTTTTACGATCATATAAGCCTACCCGTTTTAATAAGCTATCCGCTTGTGCTTCTGCTTCAGCACGTTGCCGTTTTTGTACTTTTAATGGACCAAGCAAAATATTATCAATCACCGATAAATGGGCAAAAAGTTCATAGCTTTGAAATACCATGCCAATATGTTGTCTTGCCTCTACCCAAGAAATATCTTTGCCAAGTTCGCCATAATTTTGCAATAATAACTGTCCGTTCTGTATGGGTTCTAAACCATTAATACAACGTAATAACGTACTTTTGCCACAACCTGACGGGCCTAAAATAACCACCACTTCGCCTTTTTCAATAGTTAAATTAATACCTTGAAGTGCGGTTACTTTTCCATATTTTTTTACTAATTCTTTAACTTCTAATAATGCCATATTAACTTTCCCAGCGTTTTTCTAATCGTTGTGAAAATAAAGATAAGGGATAACAAATAATAAAATAAAGCAGAAAAATGACCCCATAAATCCATAAAGCTGCCGAGGGATCAGTAAATAAGGCAGTTTCAATAATTTGTTGTCCCACTTTAATCACTTCTAATACCCCAATTAGCATTGCCAATGAGCTGGTTTTTACCATTCGAGTAAATAAATTAATCGCCCCCGGTGTAACACGTTTTAAACTTTGTGGTAATAAAATATAGATAAAAATCTGAGCGTTATTTAAACCAAGTGCTTGTGCGGACTCTACTTGATGCTTTTCTATGGACGTTAATGCACCTCTCACTAAATCGCCCATTTCTGCAGTTCCCCAAAAAATAAACACCAAAATACACACTAACACGCCGTCTAAATGGGTATTAAACCATTTCGCTACACTAAAATAAGTAATAAAAAGTAGTACAAGCAAGGGAATTATCCGTACCGTTTCTAAATATAAGCGACAAAAAGTACCAATTAAACGGTTTTTACTGGTCATGACAATGCCAAATAATACACCAAGTAAACAAGCAAAAAATACGGATACAAAGGCAATTTTTGCGGTTACCCATAATCCCATTAATAAACGCTCTAAATTATTTCCTTCAAACAAAATACTAAGCCCCATATTTTGCTCTCCTTGTCCGGCGTTCTAAATAACGGATAAAAATAGACATTGGCAATAAAATGATTAAATAAAAGATCACTAATAAAAATAATGCTTCGTCCGTTTTATAATCCATACCAATAATTTCTTTTGCCATAAACATTAATTCTGCTACCGCAATGGCACTAATAACTGAGGTTTCTTTCATTAAAAATAAACAATTCGCCCCAATGGCTGGGGTTGCTATCGCTAAGGCTTGGGGAAAGATCACATAACGGAAGGCTTGCAAGGGGGTTAATCCTATACTTAGTGCGGATTCAATTTGTCCTTTGCTTACTGCTTCTAACCCCGCACGAATAGCTTCTGCCATATAACTACCACCTAAAAACCCTAACCCAATGACACCGCAGGTAAAACCGTCTAATTTTATGCCGATTTTTGATAAGCCGAAATACAGGAAAAAAATTTGAATTAATAAAGGGGTGTTGCGTGAAATTTCAATATAACCTTTCGCAATGCTTGCGAGAACTTTGACTTTGTAAGTAGTTAATACCGCACAAATGATACCGACAATTAAGGAAACTAAAATGCCCCAAAATGCCAAATGTAAGGTAATCAGGGTTGCATCAATAAACTTAGGTAAGACATTGCCAATATATTGCCAGTTCATAGTAAACTCTAGTTTTTTAATTACTGAAACAAATTATAAGCAAGGTATATATAATTAAAAAGAATTAATAGGTATTAATAATAACAAAACAGAATATTAATACCCTTTATGACAATGCTTAAATTAATGTTTGATCACTGAATAAACCTTAAATTTTCCTGTTTTTGCCAATACTTTATGCTGCCCAAAATACTGATCTAATAAATCAGGATAAGGTAAAAAACTGTTCGCCACTAAACGCAATTCGCCTCCTGTAAACAAAAATTGTTTTGCTTGGCGAATAAGATTTTCTACCGCCGTATAATCTGTATCTATACCATCATGGAAAGGGGGATTAGAAATAATCAGATTAAATTTGTCTTCAATATGAGAAAAAACATTGCTGGCTTGTACTTGCCCTTGCAAATGATTTTCCGCTAAGGTGCGTTGTGCCGAGCTTAATGCCATAGCATGAATATCGGTCATTAATAAATCCACTTTGGGGTTATGGTACTGAATATAACTGCCAATCACGCCTGCCCCGCAACCAAGATCCAATACTTTACCTTGAATGGGTTGAGTTAGGGTGGAAAGTAATAATTCTGTTCCTTGGTCAAGGGCTTGGCGACTAAATACCCCGGGTAAACTGTAAATTTTTAGTGGGGTAAGTTTGTGATGTTGGTAAATATGCCAATAATCCGCTATATCAACGCTGACTTGTTGGGTTAAACAAAAATGATAAAGGCTACAACGGCGTGCCGAGTCAATTTTGGCAATCTCGCCATAAGGGGCAAGCATTTTTTCTGCGGATCGCACACCTGAACGGTTATTGCCTACAATAAGTATTTGCTGTCCTTGTGGCGATTGTGCTAATAATTGCATTAACTGAAACTGAACTTCTTGCTTATTTTTGCTCCAATAATAAAGGATAAGATCGGCAGGTTGAGCCGATAAATCTTGAGTAAAAACAGCAGAAAAACTGACCGCACTTTGGGCGACTTGTTTATCATCAAAATAACAAGACCAAAGGCGAACAGAAGGGGTGTAAGCGGATAATTGTTGAGCAAAATCATCATTCACTGCCCCTGCAACTAACACTGATTTATCTTGAATAAAATTCAAATGACGTTGTAATACTTCGCTTTCTAATGACAACACAACAGATCCTTTTCGCTTGAGAAAAGGATAGTATATAGTAAATTAATAAAGAACAATATGCCTCTGCCCTCTTACTCTCCACAAAAAATTTGTTTACAATAGCGAACCTAAGCATAACCGCAATTTCTTGAGATACTATGAATCATCGGCGTGATATTTTATTACAACAAATGGGTATAACCCAATGGCAGTTACAACGCCCCGAGGTTTTTAAGGGGGCAATTCAAGTCAATATTGCTGAAAATATCCGTTTAGTCATCATTAGTGATCAAACAATAACCAAAAGTGCGGTGCTATTACAAGATATTTTTCGTGCCATTAATATTTCAGCACAAGATTGCCAAATCATTGAGTTTTCACATTTTGCTCACTTATCTATTACTAGCAACAAAATTTACTGGTTACTCACTGATGATCCGCAACAGATAGAGCAAAGCCAATCGCTTTGCCAACAAACCTCACCATTTTGGCAATCGCCGAGTTGGCAAACCTTTCGGCAAAGTGCCAAAGCCAAGCAACAGTTATGGCAAAATATTTATCAAAGTTTAACTAATGATGAATAACATAATGAATAATCTCACTGAATTTACCCTTTCTGCCATAGAAGAACAGGATTTTGAGCAACTGTATCATATTGAACAATTAGCTCATCTTGTACCTTGGTCATTAGGAACATTAAAAAATAATCAAGGCAAACATTACCTTAACCTCAAATTGAGCCAACAAGATCGCATTGTGGCATTTGCCATTTGCCAAACCGTATTAGACGAGGCAACCTTATTTAATCTGGCGGTACACCCTGATTGGCAACAGCAAGGATTGGGTAAACAATTATTACAGCATTTATTTCAGCAATTACGCCAACAAGGCATTGCAACACTCTGGTTAGAAGTACGTCAATCTAACCATATCGCCCATCATCTTTATCAGCAAATGGGTTTTAATGACATTGATATTCGCAAAAATTATTACCCCACCCCAAATGGTGAGCGAGAAAATGCCATTATTATGGCAATCTATTTGTAAAATATGCCTTTTCCTCTTGAAATTTAACAAGTTAATAACCATTATAGGAAAGATTATCAACCCAACCACAAAGGATTTTTTAGCTATGATGCGTATTTTATTATTTTTAGCCACCAATATGGCGGTGCTTATTGTTTTTAATATTATTTTGAGTCTAACGGGGATTCAATCGCAAGATGCCATGGGACTATTAATTCTTGCGGCATTATTTGGTTTCTCGGGATCTTTAATTTCCTTATTTTTATCCAAAACCATGGCAAAACGTGCTGTGGGAGCGCAAGTGATTGAAAATCCTGCCAATGAACAAGAACGTTGGTTAGTAGAAACCGTACGCCAACAAACACAACAAGCAGGCTTACCTATGCCAGAAGTAGCAATTTATCACTCTGCCGATGTTAATGCCTTTGCCACAGGGGCAAGCAAAAATAGTTCCCTAGTCGCAGTAAGTACAGGCTTATTAAACCAAATGACTCGTGATGAAGCTGAAGCGGTATTGGCACACGAAGTCAGTCATATTAAAAGTGGCGATATGGTTACGATGACCTTATTGCAAGGGGTACTAAATACTTTCGTGATCTTTATTTCTCGTTTAATCGCGCGTGCCGTATCCAGTGGGCGTGATGGCGAAAGTAACAACGGCACTTATTTCTTAGTGGCAATGGTACTTGAAGTAGTCTTCGGTTTTCTTGCTAGCATTATTGCAATGTGGTTCTCTCGTTATCGTGAATTTAAAGCGGATGCTGGCTCAGCCCAATTAGTGGGCAAAGAAAAAATGATTGCGGCGTTACAACGTTTGCAAAAATTACACGAGCCTGAACAATTAGAGGGGCAATTAGCGGCATTTGCCATTAACGGTAAACGTGGTGGAATTGCCTCACTGTTTATGAGCCACCCACCATTAGAAAAACGCATTGAAGCATTAAGAAATTTAAACCGTTTAAATGGTTAATCCCTTGTGAATAACCTCTTCCCCCATACTGACCCTATCCAGTGTGGGGGTTAAATCATTATTATTCCAATCATAGGACAACAAATGCAACACCATTACCAAGATTTAATCCAACTGTTTAATCAATGCTTTGCGGAACAATACCAAACCAAATTAGTCAAAGGCGGCGATGAACCTATTTATATTCCTGCTAATGCCCAACAGCCTTATCATTGCATTTATTTCGCTCGTGGCTTTTATAGCAGTGCCTTACATGAAATTTCCCATTGGCTCGTAGCAGGCAAAGCTCGCCGACAATTAGAGGATTTTGGGTATTGGTATGAACCTGATGGACGTAGTGCCGAACAGCAACGAGAATTTGAAAAAGTAGAAGTTAAGCCACAAGCCATAGAATGGATTTTATCTACCGCAGCTGGCTATCGTTTTTTTGCTAGCCACGATAATTTATCAGGCAATCCCGGCGATGCTAATCCTTTTAAACAAGCCATTTATCAGCAAGTAAGCATTATGCGGAACAAGGATTACCTAAACGTACCGCCATTTTTCAACAAGCACTGTGCGATTTTTATCACACCGATCCCCATATTGATTTAAGCCAGTTTGATGTGAGTCGGATTTAAGCGAAGGCAAAGAAAACAAATTATGTATCCTGCTTAACAAAATACAGGGATTTTTAAAGAGGATAAGGAGGCGTTATTGGCTTTGTATTAAAGTGCGGTCAGTTTTAGAATAATTTTTCCCAAATATGAATATTTTCAATCATTATTTCCCTGTCAATTTTTCAAGTAATACTTACATAGTCGTACCAATTTAAAATAAGACAAAGTGGAACGACTAGATTAGTATTACAACAAAATTTACTTTATAATCAGCCCATTTTTCATCTTTAGAAGGACAATAAATGAAAGCAAATAGCAAAGCCTTTTTGGTGTTATTATTAGGCACATTATCCGCCTTCGGTCCTTTTGTATTGGACTTGTATTTGCCTGCTTTACCTGATTTAGCTGAATATTTTGCCACCCATACTTCAATGACCCAACTCAGTTTAACCTCGGCAATGCTGGGTTTATCAGTAGGACAATTATTACTCGGACCAATTAGTGATAAATTTGGACGCAAAAAACCACTAATGATTTCCTTGGCGATCTACATTATAAGTTCATTCTTGCTAATTTACTCGCCCAATATTGAAAGTTTCATTGTTTTACGCACAATCCAAGGTTTATCGGCAGCTGGCAGTGTAGTGATCTCTCGTGCGGTGGTAACAGATCTCTATCATGGCAAAGAAATGACCCGTTTCTTTGGCTTATTAATGACCGTAAATGGAATGGCACCAATATTGTCGCCTATCCTCGGTAGTTTCTTATTAAAATATATTGATTGGCAAGGCATTTTTGCTTTCTTAACCTTAATCGGTGTGGTGTTATTTGTGATTTGTTTTCGCTTAAATGAATCATTAATTGAACAAAAACGCTTAACTACCAGCACTTTTGCCAGCTTTACGGTTTTCGGAAAAATCTTCCGTAATCCTCTATTTATGACCTATGTATTGATGCAATCTATCGCTTTTGCCGCAATGTTTGCTTATATTTCCGCCTCACCCTTTATTTTGCAATCTCATTATCAACTTTCCGCTTTTGCCTTTAGTCTCTGCTTTGCCGCTAATGGAACAGCATTGCTATTAGGCTCTAATTTTGGTAGTCGCATAAGCAATAAACAGGCATTATACTGGGGAGCCTTGGGAATTTTGTGCAGTTGTATTTATCTAACCATTGCTTTAATTGGGCAAATTAACGTTTGGTTGGTAGAACTTGGTTTATTTACCCTGTTATTATTTATTGGCTTTATTCTACCCGCCATTTCTGCCCTTGCAATGGATAACGAACGTGAACAAGCTGGCAGTGCCTCCGCATTATTAGGCTTTTTCCCTTTCTTTGCTGGAGCGATTGTATCGCCATTGGTAGGCTTAGGTAATATTTTCTATTCTACTGCTACCGCAATGCTTTTATCGGGTGTGCTAACCTTTGTGATTTATTTAAGGGTTAAAAAAGATATTAAGGATTAAGAACATATTTTGAATATAGGTTAAATATAGTCGTTTCAATTTAAATAAAACAAAGCAACACGCCACAAACAAAAGTACGGCAAGGGTGTGCCAACGCTGTATTATTTATTTCAAAGTGGGACGACTATAAATGTTATCAATCCAAAGTGCGATTTATTTTTGAGATATTTTGCTTTTTTCTTAACTTCATTTGTATTTTTATGTTCATTGACTATACAAAAAAATCGCCAGTCAAACTGGCAATTTTTAGGAATATTTTAATAGGATTATATTACCAAAACTTCCACCAAGGCGATTTTGCTGGTTGAGCATCAATAATCGTATTATTTTCAAACACTTGATCACTATCAGGTAATGGACGATCTAGGTGGAAACTGGTAACAGTACGATTATTATCAAAATGTACGGTTAATGTATGTTGATCAGGTTTTTGATAGCCTCGTTGTTCAAGGTAAACATAATACCAAGTTGTGGCACTAAAAGGATCAGTAAGAACAGGTGTCCCTAATAAATACTGAACTTGTTCCGCATTCATACCTACCCGTAATTGTTCAACCTCGTAAGACTGTAAATAATTTCCTTGTGGCACATCAATTCGATAAACGATTTTATCCACACTGGAACAAGCACTTACTGCCATAGCTAAACAAACGGCACTGATCATGGGTTTTAATTGCATAGAAATCTTACCTTTTACCTTGTTATCATAAAATATTGTTGTTGATAATACCTAAACTTAGTTTGAAAGCCAACCAATTATCACCAATTAATCTTTTTGTTTCTCTAATTGATCACGCAAATTTGGCGGAATACCCTTTATGGTAAGCGTATCCGTATTGGCGTCCCAATAAATACGAGAATTTAATAATGCGGCATCAAAGCTAATCGTTATGCCTTTTCCTGAACCTGAAAATTTGGTTAAACTTTTCAACGCTGAACGCACTGGTGGTATGCTTTGTTCTAAACCATAATCTTGTTGTGCGGTAAACTCAGCAAAAGGCTGTTGATTTAGAGTCGGCATATTGTCAGAAAGTTCCCGTAAAGCGATTTCATCGCCTGCATTTATTTGTCCTTTGCAATAATCAAAAACCTGTTTTTTTACTGCTCTAGTTTGCTCTTTATTTAGCTCGCCTTGCTCACAATAATCATCAACCGCTTGCAATAAACATTGATTTTGTAGCTGTGGATCAAGCCCTGTTTCCGCACCAAGAAAATCTAAAAAGAAGTCACTTACTTTGCGTCCCACTCGTCCCTTAACAAAGGTTAGGTAACGATTAGAATTTGCATTGACTTGTAATTCCGTCAAATTAATGCGGCAAGCAATATCAAATTGGTTAATGTCTAAATATTGAGTACGATGAATTTCTAAATTATCGTCCACTAACATACTGGATCGGCTATCCAATAAGGCGAGAAATAAATACTCAGTAGCTAAAAAATTATATTGGCATAAAATAAAAGTTCCACTATCGGCAAAGGCATATTTGCTTAATTCCGTTGCCAATAACTTCGCTGATTGATGACTAAAGGTAAGAAAATCCTTCTCTTGTTCTAATAAACCATTTAACCATTGTGCAAAAAGTGAAGAAGGTTGGAAAACCCCATAACCTTTCGCTTTATTTTGGTAACCTTGATGCAATAGCAACATCATTTGTTGCACTTCAGCATTAATAGGTAGCAATTCTTGTCGTAATTGCACATCTAAGGGCGATTGATTTTCCGCTTGTTGGCTGTCTTGTTCCGTTTGATTAGCAAGGACTAACTGGTGTAAGACAATTTGTTTAACATTTATACTCATAATAATAAGGTTCTCAAATAAGTAAAAATTTTTAGCATTATAATGCAATTCTTCCTACTTTTTTAACTAAAACAGGAATAAAATATGCTAATATTGTTGGGTTATTGATTCAAGAAAATGATATAGAATATTATGGCAAAGACATCAAAATATACTGATCAACAAATTAACAATATACTCGCAGAAATGATCGCTGTGTTAGAAAAACATCAAGCCTCTGTGGATTTATCACTAATATTATTAGGCAATATGACTTCAAATTTACTGATAAATAATGTTGGTGAACAGCAACGAATCGCTTTAGCACAAGCCTTTGCCAAGGCATTACTCAATTCAGTTCAACCTGAGAAATAGCAACTCAATGATTAAAGTAAGCAGACAATATAAAGAAGATACCTCACAAAAAATTTCGTGGGGACATTGGTTTGCTTTTTTCAATATTATTTGGGCAATTATTATTGGCTCACGCTATGCCTTTTTAATTGATTGGCCCGATACTCTATTTGGACGGGTTTATTTTTTCATCAGCATACTTGGACATTTTAGTTTTGTGGTGTTTGCGTTCTATTTGCTGATTATTTTTCCGCTTAGTTTTATTGTCAAAAATCACCGCACTTTTCGTGGATTAAGTGTGATTATTGCCACATTATGTATCAGTATTTTGTTGATAGATACCCAAGTTTTTGCTGAATTTAATTTCCACTTATCCTCTGTAGTATGGAATTTATTGGTTAATCCTGAAAACGGCGAGTTAGCTCGTAGCTGGCAAATCTTTTTTGCCTTTATGCCATTAATTCTGCTGACTGAAATGGTTTTTTCTCGTTGGTCTTGGTATAAATTACGTAGTTTAAATCGGCAAAAATGGCGAACTTGGATAGCACCTCTTTTCTTTGGCTGTTTTATCGCTACTCACCTAATCTATACTTGGGCTGATGCGGTATTTTATCGCCCTATTACCATGCAAAAATCAAATTTTCCGCTGTCTTACCCAATGACCGCACGTTCATTTTTACAAAAGCATGGCTTCCTAGATAAACAAGAATATAGCCAAACCATTCAACAACAAGGGCGATTAGATGCCGCAAAATTGGATTATCCTAAACAGCCCTTAATAGTTGATCCTGCTCATCAGGCACAAAATATTTTATTTATTACTATTGCAGGCTTACGTTATGATGCTATTGACCCAACAACTATGCCTGCTCTAAATCAATTTGCTAGTCAGGCGAGTGAATTTACTAACCATTACAGCACAGGCAATAATGCCAATACAGCCTTAGCCGGATTATTTTATGGACTTAACGCTAACTATGTGGATAGTTTATTAAATGCCCATCTTGGTTCATTGCTATTGCAATTAGCCCAACAACAGCATTATCAAATTGGTTTATTTTCAGATAATAACTTCAACCAATTTTTATTTCGCCAAGGGATTTTGCAACAAATAACAGTGCATAATCAAGCCAATCAAACCGATATTGAAGCCATACAAGCTTTACAACAATGGTATCATAATGCCCTAACTCAGCAACAACCCCTTTTTGCTTATTTGGATCTCAACATTGCAAATAACCTTGAGCCAACGGCATACTACGCTGAATTAAACAAACTAGATCAAGCTCTAGCGCCATTATTAAGCCAAATTGGCTCAAATACCCTTGTGGTCATTACGGCAGAATATGGATACAGCTTTAATAACAACGCAAAGCAAGACAACTTTTCTCGCCAGCAAATTCAAGTGCCTTTGATTATCTATGGCGATCATTTGCCAGTAGGTAAAATTAATAAACTTACCAGCCATGTTGATCTACTAGCCACACTATTGCCCCTTTATGGGGTACAAAACCCAGCAAATACTTATAGTCAAGGCGAAAACCTATTTACCCCAGAACGTCAATTTAATTGGGTTATTGCTGGCAATTATCGTTGGAAAGTGATTATTACCCCTAATGGGACACAGTATCATATTGATAATAAAGGAAATTATCAAAAATACAATGCGGACTATCAAGCAGAAAGCTCCGCAACACCACCTTTGGGATTATTTCTAGAAGTCTTTCGCCAAAATCATCAATTTTTTGCCGATTAATTATTATGTTGTGGATTTTATTCATTATTAGCCTAATCTTATTAAGCGGATATTTATACTTAGCTCGCCGTAAAAAAGCCTTTATCCATTGTTTAATGTATCATCACATCAACCCTGAAAATAATTTGCATGGGGTATTTGTGCAAGATTTTGCTCAACAAATGGAAAAACTCAAAGACTACCAAACCTTTACCTTTCAACAACTTAAAGACAACAATTACCAATTACCTGCGAATAGCATATTAATTACCTTTGATGACGGTTATCGTAGCAATTATGAACTTGCTTACCCTATTCTTAAACAATTTAATCTCAAAGCAACCATATTTCTTAATACCAAATATATTGATATTGATGATAACTATTTAACTTGGCAACAAATTCAAGAAATGTATAACAGCGGACTGATTGATTTTCAGCTACATACACATTCACATAGCCTCATTCCTAAAAACACTGAAGTAACAGGTTTTTACGATCAAACAACTTCTGATTATCTAAAACGAGAAAGTTTTAATCTATTTTTTAAAGGGTTGTACCATAAACAACAACATTCTCAACAATTTAATGGCTTACCCTTGTTTAAATTTAGAAGTCGTCTTGCCGTAAAAGGGTATTTGCCACATAAAGATTTTATAACGAAGTATCAAAACATAACACAACAAAAGGCATTTCAACAAAAATCCTTAAAACAACGGCGGCTATGGCTCACTCAGCATTTTAAACAACAGCAAAAACATTACTTTAGCCCTGTAAGCAAAAAACAATTTCTTGCTTATATTCGTGATGAAATAGAACAAAATCAACGGCTTATAAAACAATATCTAGGCTATAATGCTACCGCACTAGCTTATCCTTGGGGACAACGTTGCCGAACGAGTAAAAACTACCTCAAACAACTCGGGGTAGATACCTTTGTTACCACTAAAAAAGGAGCGAATGGATTAAAACTTAATCGTAACAGTATTTACCGACTTGATTGCGAAGCCTTTAAAAACATTGAAGATTTTAACCGCACTATCCATTGCGGTTATGGTTATTGGTATTATAAATTGAAAAAGATATTACATTGATACCCGCAAAAGTGCGGTAGGATTTTGATTTATTTTTTGCTTAAGTTATTTCTATCGGTGTAATGAACAAAATAGTTGCTAATAATAATTTCCTCAAATTGTTAGCAACTATTTTTGTTAAAAAATCCTTTATAAACATAATATTATGTTTTCTACTTAATCCATTATGATTAATTACTTTCCGCTTAAGTTTACTAAATAAACCTTCTAACCGATTTGTTGTTTTTTCAATATTTAATGCTCACTAATGCCCATCTTAATTCTTTATGTTTATAATGAAAATTGTTTTTTTATTATATTTATCTGAGCGCTCATTCAAATAATATTGCTGTTTAAATACCAATAATGCAGACGACGAAAAAATCATGCTTTTGGCTTTCTTTTAATATTTTCACAATGACTTTTAATTCCTTTCCTACTAGAAATTTATGTTTTTTTCTTAACTTTCTTTATTCTTTACCATTGCAACAAAATGAAAATGATACATTTGAATAGATGTATTGAACATTTATTTTAATAACCCACGACGATCATTGCAGGTAATTGATTGAATAATATATTCTTTTTCTCTTAAGCGATTTAATGCTGCTTGATAATAAATATCTTTTTCTGTTTTCACGATTTGATGATAAATCACTTTTGCTGTAAAACTATCCATTAACACTAAGACACTAAAATTTCGCTTAAAGAAAGTAGTATCCATAATAATATTTGGCACTGGCTCAAAAAGCATGCTTACTAGACCCAGCCATAATTGACATAGTGAAACAACAAATCAAAGGCTTTAAAGTGATTAATTAATTTCTTAGAAAAACAGCAAGTTTTCCTAAATACTCGCCTAAGCCTTTATCTAAATCGGTTATTATTACCCTCAATATTAACCGTATAATGTTTACATCTGATGTTTAGATTGAACCAATACATCTAGCACTTTGTATTTGCTTATCTTTTCAATAACAACAATGTCAGCAATACTACAACCTCGAACCAGCATTAAATGTATTCTATTATTGATATGGGATAGTGATCTGAAAAGTATGCTGATAGAAACCCAAAAGACAACTACCTATTTTTAAAGTGAAACGACTATAAAATGAAAAATCCCAGCTTAAGCTGGGATTTTTTATGACCTAAACGTTATTACATAACGATAGTTTGAGATCCTTGTACAGAAACTTCAACACGACGGTCTGGTGCTAAACAAGCGATTAATGCTTTACGACCTTTAACGGCATCACAAGTGTTGCCAGTTACAGGGTTAGCTTTACCATAACCAGTAGCGCTGATAGTTTGTGGAGCAACACCTTTAGATACTAGGTAATTAGCCACAGTTTCAGCACGTTGTTGTGATAATTTTAAGTTGTAAGCATCAGAACCGATACGGTCAGTATAACCTGCAACATTTACCACTGGTGCATTGAATTTAGCGATTTCGCCGTAAACACCGTCAAGTGAAGAAATTGAGCTATCTTTTAAGTCTGCTTTGCCAAATGCGAATAATACATCTGAATCAAACGCAAAAGTCTTAGTTACGATTTCAGGTGCAACTGGTTGTTGAGTTTGACCGAAACGGTAAGATAAACCAGCACTTACAGAACCGATATCTGGACGATAATCTACACGATTACCATCAGCATCTTCCAATTTACCTACATTATTTAACCATTGATATTCAACACGTAATGCTAATTGTGGTAATGATGGTAAGTTATACTCTAAACCACCTGCAAATACTGCAGAGGTTTTTAAACTATGTTGACGATAACCCCACGCATTATCAGATTCAAAACCTTTAGAAATTTTGTAGTCTGAACGTACTAATGCTGCACCAACACGAGCATACACATCTAAACCTTCAAGTACAGGATAACTTGCTTTTAAGCTAACATGCGCACCATGGTTAGTATGTTTAGAATCCACTTGACCATAAGTAGTGAATTTAGCACGACCAAAATCGTCATAACCTACTTCTACTGCAAAGTTGTCAGTAATTTGATAACCACCAAATACACCATAGGTTACAGAATTACGTTTAGTTCCATTAGTTTCAGATTCAAATTGTCCTAAACCGTCATGGAAAGATGCCCAACCTGCTTTGGCACCTACATAAAAAGTATTAGGCTGTGGAGCTGCTTGAGCCACAGATGCTACTGCTAAACCAGCAACGGCTAATGCGATTGCAGTTTTTTTCATTTGATGTTCCTCTTAATTAGTCATCTAAAATTTAAAGTATCAGCTGAGATTAGCTAAACCTAAACACAACCGATTGATTGTGTATCCTTACAACCTGTTAGAAAACTATGCTAATAAAATGAACTTTTATTATAATAGCAACTCTAACTGTTTGAAATGGATTCCCTTTGCCTTTTGAAATTAATAAGTAACTTTAAAGTCTAAAAAACTAAAAGTACTACTTCAAAAAGTTAGCGCCTATTATCCCCTGTACAAAGCAGAAAATCAATTTTTTTAAATCAAGAAGTGAAAATTATTGTATATTTTTGTATAAAATTGCATTTTAGATCATGAATTTCCTTATTATTCTCTTAAAATCTATTCATTTAACCATTAATTCAATATGCAAATTAAATCTTTGTTAATTTTGTAGATTAGACAGATTGGCATTTTAAAACTAAAATCCTATGGTAGAATGCAACAATGCGTTGTTTATTATCATTGTATTGTTAGAGTAATAGTCATGATCCCCTGTTTACAAGATGTACCTCAATTATCTTCTTTAGTCAGTAATTACTTAACGGAGTTATCTCAACAACATTTTGCTGGTGATATTGCCACTCATTATGCCGATCGCCTTAGCCTTGCTACCGATAACAGCGTTTATCAGCAGTTACCTCAAGCCATTTTATTTCCAAAGTCCATTGCTGATATTGTTATTATTACTAAACTTGCCCAAAAAGAGAACTATCAAAGTTTAACCTTTACCCCAAGAGGGGGCGGAACAGGGACGAATGGGCAGGCGATCAATAATAATATCATTATTGATCTATCACGTTATATGACCAATATTCTTGAATTGAATATTGAACAACGCTGGGTACGAGTACAAGCAGGCGTAGTAAAAGATCAATTAAATCAATTTCTTAAACCCTATGGTTTATTCTTTTCCCCTGAACTTTCTACCAGTAACCGAGCCACCATTGGTGGTATGATCAATACTGATGCCTCTGGGCAAGGTTCATTGCAATATGGCAAAACCTCCGATCATGTTTTAGCCCTTAAAGCGGTGCTAATGAATGGCGAAGTGTTACAAACTCAAGCATTAAAAACAGCTGATTTTCATACCGCACTTGAGCAAAGCACGCTTTCTCGTTATGGCAAACATTTACACCAAGAAGTCTATCAACACTGTAAACAAAAACGTTCACAAATTTTACGAGATTTGCCACAATTAAATCGTTTTTTAACAGGGTATGATCTAAAAAATGTGTTTAATCATGATGAAAGTGAATTTAATTTAACCCGTATTTTGACAGGTTCAGAAGGCTCTTTAGCCTTTATTGCCGAGGCAACCCTTAATCTTACCCCAATTCCCAAATACCGTACGCTGATTAATATCAAATATCGTTCCTTTGATTCCGCTTTACGCAATGCCCCTTTTATGGTGAAAGCCAATGCGTTATCGGTAGAAACGGTGGATTCTAAGGTATTAAATTTAGCCAAAGAGGATATTATTTGGCATTCGGTGCAACAATTATTACAAGAAGATAAACAAGATCCTATTTTAGGCTTAAATATTGTGGAATATGCTGGCAATAATCAAGCCCTATTAGAGAAACAAGTTAAGCATCTATGTCAGCAATTAGAACAAAAAATCGCTCAACAACAAGATGATATTATCGGTTATCAAGTGTGTTCTGATCTTGCCTCTATTGAACGTATTTATGCAATGCGAAAAAAAGCAGTGGGCTTATTGGGTAATGCCAAAGGAAATGCAAAGCCTATTCCTTTTGTGGAAGATACCTGTGTACCGCCAGAAAATTTAGCAGATTATATTGCGGAATTTCGTGGCTTATTGGATCAGCATCAATTAGATTATGGTATGTTTGGGCATGTGGACGCTGGGGTGTTACATGTTCGCCCTGCCCTTGATTTATGCGATCCACAACAGGTACAACTGTTTAAACAGATTTCCGATCAAGTGGTTGAACTTACGCTGAAATATGGCGGTTTAATTTGGGGCGAGCATGGTAAAGGTGTGCGTTCCCAATACAGCGATCGTTATTTTACCCCTGAATTATGGCAAGAGCTTCGCTATATTAAAACCCTATTTGATCCTGACAATCGCTTAAACCCCGGTAAAATCTGTACGCCATTAAATAACTCTGATGAACTTTATTCTATTCTTTCGCCAATGCGAGCCGATTTTGATCGGCAAATTCCGATCCAAATGAAACAAGAGTTTCATGGTGCAATAAATTGTAATGGTAATGGGTTATGCTTTAATTTTGATGTACATAGTGCCATGTGTCCGTCTATGAAAGTGAGTAAAAATCGTCTTTATTCTCCCAAAGGGCGAGCGGCGATCATTCGTGAGTGGTTGCGTCTTATGGCAAATCAGCAAGTACGTCCTGAACAATTAGATTTTGCCAACACAGAAATTAAACTTACCGATTTAGTCAAAAAAGTGCGTTATTCTTTGCAAAAATGGCGTGGACAATATGATTTCTCCCATGAAGTAAAACAAGCAATGGATACCTGTTTGGCTTGTAAAGCCTGTGCCAGTCAATGTCCAATTAAGATTGATGTGCCAAGTTTCCGAGCAAAATTTTTCCATTTTTACCATAGCCGTTATTTACGCCCAGTAAAAGATTATGTGGTGGCAAATGTGGAATATGTTGCGCCCTTAATGGCAAAACAAGCGAAATTATTTAATTTATTAACTGGGGCAAAATTTGTTGCTCCTTTGGCAGAAAAAATGCTAGGTATGGTGGATTTACCGCAACTTTCTAGCCCCTCATTGCAACAGCAATTAGTCAATATTCAGTATCAAGGTTTATCCCTTGAGCAACTTGAGCAATTAAGTGCGGTGGAAAAACAAAAAATTTTATTTGTGGTACAAGATCCCTTTACCTCTTATTATGATGCCAAAGTGGTGGCTGATTTTGTGCAACTTTGCCAACAACTTGGCTTCAAGCCTGTGGTCTTGCCTTTTAAACCGAATGGCAAAGCACAGCACATTAAAGGCTTTCTTACCCGTTTTGCCAAAACTGCCCAAAATCAAGCGGATTTTCTCAATAGAATGGCACATTTTGGTGTGCCGTTAGTGGGGGTTGATCCTGCCATAGTGCTATCTTATCGTGATGAATACAAAGAAATTCTTGGCGATAAACGCGGCGATTTTCATGTGCTTACCGCCCACGAATGGCTCAAAACTCAACTGCATAATGGGGAACTCAAAAATAAATTAAAAAACCACCGCACTTTTACCCCGCACACTTGGTATCTTTTCCCACATTGCACGGAAAGTACCGCAATGCCGAATAGTCCTAAAGAATGGCAAGAAATTTTTGCCTTGTTTAATCAACAACTTAATACTGAAAAAGTCGGTTGTTGCGGCATGGCTGGGACATTTGGGCATGAAACCCAACATATTGCCATGTCAAAACAAATTTACCAATCCTCTTGGGCAAGTAAGCTGGCGGATAAAGATCCTGCCTATTGCTTGGCAACAGGCTATTCTTGCCGTAGTCAAGTGAAACGCATGGCACATTGGCAGCCTAAACACCCTGTGCAAGCCTTGCTCAGTTTATTTGAGGTAACAAGATGATTTGGCAAAAAAATTATACCCTTGAACAAATGAACCAATTTAATCAGCATTGTGCTGTCAGCCATTTAGGGATTTATTTTAGCCATAAAGATGATAACAGCCTAACCGCCACAATGCCCGTTAATCAACATACCAAACAACCTTTTGGCGTATTACATGGTGGATTAACGGTTGCCCTTGCTGAAACAGTAGGATCTATGGCGGGATTTTGTAGCGTTGCGGAGGGATTTATCACAGTGGGAAGCGAAATTAACGCTAGCCATTTACGCCCTGTAAAATCTGGTTCAGTCAAGGCTACCGCTAGCCCAATCCGTTTAGGCAAAAATCAGCAAGTGTGGCATATTGATGTTTATGATGAGCAACAACAGCATTGCTGTGTAGCACGTTTAACCCTTTCGGTAATAAAAATATGACAAAGAAAATTGGAATTTTATTAGCCAATCTTGGCACCCCTGCTCAACCAACGGCAAAAGCAGTGAGCCGTTATTTACAACAGTTTCTTAGCGATCCTCGTGTGATTGATTTACCACGTTGGAAATGGCTACCTATCTTGAAAGGGCTTATCTTACCGAAACGTAGTAAATGGGTAGCGCAAAATTATCAACGTATTTGGACACCTAAAGGCTCGCCTTTATTAGCAATAGGTCGCCAACAACAAACCTTATTACAGCAATCCTTAATTGAACAAGGGATTCAAGCTCAAGTAGAGCTTGTGATGACCTATGGCGAACCCAGTATGCAACAAGGAGTAGATAATCTAATGCAACAAAAAGTGGATCAAATCATTGTACTTCCGCTTTATCCTCAATATAGTAGCACCACTACCGCCTCGGTCTTTGATGCTTTTGCACAAAGTTTACAAACACACCGCTATATTCCTCCTTTTGATTTTATTCATTCTTATCATCTTGAACCGCAATATATTCAAGCCTTAGCGGATAGCATAAGCCAAACAGGTTTAAAGGATTTCTTATTGTTTTCTTTCCATGGTATTCCTGTGCGTTACGAGCAAGAGGGCGATTATTACCGCCAACATTGTTTAGCCACAGCGCAAGCGGTAGCAGAGAAATTAGGACTGGATAAGCACCAATGGAACCTAACCTTTCAATCACGTTTTGGTAAAGAACCTTGGCTACAACCTTATACTGATGAATTTTTACAGCAAGCACCGCAACAAGGGATCAATGCAATTCAAGTGATTTGTGCAGGGTTTGCAACTGATTGTTTAGAAACACTAGAAGAAATTGCGGAAGAAAATCGTGATATTTTCCTGCAAGCAGGTGGAAAAGATTATCATTATATTCCTGCTCTCAATAGCACACCTGAGCATATTCACTTACTTAGCCAATTAATTTTAGCCAAAATTAACTCGTAATATGGTAAATATAGTAAAAGTTATGCCACAAGATAGCCGCCTGATTGCCATTCTTTTGGCATTTATTAGTGGCTCAGCTGATGTTTATAGCCACTCACAATTTCAATCATTAGTGGCGACACAAACAGGCAATTTTATTTTAATGGCAAATGATTTACTCAATGGCAATTTTCCTGAATTTCTTGCTAAAGCACAATCATTGCTGTTTTTTACCCTTGGCTTCGTTTATGGGGCAAGGGTAAAACGAAAAGCCAACAATGCCTATTGGCGTAGCTATACTATCACGCTATTTTTGTTGTTTAGCTTATGTGTACCTTTCCTAGTGGGACTTCCATTTATTCAAGTGGCGTTATTGGCATTTGGTACAGGATTAGTTATGCAAACCTTTAATGACGGCAAAATTGAAGACAAACCCTATACAGTTATGGTTGCCTCAGGAAATTATCGCAAAATGCTAAATAGTTGGTATGAATATCATCAAGAGAAAAAGGCGAATTTAAGGCATATTGCGGTCAATTATAGTTATCTTATTATCAGTTTTATCTGTGGGGTAATCATTAGTGTAATGGCTTGTAAAATCTTTCAACAATATGCTATTTGGCTAGTATCCATTGTGGTTTTCATTATCTTAGTGGTTTATAGTTGGACAGTTTGGCGTTACCAGTTAGCACAAAAGAATAAATAACTCAATATTGTTGTTTCAATAAAAAATGAGACAAGTTGGTACAATGAGATTGTTAAAGTGCGGTGGGTTTTTAAATTATTTTTCACTTTTATTTCTCCGACTTCACAAATGTATTTCGCACATTCGTGCGACCTACTTTCTTTACTCGTGTAAAGAAAGTAGACAAAGAAACACGCCCCCTAGAAAAAGCCTTTTTCCAGCCTTTCACTAAGAACGATAGAATAATTTTGGAACTCGCTATGCTCAAACAGCCAAAATTATTCTATCGTTCTAAGGGAACAACTATTAAAACGGCGTATAAATAATACGCCGTCTTTTCTCACTTAAACCTCTAACCCCAACACCTTACGCCCATTGGTACTAGCGATTTCTACCATGGCATCTAAATCAGGAAAACGGCAACCTGCGGATAATAAGCTCAATTCTTGCCACATATCGCCCTCGCATAACGGCACCATATAATCACAAATATTATCCGTTCCAATCGCCACCGTAATTCCTTCTGGGATCATTTCATCAGCAGGGGTCAACGCATTATGAAATGGCATTAATTCCTCTTTACGATTACTATCAATCCACGCCATTGGACAAGCGATCATCATCATTTTGGCTTGTCGCATTTTTTCATATAAAGCATAGCGATAATTCTTAGTATGAGAACCAATGGATATGCCATGAATTGCCACCACCCTACCTTGCATACCATGTTCAATGGTTTTATCGCAAAGCTGTTCCGTTTCTTTTTCCGTAGGGGTGTTAAATTGATCCACATGTACATGGCACATAATTCCACGAGATTTGGCTGCCTCAAGTAAAATATCCATTGCCTCTAATCCCTTACCATAATCTAATTCATCACGATAAGGCAAACCACCAATCATATCCACCATATCCGCCCCAATATCAAACCATTGTTTTGCCACAGGATCAATGACCCCTTTTAAGGTTTGATTGGCGAATTTAAGCACAATATCATTTTTATACACTTCTCTTGCTCGGTGAGCCGCAATAATCGCACGATCTTGACAAACAGGATCAATATCCACAAAAGTACCAAATGCGGTTACCCCTTGTGAAATCATCAATTCAATGGCTTGGCTAAAACGAGCATAATAATCTTCCACACTAGAAGTGCGTTTAATTTCATCAACCAAATCCCATTTTTGTTGCAAATTTGCAGTACGATAAATATGGATATTATCAGGGGTCATTGTAAATGCTCGATCTGCATGAGCATGGGCATTGACCCAACCACCTTTTTTAATGATTTCATCTCGGATATAAGATTTTAATGTAGGGATTAAACTACTCATATTAGCCTCGCCATGGTGAAATTGAAGGGAAAAACATTGCCAAGAAAAGGAAAGTCAACAGCGAAAATGTAGTCAGATTAATCAAAAATAGATAAGCCACACAAAAAGAACCTTGTAAAAAATCAAGGAAATTTTTGTGCAGTAGGTAGGGAATGTTATGAAAAATTCTCTGATTTTTAATTAATAACATTTATCTAGTCCTAGGTTGGCACTAGGCGAATAGTATAAAGACTTAGTGAGTAAAAATATAATTGCTTTTAACTATTTATTTCGCTTAAATCTACAAAAATTAACGATAAAAGTGCGGTGAGTTTTAGAAAATTTTTTGTTATCGTCATTCCATATTTTAAAGTGGAACGATGACAATTAGCGATAACGCCAATAATGATAACCTACCGATGGCATTAAAATAATAGGGTTTGACCCCATTGATTGGCGTTTAACTTTCCCTTGATTATCGCTCGCATTCATTGGCATATCCACTTCTTGATAACCTTTTTGCTGTGCAAGTGGCACCGTATTACCGCTATAAACCTTTGCGTTATAAGCTGCCACTGTCTGCATATCAAGCGGTGCTTGTGGTAATGTTGGGGATTGGCTTGAACAAGCCAGCAATAAAAAAGATAAAATAATAAATATTAGCTGTTTTTTCATATTTTCCTCTATTTTATTCTCATAGTCTGTGTTATTGTATCGCTATTTTTCAGTTCTTCATTATATTTTGCTGTTGAGCAATCATTGATAATGAAAAACGGATTAACATAATATCATTTTCTACTAAATAACACTAAGGAACAATATGCTTTCAGGTAAAGATATTCTTATTTTGGGTATGATGATTTTTGCCCTTTTTCTCGGTGCTGGTAATATTATTTTTCCGCCAATGGAAGGATTTTTGGCTGGCAAAAACTGGCTAATCTCCGCCTCTGGCTTTGTACTCACAGGTGTACTTATGCCATTTATTACCCTTGTGGTGGTTACTTTGATTGGGCGTGGCGAGGTATTATCCCATGATTTGCCTAAATGGGTAGAAATCGCTTTTTGGGTTATTCTTTATTTAGTTATTGGCTCAACCTTTGCGATGCCTAGGGTTACCAATGTTGCCTATGAAATGGGCTGGCAACCCTTAAATTTAACAGAACAATCCCACTATAACCATTTTATATTTGCCGCAATATTTAATATTATCGGTATGTTTTTTATGTTAAAACGTTCCACTATTATTACCAGTGTCGGTAAATATATGACGCCTGCCTTGCTTATTCTATTAATTGTGGTTGCTATTGGCGTAATCACTGCCCCTTTATCAGATATTGTTGCTCCCAACACTAGCCATGCTGACGGTAAGGCATTTAGTGCAGGCTTAATCAGTGGTTATCAAACCATGGACGTATTAGCGGCTACCGCTTTTGGTGGAATAGTTGCACGTGCTTTAGCGGCAAAAGGCGTATCAGATAAAAAGAAAATTTTTAAATATACACTGATTGCAGGTTTAATTTCAGTGTTATTGCTCACTGGACTTTATTTTTCACTCTTTTATTTAGGGGCAACAAGTCAGCAAGTTGCTTTTAATGCCACCAATGGTGGACAGATTTTTTCTCGTTATATTGATGTGTTATTTGGTACATACGGTGTTTGGATTATGAGCGGTATCGTTATCTTAGCGAATATGACCACATTAGTGGGCGTAACCAGTGCCTGCGCAGATTATTTTTCTAAATTCTCAACCCGTTTAACCTATCCATTTTGGGTGGTCGTTTTCACGATTATGACAACGATTATCTCTGAAACAGGCTTGGATAATTTATTACGCATTACTATTCCTGCATTATTATTAATTTATCCTGTGGCGATTATGCTTGTGGTATTACAATTATTACGCCCTTACTTACCATCACTGAAATTAAGCTATAACTTCGTTATTGGCATTACTTTTGTTTTCAGTGCCATTGATGCGTTAAATCACTTAGGAATTATTCCTGAGAGTATTAATCAACATTTAGGACAATTACCGCTATATGATAATGGGTTAGCTTGGTTAATACCTGCTTTTGGAGTATTACTGCTCACATTTATTGTAGGGAAATTTACCACTAAATAAACTTATAATCGTTTTAAAGTAGGACATAAATACGCCAAGTCGTTTTACTTGGCGTATTTTTCTCTATCCAGTTTCAAACATATTTAACAACAATAATAAGGCTGCCGATAAGGATAAAAAGGGGGCAAAAGGGATTTCTCTTAACCTATTTCCTTTGAGATATTGATAAAAAACATAGACTAGCCCCATAGTACTTGCTAGGAAGAAAAATAAAGGTAACTGTAACCAATGAATAAAACCAGCTAATCCTGCTACTAACCAATAATCCCCTCGCCCTAATGCTTCTTTTTGCCAAACCCATTTGCTCGTATAATAAAGTAAATAACCGCAAGTGAAACCAAATATAATGCTTGCTAACACTTGTTCAAGTGGCATAAAGTGCCATTCTAACCAAGCAACGATCATTGCTAACCATAATAGGCTTTGACATAAAGAAATTGAAATTAAACGATGTTGCCAATCAATAATGCTAATGGTACAAATTATACTGAGAAATAGACCATAGATTATGATGAATTGCCAAGCTGAAATTATGTAAGAAATGAGCGTGAATATCCCTGCAAAAATACAAAAATAATGCCAAAAACCACCGCACTTTAAATAGTCCTGCCATGTTAATGGCAAATATGGGGATAAAATCGCCTGATTTTGACAAAAAAGTATTTGGTAATTTTGATAAACTTCATACTTAAGACGATACATAAAACTCTGGCATAAATAATGGACGATTATCCCCATAATTCCTCCCCAAAAACCAACAATAATTAAGCTCACAATATATTCCCCATATTAAATAATGGTAAATACATACCCAGCATAATAATAGCAATGACACTACCAATAATTAACATTAATAGAGGTTCAAGTAATTGAGCAAGTAAATCCAGTTTATGTTCAAGTTGTTCACGATAATATTGGGTAACTTGTTGCAACATAAATACCATTTTTCCACTTTTCTCGCCAATTTGTAACATTTTTAATGCTTGTTGCGGTAAAAAGCCTTCATTAATACTTTCAGAAAAACAATATCCCTGTTGTAAAGATTGCAAAATATGTTGTGCTTCATTGGCTAAAATAGGATCAGCTTTTATGGGAATTTGCTTTGTTGGTTTGTTTATAGATAAAGGCAAAAAAGATTGTAAGGCTTGTTGAATAGGAAGCCCTGCTTGCAACATTAATCCAAGGGCTTGGCAAAAATTTATGGTTCTCATCAATATCAATAGACGATTAAACAAAGGAATATATCCTAAACACTTTATTTTCTGATGATAAAACCATAAAGAGGATTTTAATGCTTTATGTATTACCCCGCCTAATATCAATATAATCAATAAGCTCATTAAACCATATTGGTGTAAATAATGGGAAAAAGATAAAAGTAATTGTGTGAACATAGGTAAATCCGTTTGTTCATCATACATTTGTGCAAATTGTGGCACGATAAACCATAAGAGTAGCAAGGTTAAGAGCAGAGAAATCAATAATACCGCTATCGGATAAACTAAAATTTTCTGCACTTTTTGTTGCAATCTAAGCTGTTGTTGACGTTGTAAAGCAATTTGTTGGCAAACATCAACTAATTGCCCTGTCATTTCACCTGCTTTAATTAATTGTTGTTCTTGAGCGGTAAAATAAGATTGGTGTTGAGATAAGGCTTGGGAAAATGAATAGCCATTTTCAATATCGGTAATAATTAATTTTAACCAAGCATACAGGGCTAAATTTTCACAATGTTGCCATAATAAATGCAAACTTTGATTAAGAGGAATTGTTGCTTTTAACAAAGTTGCTAATTGAGTCAATAAGGCACAAATCTCTTTATGATTAATACGATGCCTTAGTTGCCAATTACGTTGTAATTTAATCTGTTGTAGCCCTCGTTGAAATAACATTTGCTCCGCAAGTAGGGCTGTTTGAGCAATAATCACACCCCGTTGTTGCTGTTGAAAACGGTTTTTTCCTCGCCAATAAAACAATTTTTCTTTAGGCATATTCATCTTCTCCCAATACACGATTAAGCTCGGCTAAATCAGTGATACCTTGTTTTACTTTGGCTAATCCACTTTGTCTTAATGTTTGAAAATCCAGTTGATAATCCAGAGATTGAGTTTGCTGTTTTTGTGGGAGCAAGAATTGATAAATCCCCGTTCGTCCTTGATAGCCTTGATAACACTGGCAAGGAGAATCATTGTGTTGTTGACACAACAAACAGCATTTACGCACAAGCCGTTGTGCTACAACTAATAAAAGACTATGGCTTATTTCATAAGGTTTAATTCCTAATTGACGTAATCGAGCAATAGCAGAAGGTGCATCGTTAGTATGCAAAGTAGATAGCACTAAATGCCCTGTTTGTGATGCTCTTATCGCCATATTAGCACTTTCTTCATCACGAATTTCACCTAACATAATTACGTCAGGATCTTGACGTAAAAAAGTGCGTAATAATTTACTAAAACTTAATCCAATTAAGGGATTAATTTGGGTTTGGATTATTCCGTCAAGCACAATTTCTATTGGGTCTTCGGCGGTTAAAATATGTTTTTCACTATGATTAAGCCATTGTAATGCACTATACAAAGAAAGACTTTTACCACTTCCCGTAGGGCCTGTTACCAAAATAAGCCCTTGCGGTTGAGATAATACCTGTTCAAATTGCTGTTGTTGGCTTAAAGTCATACCAAGTTCAGCAAAGGTAAAATTAACAGGTTTATTTTGTTGTAAGCGCAATACGATTTTTTCGCCTAAATGGGTAGGCAAGGTGGATAAGCGTAAATCCAATTTATCCACAAACGCACTATCAAAATGAAATCTACCATCTTGAGGGAGGCGAGTTTCACTAATATCTAATTTTGCTAATAATTTTAGGCGAGAAATAATTTGATTAGCAAAATTCAGCGGTAAAGTTGGTTGCGTTTGTAATACACCATCAATACGAAAACGCACTCTTAAACAATCCGTCTGTGGTTCAATATGAATATCAGAGGCTTTTTGTTCAATCGCTTGTTGTAACAATGTTTCTAATAAACGGATAACAGGCCCTTCCTGTTGTAAGCTGTGTTCATCATCTTTATTGAGATGATAAGTGAGTTGTGCCTGCTCACTTTCGGCTATCTGTTGTTGTGGCGTTAGCTGTTGTAACAATGCCTTTAATTGTGTTGGAGCAAGTAACACAGGCTCAACCATTTTTCCAGTTAAAAAAGAAAAGGCTTCACAAGCAGATAAATTGGTTAAATTATCAATAGCTAGCCATAAACAACGTTCATCTTGCTGTAATGGCAAGGCAAGATAACGCAGTAATAAAGCCTGTTGCTGTTGGTTTTGTTGCCATTGTTCAGCGGAAATCGCAAATTGTTTTCCATCAACACTGGTGATTACAGGTAATTTTTTTGGATATTCCTTTGTTGTTGGATAGTTCATCTTCCCCTCCAAAGGCTAGTTTTAATCGCCACAAAATCCCGTAGGAAACAAATTTTTGTCGCCTTTACAAGCGGTTACCCAAGATACACCTTTGCTCAAGTCCCCTTGTGCCGTTAAACTGTATCCAATGTCTTGTAAACTCCCTTTACCTTCAACGCTGATTACGCCACCATTAACTGTAATGCTAGATAGATAACGGCTTTTACTTTCGGTTAAATTGGCTTGAATACCATTTTGTCCTCCACTGCATTTTTTCACATCGTTAGTGGTATAAACACAAAGCTCTACCTCAGAGCGATAAGGGGCTACCGCTTGTAATAGCTCGGATATTGCCGCTTTTTTAGTGTGGTTTTGATATGACGGAATAGCTATGGTGGCTAAAATAGCAATAATTGCCACCACAATCATTAATTCAATTAAGGTAAAGCCTTTTCTTATACGAGTTTGATAAAAGATACTAATTAAATAGGATTGCATACCTTTCCCTCCCAAAATGAAGATAATATTGGCAAGAAAATTTTGTAATAAATTCAGCAAAAAGAAAAAATATTGCTAAAATTGACCGCACTTTTTGGAATACCTATCACAAAATAAAAATTTTTATGCAGAAAAAACCATTAAAAATACAACAAGGCTGGCTAGAAAATGCAGAGCAAATACCTTCGCCTCATTACGATCAACGTCCTGATCCTACCGATATATCCTTACTGGTTATTCATTATATTAGCTTGCCACCAGAACAATTTGAGGTAAGGTATATCAATGACTTTTTTCAAGGAAAATTAGATCCCAGTCAGCACCCTTATTTTCAGCAAATTAAAGACCTGCGTGTTTCTGCCCATTGTCTAATTGGCAGGCAAGGCGAACTTATTCAATATGTTAATTTTAACCAACGTGCTTGGCATGCAGGCGTATCTTGTTTTGCAGGACGAGAAAAATGCAATGATTTTTCTATTGGTATTGAGTTAGTGGGGAGTGATCAGCAAGCCTTTACTGAATTACAATATCAAAAACTGGCTGAACTGACTCAACAAATTATGCAACATTATCCGTTAATAACCTTAGAACGGATTGTGGGGCATTGTCATATTGCCCCCACCAGAAAAATTGATCCCGGCAAATATTTCGCTTGGGCGCATTATTTTTCGTTGCTAGATAAATATCGTCATTCTACCGCTGTCTAATTTGGTTAAATACATCATTAAGTTCTGAAGCAAAATGAATTTGCTGAATTTCTTTAAGCATATTTGCTTTGACTAAGGCTTTTAACGGCTGGAATTGCAAATTACAGAGGTATAATTGTTGTTCCGCTTGCATATTTTGTATAAAGCCTGTTAAAGCGTGAATTCCCCCTGAATCTAGCACCGTAACAGCCTCACATTGTAAAACAATATGTTTTATATTTCGTTCATTGTTTGTGGTTTTTTCGTGTAAATCCGCAAATACATTATCGGCGGCAGCAAAAAATAGAGGACCACTAATACGATAAACAACCGTATCCTCTAAATCATCAGGTAAATTTAGCTCAACGGATTTGGTCATTTCTGCAATGCTTTTAATAAATAGTAAACTAGCTAATAACACTCCGGCACTGATGGCAATTACCATATCAAAAATAACCGTCAATATGACACAAATGAACAATAGAGCAAATTCACTTTTCCCCGAGCGACGTAAAAACGGAATAATTTGCCCAATGTTTGCCATATTCCAAGCCACCACCAATAATAATGCCGACATAGAGGAAAGAGGAAGATAAGAAAGATAATCGGCAAAAAATAATAACGCCAATAGCACCAATACCCCATGAAAAACGCTAGCCAATGGCGATACCGCTCCTGCTTTGACATTTGCCGCTGAACGAGCAATGGCTGCCGTAGCGGTAATTCCTCCTAAAAATGGCACAACAAGATTACCAATACCTTGTGCAAGTAATTCATTATTAGAATGATGCTTAGTGGCGGTCATATTATCTAATACCACTGCACAAAGTAAGGACTCTATCGCCCCTAATGCCGCCATAGAAAATGCCACAGGTAACAAGGCTTGTAACAGATCAAAATCCCAAGCAACCATATTTCCCTGTTCATCAGCGATTTTCCAAGGCAATATAAATTCAGGCAGCGCATTAGGAATACCATAACCAATACTTCCATCAGCAAGGGTATAATGAAAAGCGGATCCTATGGTCGCAACGTGATAATCAAAATACTGTAATAATAATGCCAATAATGTTCCTAGTACTACAGCAGGCAAATGCCCTGAAATGGGCAATTTTAACTTATACCAATGGGTTAATACCAATAATGTCGTTAATCCTACAGCCGTATCCGCCCAATTTAGGCTTGGCAATGCGGAAATAATCACCGCAAGTTTAGCTAAAAAGTGCGGTGGCATTTCAACAATATTTAAGCCTAAAAAATCTTTAATTTGCAAAACTGTAATGACAATACCAATGCCACAAGTGAAACCAAGAGTAACGGACAAAGGAATATACTCAATTAGCCTTCCTAAACGGAATAACGCCATAAGAATTAAGATTATGCCAGATAATAATGTTGCCAATAGCAGACCACTTAACCCAAATTGTTGAGTAACAGGATAAAGGATAACCACAAAAGCAGCAGTAGGCCCAGAAATATTGAAACGTGAACCACCTAATACGGCAATCACAATTCCTGCTACAATCGCTGTATATAAGCCATGTTGAGGAGCAACACCACTAGCAATCGCTAATGCCATAGAAAGTGGAATAGCAATAATCCCAACCGTTAATCCTGCAACTAAGTCTTTCATTAAACTACGGCGATCATAACCCGCTTTAATGCTGTCGCGTAATGCACTAAAAGGAAGCACTGCTAATAACGCATTTTTATTTAATAACCATTTACTCAACATAATCTTCTCGGCAAAAACAATAGGTAAATTATTCTACGCCTTTTTAGGTAAAAAAATCATCTACTAAGTCAAGAAAAAACAAAAAACACTTGACGAAATCCCCATAAGGTCTTATATTTCTCAGCCTTGCTTGTTCAAGCAAATCCCTAAGGTGAGATGTCCGAGTGGTTGAAGGAGCACGCCTGGAAAGCGTGTATGTGCGAAAGTGCATCGGGGGTTCGAATCCCCCTCTCACCGCCATGATACTGTTTTAATACGTTCGCCCACGTCCAAAAACACCCTAAAAATACAATAGAAACAACGGTTTATTGTCCTTGTTTGTCTTTGACTATTTTTCTATTGCTTTAAAATTAGATAAATTAAAAAATCATGATAATTAATGACTGATTAAAAGCAGTAATTTTGTTTCCTATTTGAACACTCTAGTCCTTTCAATTAGACAGTATAGCGAAAACAGTACAAATAGCAGAGTAAGGCGTGCTAGTCCCGTATTATTTTAAAGTGGGACGACTATAATTTAAAAATTGATTTTTGTATTTCTAATGCTACAATGTAATCACAAATGATACATGTATTTCAATTTTATGAATAAACCTAAACTGCATTTTCAACGTACAACTGGATTTATCAAATGGTTAAAAGGCTTGAAAGATTTAAAAGCCAAAGTAGCTATTATCAACCGTATTGATCGAGCAGAAAATGATGGTAATTTAGGCGATGTAAAAAGTGTTGGTGATGGTGTGTTTGAAATGCGTATTTTTGTTGGCAGGGGCTACAGAGTTTACTATACACAACAAAATGGTATTACTTACTTGCTATTATGTGGTGGCGATAAATCTACACAATCGGCAGATATTATCAAAGCAAAAGCCATTAAAAAAGCATTACAGCTATAAATAACAAAGGAAATAACAATGAGCGAAAAAATCATTATTGATAGCGTAGAACTTGATAAAGAAGATTTAGTGCTGAACGAATGGGATAGCGCAGAAGTATTAAATGATGATGAAACCATTTCTGCCTATTTAGCATTAAGTACCGTGAATGGTGATCAAAAAGAAATTGCTCAAGCATTGAAAACCGCGGCAAGAGCAAAAGGAATGAACCAATTAGCCAAAGACAGTGGAATAGCAAGAGAAAATCTTTATCGCGCCTTATCTGGTCATACTGAACCGAAACTCAGTACATTACAAAAAATTTCAACTGCTTTAGGTTTCCAACTCTCTTTAACATTAACTCCAATAAAAAATAAGGTTAATACCAATTAATCTCAATGATAACTGCCTCTCTCTTTGACTAGGCATAATCACTTTTCCCATACAAAAGATTTAAAGCATAATAACTTTCTGAACTATAAATGATGTTTTTTTAAAGAGTTTTATTGGTACTTCTCGTTTTTGGTTAAAAATACTTAATCTTCAAGCAATTATATGGTAAAAAAGAAATGTAAAGATTAAATGAACTTTTTCTTAACGACTCTGTCTTATTGAAAGTATTTAATATGTATTAATAAAAAGGGACAATTATGCCGAAAGTTTTATTAGTTGATGATGATGTTGAATTAACAGAATTACTTGCCGAATTATTAGGCATGGAAGGTTTTGATGTGGAAGTGGTACATAACGGAGAAGAAGCCTTAGAAAAGCTCGATCTTAGTTATGATATTGTGTTGCTTGATGTGATGATGCCTGTACTCAATGGGATTGAAACATTAAAACAACTTCGTCAAAAATTTACAACACCAGTATTAATGCTCACTGCACGAGGTGATGATATTGACCGAGTACTTGGGCTTGAATTAGGGGCTGATGATTATTTAGCCAAACCTTTCAATGATCGTGAATTAGTTGCGCGTGTTAAAGCCATTTTACGCCGTACTAACTTGAAAGTGACACCTGATATTGAAATTAACCACGCCGATGATCGTAAACAATTAGAATTCGGTGGTGTAACCCTCTATCCGGGTCGCCAACAAGCGATTTTTGAAGGGCGTGATTTAGATTTAACGGGTACTGAATTTGCATTATTGCAAATTTTAGTCAGAAACCCCGGACAAATTCTTTCTCGTGAATTATTAAGTATGGAAATTTTAGGCAAGCGTTTAACCCCATTTGATCGTGCGATTGATATGCATATGTCAAATTTACGCAAAAAATTACCATTACGTCATGATGATCTTCCTTGGTTTAAAACTCTCCGAGGACGTGGTTATCTGTTAGTTACTGAAAAATAATGATTTATTTTCAAAGGCTTAATTTTTATTAAGCCTTTTTCACTTATTGGTATGATATATCATGTTATTATCTCGAATTAGTAGCCACATTAATTCATTAACGGTGCAAATTTTTGCTTTATTTTGGCTGACCTTTAGTATTTTATTGGCATTAGCATTTTTTGTACCGACACTTGATGCTCGTGCTTATACGGAATTGAAAGGCGATGATCTACGTTATTACCAAAATGAAGTTGTTATCGCTATTCGCCATAATCATATTTCACGTTTATTAAATTCCCCTATGGCATTGGGGTTAGAAAGAAGAAACAATGAATCTTATATTGACCCACCACCCAATATGCCTCGTCCTGTGTTAGTTAATAGTCATCGTGCTATTATTGGAGCGAAAGATGATGATGTTCAACCGTTACAAAAATTTATTTATCAATCGGATAATCCTGCTCATCCAATGACTAAACGTTTTTTTGATGTGCAAATTTCTGGACCATTTCTTATTACCACAGGGCAAAATAAACAAGATAACTATATGTTGTACTTTGTTCGCAAAGTAAACCCACAACAAGAATTTATCAGTTTTATTTTTGATCACCCTTTTATTATGTTATTGCTATTTATGCTAATTTCTTCGCCATTATTATTATGGCTAGCTTGGAGTATTAGCCGTCCTATGCGACGTTTTCTCTATGCTGCTAATGCTGTTGCCTTAGGTAATTTCCAAATTAATAAAGAATTAGAAGAAGATGGCACAAGAGAATTTCGTTTAGTAGGACGCAGTTTTAATCAAATGATTAAGGCTATTGATGAACTAATTTCTAATAAACAGCGTTTACTTTCTGCGATTTCTCACGAATTACGTACACCTTTAACTAGGTTACAACTCGCTGCGGCATTAATGCGGCGGCGTAAAGGGGAATGTACCGAACTTACCCGTATTGATATGGAAACAGAACGCTTAGATAAAATGATTAATGATTTATTGTTACTTTCACGCCAACAATTAAATAGCCATTTATTAAGGGATACTTTTCCGATTAATGAAATTTGGGAAGATATTTTCTCTGACGCACAATTTGAAGCGGAACAACGCCATTTAGATTGCCGTATTCAAGTTCAGATTGATGAACCAACGCAACATTTTATCAACGGTAACCTGATGTCATTATCCAGTGCCATTGAAAATGTGATTCGTAATGCGTTGAAATATACCAATAGTAAAATTCAAGTATCAGTTTACCTTGAAAATAAATCGTTAATGGTACAGGTTGATGATGATGGTCCCGGGGTGCCGCCTGAAGAGTATGATCAAATTTTTGAACCATTCTATCGTGTTGATGCTGCTCGTACTCGAGAAACAGGTGGAACAGGTTTAGGTCTTGCCATTGTAGCTAATGCGATTAAGCAGCATCAAGGTGAAGTTTGGGCGGATAAAAGCCCTCTAGGTGGTTTACAAATTATGATTAAGTTACCACTCTGGATTGATTAATATCAAGCCCCACTTTAACAAGGTGGGATTATTTTTACCCTTGATGAAATCCTATTTTATCTTTACTTTATTATCCAGCTAAACGATGAAGTATAGTCGTTCCACTTTAAAATGATACAGCGTTGGTATGCCTCGCCGTACTACTTGTACTGTCTTCGGCGTTCCGCCTTGTCTCATTTTAAATTGAAACGACTATATAAAGTGCGGTCTATTTTTCAAAAATTTTTAATCTTAATTTTCACTTAATAAATGGCTAAACCAAGCCAAAAACTGTTGATTAATCTTATCCAGATCTAATGTTGTGGTTTGGCTTAATACCCGTTGCCAATAGGGATCTTCATTTTGATAATGATAATTATCACTGCGAGCAATTTGCTGAAAATGTTGATAATATTGTTGTTCCTCAACAGGTGTTGGCTGTTGGAGCAATGTTAAATAGGCTTTAATATCCTTAGTGGGAACAAGCTGTAATTGCTGAGCTGAGGCAAGATAATCTTTGATATACACTTGTAATTGAGCAATGGCTTGTGATTGATCCATTAATGGGCAAATTTGCGGTTTGCTTTGTTTACCATAAAAAATTGCCGGTGCGATAGTTTGTTGCGTACTTGCTTGTAGAGCAAGATAACAAAGCCAATTTTCTATCATATCTTCATCACGAATACGCCCTAATCGCCAAGCGACACGCTGGTTTTGATCGCCATATAATTGGTTGATATTACCCTCCAATTTTATATCCGCAATGGATAAAGAAATAAATTGTTGTTGAGCAGGTTGATGTAAATAATCTTGAATTTGTTGCTGAAATTGGCTGACTTGTTGCGCAATTTTTTGTGCGTAAATTTGTCCGAAATTAGCACGAGGTAATATACCTTTTACCCTTAATTGGTCAAAATATTGTGCTTGTTGTTGCGGAGTTTGAGTAAGTAACGCTTGGTTAATCTTATATAAATTAAGATTATCAAGTACAAAGTTTTCATTTTCATCAATGGTTTCTGGTAATTGTCTAAAATAAACTCCTAATCGTTGCTCAAAAAAGAATTTTACTGGATTTTTGATAAAAGCAATTAATTGCGGAAGTTCAATCACAGATTGTTCATTAATACCATGATATTGTGGTAAAGGTTGAATAAATTCAGTAAGTTGATAATTCGAAGATTGTGATAAAGATTGCCATTGTTTCGCAAAGGTAAAAGTGCGGTCATTTTTCACATTATTTTTAGGACTAAATAATTGCATAGGTTGTTCAGTAACCAGCAGATCCCTAATATTTTCTGTTTCGGATAATGGCATATTTTCAGCCAAATAATCCAAAAGTTGGTTCACTAAAACGGACGGCTCTTTGCGTTGATTATCAATAATAGAACGTCCAACATAGCTGAGGTAAAACTGTTGTTGAGCGGATAATAAGGCTTCTAAAAAGAGATAACGATCATCTTCTCGGCGTAAACGATCGCCCTTTTGTTGATGATATTGCATCAAATCAAAGCTGTTACGTGCTTGTTGGCGAGGATAATCCGCATCATTCATACCCAATAAACAAATCACTTTAAAAGGAATTGATCGCATAGGTAATAGGGTGCAAAAACTCACTTTCCCCGTTAAAAAACGTAAGCTATTTTGACTATTATGCAATTTTTCCGTTAGCACTTCAGCAATGAGCTCAATGCTTATAGGATCTTGATATTGGATATTCGCCAGTTGCTGATTAAATTGCCCTAAGGTTTGTTGTAAATATAATAGAATTTCTCTATTACTTTCGTCTTCAGCAAAAAAATCATTAATAAGTAGGGATAAATGTTCACACCAATCCGCAATATGGTGTGTTTGCGTTAAATATTGTTGCCACTGGGTTATCCGCTCTACAAAAGCCGCTAATTGCCCAACTAATCCCCCTTTTAAGCCATAACTTGGATCAAACCCTAAACTATCCTGCCAAATACCGTCTTGCTCACGCATAGCATAACCGAGTAACATACGCTCTAAACCTTTTTGCCACGAATTATATTGGCTTTGCTCCATTTGTTCCGTTAAACCAAAACGTATGCCTGTTTGCTCTACCCAATAACGAAGTTTTATCAAATCCTCTTGTTCAATATCAAATTTTTTTCTAATGGCAGGAATGTCTAATAATTCAAGTAATTGTTCAGCACTAAAACGGCTTTCTTTCATTTGTAAAAACTTGAGAAAGCCTGCAACCAGTATATCATTTTCGGTTAAACGTCCATCGGATAGGGAAAATGGAATAAAGCGTTTATCCTGTCTATATTGTCCAAATACTGCATTAATATAAGGGGCATAACGGTCAATATCCGCCATCATTACGACAATATCTTTTGGGGTTAAACAGGGATCTTTTTCAAAGAGATCAAGCAGATGATCGTGTAATACTTCCACTTCTCGCATTGGGCTATGGCAAGATTGCACCACTAAAGAGCGATCTGTTTTATCATAACTAAAGGGCTTTTGATGATTCAAATTTAAAATACGCTGCTGAAGTTGGGCTAATAATCCCACATTCCTTTCCTTGTCCGCCATAGGATCGACAAAAGCGGATATTTCGTTATTTTCTAATTCCGTCAAGGCATAGAGAAAATCTCGTCCAAGTTTGCCCCAGCTCGCTAATAAAGGATTGCCCACCAAATTTTGTTCATAAGTGAAAGCTGGTTCTGTTTGTAATTGTTCAATTAGGGCTTGCTGAGCAGAAGAAAAAATAGGGGCTTTTTCCTGTTGTTGGTAAATTTGGCGAGAACGTAATTTTAATCGTTGCAAATAATGTGGATCAATAATGTCCCCCCAATAATAACGACAAGGATTATTAAAAAATAAATGGATATGGCAATGCTGGCTCATGGCTTGGAAGGTGGCTAAATAACTTTGTGGTAAGGCAGAAATACCAAAAATAAATAACCTTGTCGGCAAAGAGTCTGGGCGTTGCTTTGCTAAATAATTAAGATAACGCTGATGCAAATTAGCACGATGCAATACCTTACCATTTTGCCGATGAATATCAGCAATTAAAGCACGCCATAGTTCTGCTTGCCATTGAATATGGGGAAGAATTTGTTCCATGGATTGCGTTTGTTGACTCGCAATCGCCTGTTGTACAAGCTGATCATTTCCTTGTTCCCAAGCCAAAATCCATTCAGGGCGATAAACCAAATATTGGTCAAATAGGTTGGCAATTTGGTGAGCAAGTTGGTAAAGTTTCTGTTGATCTGCTTGATCAGTAAGATGAAAGTATTGACGTAAAGGCTTAAAATCAGTTTGAGTTAGCAATGCCATTAAACGCCAAGTCATTGCCTCTTTGCTAAATTGGGTTTGTTCACTTACCTCGGGCAAACTCGCACAATATTGTTGCCAAATAAAACTGGCGGGCATAGGGAAGTGAAAATTAGCAGCAATCCCTAATTTATCGGCGATTTGTAATTGTAACCATTGTGCCATACCCGGACTTTGCACCAAAATCGTTTCTGTTTGAAAAGGATCGGTTAAGGGATCAACGTCCATTAAGGTTAATAACATTTCCTTTTGTATCGTTAAATCATTTGAATGATAAACCGTAAACATTGTTTTTTGCCTTTATAATCAATCATCGCTAATATTCTATCATTATGCTTAAAGATTTATCTAGTTGATTGAAAAGAAGGGCGTACCAGTTTTGTTTCCCCTAGTGGATAGCTAACAGTAATCTGTTGTCCTTGACAATGAATGCGAAAATGTAAATTATTTTGCCATTGTTCTGCTTCACAATCTAATCCCAACCACAAGCGTTGCCATTGATTTTCCGCAATTTGTATGCCTTGAAAATCTTGGTAAATTTGCACCGCACTTCGTCGTTGTTGTGCCGTCCATGTAGTCAAAGTGAGTAATAACCCACTGAATAAACTCAGGCTAACTAAGAAAGAAATAAGACTTATTCCTCTATTCATTGGGGGTAAAATCATACCAACTTTGCTCCGCTACCTGCCAACGGCTAAATTTTTGCGTAATGTATTCCACCACATTTTTACTATAAGTTAATGAAATCTGCGGTTCTAACTGTAATGCACCTTGTGTAATCACTGAACCACGAATATGCCCTTTTCCTGTAATGGTTAAATCGCCTTGTGCCACAATAATAGCGTTAATATCCTGTTGAATTTGCCAATGGGAATGTGGTTGTGAAAACCAGTACAATGTGCCTTTAGGGTCAAAATGATCAAAGTGCGGTGCAAAAAGAGAAAATTTTTGTTGATTAACATAATGATCAAATTGCCCAATAAAACGATTTTTTCTTGGTATTTGTTTAAATAACTTTTCTCGCACACACCAACGATATTGATGCAATGATGGCTGAAGTGCTGTTGTGCCAAATATTAATAAATGGCTATCTGTCTCCAACCACAAATCCAAACGCTCACATTCTGTTTTACTGCTATTTTGCACGTTTTGCTGTAAATAAAGATGTTGTATTAACTGATCTTGATGCTGAAAAATAAACTGACGATGAAAGCGAATCCATTGATCATCATATAATAATAAGATAAATAACGTGGCAGAAAATAACATTAATAACCCCAATAGGACATTACCTTTTCCAACAAAATTATCCCCCACTATTGCTATTTTTCCACTCACTTTTCTAACCTTGATTGATTTAATAACGGCACAACAATTTGTGCTTGATAAATAAGCTCAGGATAATGACGTAATCCCATTTTCAAATATACTTCAATTCCTGTTTCCCCTAACCAATTAAATTTCAAACTATGAACTTGATAAGTTTGCTCGTCTAATAAGCCCACCCAGCCGCCATTTTGCTGGCAAATAGGGGCTTGTAAATAGCTTTTGCAGTCTGAACCATAACAACGATCATTTACCGCAGTACGATAAGTTAGCCAGCTTTGTAATTGTTGATGTTGTTTGCGGTAGCCAAATAACTCATTGCGTATTTCTTTACTGCGATTTTGTTGATCAACAACACAGCGTCCGCTACGATGCTTGCCTAAACAGCCGTCAGCATTAAGATCATAAAAGAAAAGGATACAATCCTGTTCATTACCTGTCGTAGAATGGATAGCCACTGCATTAATTTCTGTTGGTTGTTCAAATAAGAAAAAGTTGCTCCCTTCCTTACTCGCAAGCACTTTTTCATTTACTGCTCTAAATCCCGCTCGTTTTAAATCTTTAGCGATTAATTTCAATAGGTTATGTACCTGTTGTTGCAACTGTAAGCGTAACAATATTTGTTTATTTTGTTGTTGAACTTGGTGATAAAAGCCAATAAAGGTCATTATTAACAATGTAGATAAACTCATTGATAACATTAGTTCCACCAAAGTAATCCCCGAATAACGCTTTATTTGCACTATTATTTCTCCGTTGCACAGGCACTTAAAGGATCATTCGCTTTTAGCCTTATACTGCCAACATTAAACAAACTAAATAAAGTTTGCCGTTCTCCTACTTTTAAAGCAAAACATGCGGTAGAAAAAGTATGCCTCACGCCATTAATTCGGGTAATTTCAGTAGGGTAATATTGCTGACTTATTAGCATACTCTGCTGAGGAAAATAGGGATAATAAAAATATGCATTGACCGCCTGAGGGCAATGTTGTGGGAATAAGCAATCACATAAATACTGATCTTTAGGCTGTGCGGTTAAACACCAGCGTTGCTGTGTTAATTGACGATTTGCTAGTAACAACCAAATTTCATTATTATTTGCTGTATAATATTGAATTTGCTGTAAAAATATTTTTAATCGCTGTTGTTCTCTATTTAAGACAAGATATTCATTCAAGCTACGCCATAACGGCGGAACATTCATTAGTAACAAACTTAAAATAAATAAAGTCAGCAATATTTCCAGTAAGGTGATTCCTTTATACATATTTATTACCTTGTATAGTCGTTCTACATAAAAATAATACAAGTGTTGATAGAGTACTCTTTGTACTGCATTCGGCGCATCGCCTTGTTTTATTTAAAATTGGAACGACTATAACAACGATGAAATAACAATCATATTTTCTTAAAGTAAAAATGGAAGGGAGATCGCAGAAATAAAATATTTTTAAAAGAAAAAGAAATTAATTCACAAATAGATGAAGAAGAAAAGACACCATCAGGTGTCTTTTCTGCAAAATAAAAATATTAGGTCAGCGGGATTAGCCCATACCATATTTTTTTAATTTTTTGCGTAAAGTCCCACGATTAATCCCCAACATATTCGCTGCTCGTGTTTGGTTACCACGAGTATATTGCATCACCATATCCAACATAGGGTGTTCAACTTCTGCTAAGACTAACTCATAAAGATCATTCACGTCTTGACCATTTAATTGTGATAAATAGTTTCTTAACGCTTGTTTCACAGAATCACGAAGTGGTTTATTGGTTACTTGCGATTGTGCATTTAAGGTTGATACAGTAAGTGCTTCAGCAGGGTTACGTTGTTGTTCTAGCATTGTTTTTTATCCATAAATTACTTTAGAGTTATCCATATAACAGGATTGTTATATATGACCACTCAAACTAAACTAAAAAATTCTTTTAACGCAGTTATTTGTGCTTGAGCAGAAGTAAGAGCGTTAAAAGTTTGTCTAAACGTGCAATTCGGTTGAATGTTTGATAAGTACCAAGCCACATGTTTGCGTGCAATACGGTATCCTTTTTCTGCACCATAAAAATGATGAAGATCTTGGATATGTTGTAACACAACACGTTGTTTCTCAGCTAAGTCAGTTTCAATCATCACCGAATTTGATTCTAGTGCTTGCGAGATTTCACGAAAAATCCAAGGATTTCCAAGAGCACCTCTGCCGATCATTACGGCATCAGCGTTAGTGTAATCTAGCACAAACTTCGCTTTCTGTGCGGAGTCAATATCTCCGTTGGCTATAACTGGAATGTTGATATGCTGTTTTATCGCTTTAATGGAATCATATTCCGCATTACCTCCAAATTTACAGGCTTTTGTACGTCCATGAATCGTTAAGGCTTGAATTCCAGACTGCTCTGCAATTTGGGCTATTTGTAAATAATTCCGATTTTGTTTGTCCCAGCCTGTTCTTATTTTTAAGGTAACTGGAACATTAACTGCGTTTACCACAGCTTGAAGAATCTCTTTTACTAAAGTGGGGTACTGTAAAAGGGCAGAACCTGCCATTTTACGATTCACTTTTTTTGCTGGGCAACCCATATTAATGTCAATAATTTGTGCACCATATTCCACATTAATTTGTGCCGCTTTCGCCATTTCTTCAGGATCACTTCCTGCAATCTGTACAGCATTAATACCTGCTGCTTGATCATGAGCCAAACGTAGTTTTGATTTCTCCGTATGCCAAACATCAGGATTAGTGGACATCATTTCCGAAACCGTTAATCCTGCACCATAATAGGCACAAAGTTTACGGAAAGGCTGATCCGTTATCCCTGCCATTGGGGCTAAAATAATGCGATTTTTTAATTTATATTGACCAATCTGCATTAAATAATTTATCCCTCAATATGCTTTGTTTGTCTTCTATGTCTATTTGCCGACCCAGTTATCAATCGGCAAGGTGCGATATAATACGCACTTTTTTGGCATTTGCAAAGGGTAATTTTTATACAAATTAGTAAATTTTAGTGATTTATTGATTTTGTATAATATTTTTGCATTTTTTGTCGATTTTTTACTTGAATTTGCCTGTAATTCGACACCATTCATCACGACAAACAACAGGATCAAGGCTAAAACTATCAGTATAGCACTGGCATATTGACTCAGCTTGTGTCGCTAAAATTCCAGATAAGCCTAATTTACCTTGCGGTTTGACCAAGGTTCTTATGATTGGATAAAGTTCTTTCAATGGTCCTGCAAGAATATTCGCAATCACAACATCGGCACAAAGGTCTGCAGGTACATCATTGCTTAGATACAACTGCAATTTATTTTCTACCCCATTAGCAATAGCATTATTACGGCTAGCTAAAATAGCTTGCGGATCAATATCAATGCCGATTGCTTGCTTTGCGCCTAACTTTAACGCCGCAATAGCTAAAATGCCTGAGCCGCAACCAAAATCAATAATAGTTTTACCCTGTAAATCTAGACTATCAAGCCATTCAAGACAAAGTGCTGTTGTTGGGTGCGTCCCCGTACCAAATGCTAAACCGGGATCTAACATTACATTAACGGCTTGTGGATCTGGTACTTCACGCCAACTTGGGCAAATCCATAAGCGTTTACCAAATTGCATCGGGTGGAAATTATCCATCCATTCCCGTTCCCAGTCTTTATCTTCTATTTGTTCTATTTTATAAGCCGTTGCATCGGTTATATATTGTTTCGCTTGTAATGCACGAATAATAGGCGACATATCGATTTCCGCATCAAACAAGGCAATAACATCGGTATTGCCCCATAAACGGGTTTCGCCAGGTAAAGGTTCAAAAATAGGCGTATCTTGGCTATCCATAAAGGTTACTGATACTGAGCCTAATTGTTCAAGATAATCGCCGATAATTTCAGCTTGTTGATTAGTGCTGTTTAGGCGGATTTGAATCCAAGCCATAATTATTTTTCCTTTGTTGCTAAAGATTGTTGATATTCACCCCATTTATTCCCGACTAAAAAAGCGATTAAGCCCAAAACGAGGGAAGGTACAATTTGATGAAAATTAAAAATTTTAAACCCTGTGGTGGTCAAAATAATATAACAGGCTAAACCAATAATCATTGAACTTAATGCCCCATACGCATTGGCTTTATCCCAGTATAAGCCAAGGATAATCACCCATAAAAATGTTGCCTCAAGTCCTCCAAAGGCAAATAAATTAAGCCAAATAATCATATCAGGTGGATTAAGAGCAGCAAAAATTAGTAACAGGGTTAATCCCAATGTGGTCAACGAGGATAACCAACGAATTTTTTGCTGGTTTTTTACCATTTCAGGTTTCGCCGAGAGATACATATCCTTGACAAAAATAGAGGAAGATTGAATTAATTGTGCGTCAATGGTAGACATAATTGCTGACATGGGAGCGGCTAAAAATATACCCGCTACCACAGGTGGCAACACTTGTAACATTAAAGTAGGAATGACTTGATCTGGAATAGCAAGATCAGGAATTAATGTGCGTCCTAATGCCCCTGATAAGGTCATACCTAACATAATAATGCTTAATACAACGGTGCCAATCAGCATACCTTGGTGTAAGGCTTTGCTGTCTTTAAATGCCATACAACGCACTGCGGTATGCGGTAATCCCACTACCCCAAAGCAAACTAAAATCCAAAAAGAGGTCATAAATTGGAAATCCAGCATATTATTTGGTCCATAAGGCGTAGTAAGCATAGGATCAATTTCATTTAATTTTGTTACCGCACTTTCTACACCACCTGCCGCATAAATAACTGCAGCTAATAGAATGATTGTGCCGATAATCATAATTGTGCCTTGAATGGCGTCAGTCAATACCACCGCACGAAACCCCCCAATAAAGGTATAAAGTCCAACGGTAATGGCAAAAATCAGTAAAGATTGAGTATAACTGATGCCAATAGTGGTTTCTAATAATCTTGCACCACCAATAAATTGTACCGTCATTGCTGCAAAAAAAGCGATTAATAATGCGATCCCTGCGACTAAAACTAAATATTTATTTTTATAACGATACAACAATAAATCATTAAGGGTAAGAGCATTGGTTTGACGAGATAATAGTGCAAATTTTTTGCCCAATGCACCTAATGCAAGCCAAACCACTGGCACTTGAATCATTGCTAGCAAAACCCAACCTAAACCAAATTTATAAGCTGCCCCCGGTCCGCCAATAAAAGAGCTAGCACTCGCATAGGTAGAAGCGGTCGTCATTGCCAATAAAAAGCCTGTCATTGAGCGGTTACCAACATAATACTCGGTTAAAAAATCGCCTCTTGAGCGTTTGCGATAAGCATAAATAGCAGCACTGAAAATAAAAATTAAATAAACAACTAAAGGGAGAATAATGGCTAAATTCATGATTTATTATCCTATTTATCCTGATGATCGAGGGAAATATCTTGGTAAATCACTTTAATTATCCAATAAGCGACAACAATAAACACTATAGGAAGATAAATGCAGGATAATTCAAACCAAAGGGGAAAGCCGAATAGACCTGAGCTATTGGGCGGTAAATAGGCACAGACTAACCAACCGATTAAATACAAAATAGTGGCAAATAACGCCCATTTCGCCTCTTTAGCCGCTTGTTGATAACGAGATCTTATTTCCATACAATATTCCTTGTGATTAAATTAACAAAAAGGAAGATCGCTCTTCCTTTTATCCTATTAATAAATCAATTAATCTTTCATACCTAGCTTATGTTCCAGATAATGAATATTTGTTCCACCTTTTTGGAAATTTTCATCACTAAGGATAATATCATGTAGTGGAATATTGGTTTTTATACCGTCAATAATGGTTTCCGCAAGAGCATTTTGCATACGGCGAATAGCTACTTCTCTCGTATCGCCATAAGTAATTAATTTAGCAATCATAGAATCATAATGAGGAGGGACGGTATAGCCTGCATAAATATGCGAATCCCAACGTACACCTAAACCACCGGGCGAATGCAAATGGGTTACTTTGCCTGGTGATGGTAAGAAATTTTTCGGATCTTCCGCATTAATACGACATTCTAACGCATGCCCTTTTACCTTAATATCCTCTTGTTTAAAGGAAAGCGGTAAACCCGAAGCGATCAATAATTGTTCTTTGACTAAATCAACACCAGTAATCATTTCGGTAACAGGGTGTTCCACCTGAATACGGGTATTCATTTCAATAAAATAAAATTGCCCATTTTCGTATAAAAACTCAAAAGTACCTGCACCACGATAACCGATTTCTCGACAAGCATTGGCACAACGTTCACCAATATCACGCCGTACTTCTTCACTAATTCCTGGAGCTGGTGCTTCTTCTACCACTTTTTGATGACGGCGTTGCATTGAGCAATCACGTTCAGCTAAATACACTGCATTGCCATGAGTATCAGCTAATACTTGGATTTCAATATGGCGTGGATTTTCTAAATATTTTTCCATATAGACCATATCATTATTAAACGCGGCTTTTGCCTCGGCTTTAGTCATGGCAATAGATTCCTCTAATGCTTCTTCATTGCGTACCACACGCATACCACGACCGCCACCGCCGCCAGAGGCTTTAATAATAATCGGATAACCAATTTGTTTTGCAATAGCTTTATTTTTCTTAATATCATTACTCAATGGACCATCTGATCCGGGTACACAAGGTACTCCCGCTTTTTTCATTGCCTCAATAGCAGAGACTTTATCACCCATAAGACGAATAACATCTGCGGTAGGTCCAATAAAAATAAAACCTGAGCGTTCAACTTGCTCAGCAAAATCTGCATTTTCAGAAAGAAAACCATAACCAGGGTGAATTGCATCAGCTCCCGTTACTTCCGCAGCGGCAATAAGTGCAGGCACATTTAAATAACTTTTAGTTGAAGGTGCAGGACCGATACAAATTGTTTCATCGGCTAATAAAACATGTTTTAATTCACGGTCGGCGGTGGAATGCACTGCAACCGTTTTAATGCCAAGCTCTTTGCAAGCGCGTAAGATACGCAAAGCGATTTCGCCACGATTGGCAATAACGACTTTTTCTAACATAATAATTCCACTGTACTGAACATAATCAATGAAATAGCAGGCTTGATTGCCTGCTATTAAATAATAAGATTATTCAATGATAATTAATGGCTCATCAAACTCTACTGGTGTGCCATCGTTAATTAAAATTGCTTTTACTACCCCAGCTTTATCAGCCTCAATGCGGTTCATCATTTTCATTGCCTCAACGATACATAAGGCATCACCGACTTTAACACTTTGTCCAACCTCAACAAAAGGAGCCGCTTCTGGACTTGGGCTACGATAGAATGTTCCTACCATTGGCGAACGGATAATATGTCCAAATAATTCATCACTGGCTGTAGGCGTATTTTCAACAACTGGAGCAGGAGCGGCTGGCGCAACTGCTGGTGCAGGGGCAGGCGTTGCTGGTAACTGATATTGAATATTATTTGCTACGGGAGCGGGTGAACCACGACTAATACGAACAGACTCTTCCCCTTCGGAAATTTCAATTTCCATAATGCCCGATTCTTCTACTAATTCGATAAGTTTTTTGATTTTACGAATATCCATACATAGTCCGTTTAAAATGTTGTTTTACTCAAATGGCAACATCATTTAACAATGCTTGCTCATCTAATATATTGCTAACTAAAATTAAACAAGGCATTTAGCAAGCTAATCTTTGCATTATTTGCCTTAAATAATCTCATACATAATAAGCTAATAGAAAATCCAGCCTAGAAGATTACCTGAAAATCCTAATTTTGGCGATAAAATTCTTTAAAATTTTGTGATTTTTTCGTTATTTTAGGCTAGTTAGCTTGATTTTCGAGGAAATTAACCGCAAATTGTACAGCAAATTCATACCCTTTTGCCCCTAAACCACAAATGACCCCCTGCGCCACATCACTAAAATAAGAATGATGACGAAAAGGCTCACGTTGATGAATATTTGACAAATGTACCTCAACAAAAGGAATATCTACCGCCAATAACGCATCACGCAATGCCACTGAAGTATGGGTAAATCCCGCTGGATTAATAATAATAAAATCCACAATACCAAAACTTTGGTGAATTTTATCAATTAATTTTTCCTCACTATTGCTTTGAAAAAAATCAAATTGTCCCCCTTGTTGAGCCACTAATTGTCGTAAATTTTGCTCAATATCGCTCAAGGATAAATGCCCATAATGGTTAGGCTCACGTTTACCTAACATATTGAGATTAGGGCCATTTAATACTAAAATTTTATGTTGCATGTTATTTCCTTTTATTGGGATTAACTGATCAATCTTTTATGTAATCCAAAATAATCCGAGCATTATAACCCGTTCTTTATTAAGGCTGGTCTTATCTGTTGGTTTCATCTGTCAACGGAATTTCTTGAATAAAATCAGAATCTAAACCTAACACAGGCAAGGGGCTATCAGGCCAACAGCGTATTAATTGATAATCCATCAAATCTAATGTATCTAATCCCGGCATCGTATTCGGAGTATATTGTTGAGCAATGCGTGCTAATTGAGTTAGTCCAAAACTTGATTCAATGGACGAACTAATTACCGCTTGCATACCTTGATGATGCGCCTGTTGAATTAGCTCCACGCATTTTTGCAAAGACCCTACTAAGGTTGGTTTAATAATAATTGCTGCCAAGTGCGGTTCTTTTTTTACCAAAAAATCGCTTTCTCTCACCGACTCGTCCCAAGCAATCGCAATGCCTGTCTGTTGAGCAAATTGGCGGCTTAACTCAGGGGTTTTGCAAGGTTCTTCAATAAACTGAATACGTTGACGATGTTCAGGTTTAACATATTTGGCAAACATTTCTGCTTTCGCCATTGTCCATTGACGATTGGCATCAAGGCGTAATTTTAAATCAGGGATTGCCTCTAATAACATATCCGCAATTAAACCATCGCGATTTGCCTCATACATTCCCACCTTAACCTTGGCAATTTTTTCCCCAGGCATTTGATCTAATTGTTCATACAATTCATCAGGATCACCATAACAAAGAGGAACCGTTTGATAATAGCCCTCTTTACCCAGTTGCTGGGTTAATTCCGCCAAAGCACAACTTAAACCAAATTGCACAGAGGGATACAATCCCGTTAATGCTAATTTATCTTCACAATCCTGATGCCATTGTGTTAGCCAAGCAATCGTTTGTTGCTTAGCTTGCTCAAGGCTTTCTTGACTAAACTCAGGCAAAGGGGCAATTTCTCCCCAACCTTCATTATCGCCACAACATAAACGCACCAATAATCCCTCACGTTTTTTCAAAAAACGCTGACGCAACACTAATTGAGCGTCCACAGGAATGCTATATTGATAAAGATTGATTTGTTTTGTCATAAAAGAACCTTTTTATCTCATTAAAATTCTTGTTTCGCACCCTATTTTATCCTTTTTTCAATTTGTAATAAGACAATGTAGCAAAGGGTGTCAATGCAATATTATTTCAATGTATAATCGTCTCACTTTAGAATAATATCCTATTGGCATACTTCGTGTACCATTTATACTGTCTCCCCTTGTCTCATTTTAAAGTGGAACGACTATTTTTAGAAAAACTAGAGTTTATTATATATAGCAGTAATTAATCAAATAAAAAAAGTGCGGTAAAATTCACTGCACTTTTTTCTCATAACCAAATAAATTCTACTTCCATTTCAACTTATTCCACACTTTATCTTCCTGCCCTCGCCATAAACGCTGGATATTATCATGGTGGCGGTAAATGAGTAGGCAACAAACAAGCGCCACGGGGAAAGTAAATTCGGGTTTTACCCACCAAACAACAAAAGGAATAATTAAGGCGGTAATCACTGCACTTAGTGAAGAATAACCACTGACTAAGAAAACAAGTAACCAACAAGCCACCATAGCCCCAGCCACAGACCAATCTATGGGGGCGATTGCGCCAAAAGCAGTTGCCACCCCTTTTCCGCCTTTAAATTTAAAGAAAATAGGAAAAATATGACCTAAACAAGCCGCCAATGCCACCATACCTAATTCAAATTGGGTTAAACCTAAATAATAACCTAACCAAACAGGTAGCATACCTTTTAATATATCGCACAATAATACCGCTAAAGCCAACCACTTTCCGCCTATGCGCAATACATTGGTTGCCCCGGGGTTTTGTGAACCTTGTGTGCGGGGATCGGGCAATCTGGCAAGGTGGCAAAATAAAATGGCACTGGAAATTGAGCCTAATAAATAGGCACATAACATATAAAAGATCGCAAATAGGTTCATTCCTTTTTCTCCCGCCAAAATTTTGTTCGTCTATTGTAGCGAAAATTGATAGCATACGCCTAACGGAATTTTAAAATATCATTATTTTTATGAGGTATATCAATGCAAGATCGTATTTTTATTGAAGGCTTAACCGTCTTTGCCCAAATTGGGATTTATGATTGGGAACAACAAATTAAACAAACATTAATTTTTGATCTTGAAATGGCATGGGATAGCCGTAAAGCAGGGGAAAGCGATGATGTGAATCATTGTTTAAATTATGCGGAAGTAAGCCAATTTATTATTGATTATGTTGAAAGCAAACCTTTTTTATTGCTTGAACGGGTTGCCAATGAAGTAGCACAGCAATTACAACAACAATTTCAAATCCCTTGGTTACGTTTGAAATTAAGCAAACCTAAAGCCGTAGCACAAGCCCGCAATGTGGGGATTATTATTGAACGAGGGAATTGCGCCTAATTCTCTGCTGAATTTAATCTAGCAATGCCAATAATTGGCTAAGTTGGCTAATTTCTAAGGTTGGCAATAACCTCGCTTGAGGTTGTTGTATTAATGGGGTATTTTCATTATTTAGCCATACGGCTTGGCAACCTGCTTGAATTGCCCCTTGTATATCCGTTAAGAGATTATCACCAATATGCAAGAGTTGTTGTGGGGCAATATGAAAATTATCGCAGGCTTGCTGAAATAAATCTTGATGAGGTTTGGCTCGCCCATGCTCGCCACCACGCAATACTAAATCAAATTGGTTTAAACCAATCTTGCTCGGCTCAACATTGCCATTGGTTAAGGCTACAAGTGGGTATTTTTGTGCTAATTGATTAAGTACCTCAATGCTTTGCTTGGGAAGTTGAATTTGATGTCGCCACTGCACGAATTCCTGCAAACAATCGGCAATAATTTTTTCAATATCCACCGCACTTCGTTGATGTGCAAGCAATAATTGGCGTAAGATTTCACGCCGCCATTGCACCACATTTTCACATAATAAGGGATTTTGTTGTGCTATTTGTTGTTTCCAATATTGCCAATAGCTTAAATTCACTTGAGCAATACCGCTACGTTGAGCAAGATAATCCACAAAAGCCTGTTCTGCCTGAATGATGACAGGGCGGTTATCATATAAGGTATCATCAAGATCAAAGCTGATTAATTTAAACTCACTTAATCTCCGATAAAAACGCATTGCTTTCTCCTTATTTCTTTTTCGCCCTTGGGTGTGCTGAATCATACACCGCCGCCAAATGCTGAAAGTTTAAATGGGTATAAATTTGGGTGGTAGATAAATTGGCGTGTCCTAATAATTCTTGTACTGCACGCAAATCGGCACTTGCCTCAAGCATATGCGTAGCAAAAGAATGGCGTAATTTATGGGGATTTAAATGGCTATTTAATCCTTGTTTCATTCCCCATTTTTCCAAGCGTTTTTGAATACTCCGATGAGAAATCCGCTTGCCCACTTGGCTCACAAATAAGGCATTATCCTGCGGATTAAATAAGGGACGTACCTTTAGCCATTGTTGGATCGCATAGCTGGCGTATCGCCCAAAGGGCAAAATGCGTTCTTTATTACCTTTTCCAATTACTCGCACTTCACGCACTCTGGTATTAATACTTTGCAGATCCAAGCCTTGCAATTCCGATAAACGTAACCCCGCACTATACATTAATTCCATTATTGCACGATCACGTAAATCAATGGGTTCGTTGCTTTGATCATCAAGTAACTGTTGTATCTGCTCCGCCTCAAGATTTTTGGGTAAATGTTTTGCAGGCTTGGGCGGGGAAATGCCTGTGGCTGGATTAACGGATAATTCCCCTTGCCATACTAAATAACTTAAAAATTGGCGTAATGCCGATAAACGCAATGCCAAACTCTTTGGCTTTAACCCCGCTTGGTGGCTTTGTGTTAAAATAAAACGCACCACACTCGGCGTCACTTGTTGCCATTGCTCAATGCCTTGCTGTTGCAATAAAGCCACGATCCAAGTAAGCTGACGCTGATAGTTTGCCAAAGTATGAGGGCTAACTTGGCGTTCAATCCGCAGGTAATCCCAATATTTTTGTAACCACTGTTGCATAAATTTCACATTGATTATTGCTGATAATCCGCTAGCCAACGCTGTAAATGTGTTTCTAACATTTCACATAATTTCTGTAAAAAGAAGGTATCCTGTTTAAGATGAAAATGTTTTTCATCATGGGAACTAAACAATAATACCGCATTCGCTTGATTTATTCCTTGTCCTAATAAACAACAAGCCACCGATCCTACGGGCAACTCTTCTGGCAGGAAAATTAAGGTTTTTTCTTTGTGGCTAAGCTGTCCTAAATAAAAACGGCGTAATCCTAAGCGTTCAAGTCTAATCACTTCAAAGGCTTTACGATCTAACCAATATTGTTCAGGTAAATCTGTAATAGGCAACCAACTATCACGCAATAACAAGATTTTAGCCTGTTGTAGCCCTAATGTATCCGCCCAATTATTCAATACTCTTACCCCTTGCTCTAGCGTCTGGCTTTGGCTTAACGTCTGTTGCAACGGCATTAAGCTGAAAAAAATATTGGCATTATATTCTGCCAACTGCGTTAATTCAGCTAATTTTGCCTCTAACAAGGCAATCTGATCTCGTTGCCGTTGTAATTGCATTTCTACCAATGACAAAGTGCCTTTTTTATGATGAACAACGGATAATTCATCTAATAAATCTTGATGTCGCTGAAAAAAATCAGGATTGGCACGCAAATATTGTACAGTGGCTAATTCAGGGTCTTGTTGTGTCATCATACTATCCTTATTGCAACTAGAGTTTTATCACACCATCATAAATATGGGTGGCAGAACCAGTCATATATAAATGATGTCCTTCCCCTTGCCATTCAATGTGTAATCGTCCACCGAGTAAATCCACTTGGACTTTATTATCTAGCAAGCCTTGCATTATCCCAACTGCCGCCGCCGCACAAGCACCGCTACCACAGGCTTGGGTTTCGCCTGCCCCTCGTTCATAGACCCTAAGTTTAATCTGTTGCCGATTTATCACTTGCATAAAGCCCACATTCACACGCTCAGGAAAACGCTCGTGCTGTTCCAATAAAGGCCCTAATTGCTCAACATTCGCTTGATTAATATCATCAACTTGTACAACGCAATGAGGATTACCCATAGATACCGCACCACATAACACCGTCTGAATATCGGTGCGAATAATATAATTTTTTTCAAAGCGATTAGCGATAAACGGAATTTTATTGGGTTCCCAAATTGGCTCGCCCATATCAACCCGCACAGTGTCATCATCATTTAAGATCAACCGCATTTTGCCACTTTGCGTACTCACCGCAATATTTTTCTTATTGGTTAATCCTTTCAAATAAACAAAACGAGCAAAACACCTTGCCCCATTGCCACATTGTGCCACTTCACTGCCGTCCGCATTAAAAATACGATAATGAAAATCTAATTCAGGATCATAAGGCGGCTCAACCAGCAACAGTTGATCAAAACCAATACCACGATGACGATCAGCTAAACGCCGAATAGTTTCTTCCGCAAAATACACATTTTGCGTTACCCCATCAACCACCACAAAATCATTGCCTAAACCATGCATTTTGGAAAATTGCATTTCCTATCCTTCTCACTATACAATAATCATCTTGTGGTTATTATAATAAGATAATGGGCGAGAGTTAAAGCATTTTCATCAACGTCAATAAAAGGAAAAAACTTTCGCCAAACTGACCGCACTTTTTTAACGTTAAAGAAACAAAATCAGTAAATCATTATGGCAAAACTTTATTTTTATTATTCAACAATGAACGCAGGGAAATCCACCACCCTACTTCAATCAGATTATAACTATCGTGAACGTGGTATGAATACCTTACTTTATACCGCCGCAATTGATGACCGTTTTGGGGTAGGACAAATTACCTCAAGAATAGGTATCAGTCAGCAAGCAAGATTATTCCAAGCAGATACCAATTTATTTGACGAAATAAGCCAACATTTAAAACAAGAAAACCTACATTGTATTTTAATTGACGAGGCTCAATTTCTTACCAAACAACAAGTTTATCAACTCAGCAATGTGGTGGATAAATTACATATTCCTGTACTTTGTTATGGCTTACGCACTGACTTCCAAGCGGAATTATTTGAAGGCAGCCGCTACTTACTCGCTTGGGCAGATCAATTAGAGGAACTAAAAACCATTTGTTATTGCGGACGCAAAGCCAATTTTGTGCTACGCCTTAATGCAGAGGGAGAAATTGTCAAAGACGGCGAGCAAATCCAAATTGGTGGAAATGATCGTTATTTGTCGGTTTGTCGTCGGCATTATAAAGAAAAGATAGAATGATATTTACTTTAAAATACAATTTATATGGATTTATTACATAAAGGGTATATAATACAAAAGGAATGAAAATCATATCATAAGGATCAAATTATGAAAATAAATCAGTGTACTAAATTTATCTTAACATTAACAACTTTAGTAATTCTAACAGCTTGTAGTAGTGGCGGTAATAACAGTGATGACAATAATACCCCACAAACTATAACAATTGACAAACCTGTTACAGGCTACTTGATTAGCGAAACAAATGGAACTTTACAAACTCAAAATATCTCTTCTCAAGATCTTACTTCAATTACTATTAATGATATTAATATTCCATTAACACTAGAGAATGGAGCTTGTTGTGAAGAATTTGAGAATGTAAAAATAGGTATTTATGAGCCATTAAATTATGTATATCAAGTCGGTATTCCTACCACAAATGAAATACCAAGTACTGGAGAAGTAGAATATCAAGGTAAATCTATTTACCGAGAAGAATCTAACAATAACACCCCTATTATTATTGCAGGAGAAGTATACCTCGTAGCAGACTTTGGAAATAAAAATATAAGAGGGGAAATCTATCATTTCAAAAATGGAGAAGAAATCCCATATAACATAATTAATTTTAAGGATGTTAAAATAGAACAAAGTGGTTTCAAAGGTGAAATTATTTCTATAAATATGGGGGAGAATCAGGAACCTATTGAAACAACAGGTAATACAGAAGGTAAATTCTACGGACCTAATGCGGGAGAATTAGGTGGTATTGCGAGATTTAATGATAAATCATCAGTAGTTTATGCTGCAAAAGAAGTACCAGAAAATAACTAATTTTTAATCCTATATATGAGGCAGAAGCTATCCCTACAGGGGTAGCTTTATTTTATGATGAAGTACGCTTTTCAAAAAATTTTTCTATTTTGCACCGCACTTTATACAGCCAATTCTTTGGCTCAAGAGTATGCTATTAAACAACAAGATCCAAATGAACAATTTTCTACTTCGGTGCCTAAGATCCTTGATAAACCTGTTTATCAAAACCCTTCCCTTGAACAAAAAACACCACAAAACATTGAACTTACCGAACAACAACTTGCTCAACAGCCTGAATTAATCAAACGTGGTTTTATTCCAGCGTTATTAGAAAACAATGTGCCTGCGGTAAAAATTTTATATCCCTTATATCGTGAAGTTGCTGCCCCTGATCCTTATTTACTTGATTGGGGACAAGCTATACTTGATAAAGAAAAAGGAAATTATCCTCAAGCCATTAAACTATATCGTAAATTATTTGCCATTAACCCTGATATTCTTCCTTTACGTTATCAATTAGCCCAAACCTTATGGCTAAATAACGATAATATTGCCGCCAAAGATCAATTTGAAAAATTGCGTGCTGAAAATATTTCTCCACAATTTAACCAATTAATGGATCAATATATTGATAGCTTGAATAAACGTGATCAATGGGAAGTCAGCTTTGGGCTTAATTATATTAGTGAGTCTAATATTAATAATGCCCCAAAAACACCTTATATTGGACAATGGAAAGCATGGCAAAAAGAAAGTGCAAAGGGGGTGGGTTATCATTTGAACCTTAATAAAAAATGGTCATTGCCTTTTCAATTCTTTGGCAAGTTTGAAAGCCAAGTTTACGGTAAATATTATTGGGATAATCAAAAATATAATGAATTTAATCTCCGTTTAGGCTTAGGACTAGGTTATCAAAATGCGCAACAACAAATTAGTTTAACCCCATTTGTGGAAAAGCGCTGGTATGCAGGCGGTAATCAGGGTAGCAATAGTCTAAAGCGATACGCCAATAACGCAGGAATGCGAGTGTATTTTAGCCAATGGCTAAGCTCAAATTGGCAAGCTATAAGCTGGCTAGAATATGCCGAACAACGTTATCAAACTCGCCGTCATCTCAATGGCAATCATTATTTCTGGTCAAACAGTCTTATTTATTTACCTAATAGTGAGCAATATTGGTTGATAGGTGCTGATTATCAACGCGAAAATACTAGAGATAAAGATAACGCTTTTCATCGTAAATCTTTGCGACTTGGCTGGGGGCAAGAATGGAAATGGGGAATTTCTAGCTTTGCATCTTTTAATTATGCTAGACGAAAATATAAAGCCGTTGATTTTTTTAATATTCAACAAAAAAATAATGAATATGCGGTGCAAATTAGCCTTTGGCATCGTAATATTCATTTCTTTGGGGTAACGCCAAGGCTCACTTGGCAATACCAAAAATACAAGAGTAACCACCCACTTTATCAATATGATAAAAATCGGCTTTATCTTGAGCTAAGCAAAAAGTTTTAAAGCCCCAAAGCATAGCGCAACACTTGTTTTTTAACTGGAGTTATTTTATCTACGGCAAGTAAGGCAGTGTTGCGTAATAATTTGAGCGGAAGTAATTCTTGTTTAAAACCTTTGTAGAACATATCCATACCCGTTTGCATCAATAAATTATCCCTTTTACGTTGCCGTTGATACCGTTGCCAAATGGCTTCGCTGGTTAAAGGTTGTTCATTGGCTAGGGCTTGTTTTATTAAGGCTAATAATAATTTTACGTCTTTAAAGCCTAAGTTTACCCCTTGTCCCGCCAACGGATTAATGGTGTGTGCCGCATCGCCCACCAAAACGATCCCATCAGCAAAGTATTGTTGAGCGTGGCGGCGAGTTAAGGAAAAACTGGCAAAATCTTGTACTTTTACCTTGCCTAAACGTGCTGGAAAATGCTGTTGAATTTGTTCTACTAATTTAGCTTTGCTTAAGGATTTTAATTGATGAATACGCTGTGGGCTGTCATACCACGCTAAACAAGCCTGTTGTCCTACAAGGGGCAAAAACGCTCTTGGGCCGCTTGGAAAAAATTGTTGCCAAGTGATATCCTGTTGTTCAAGTTCGGTATCCACAATAATCAGCATACAATCTTGTGCGTATTGCCAACCTGTAAGACCAATACCGGCGATTTGGCGTAATTGGGAATTTGCCCCATCAGCAGCGATAACTAAGGGGGCAGAATATTGTTCGCCATTATCTAAAAAAAATTGCCAATTCTGACCGCACTTTTCTGCCTTTTGAATAGAAGCAATGCTGGTTTTTACTTGCGAATCAAAGGCTTGCCATAAACCATATTGAATGAGGTTATTTTCTACCATAAAACCTAATTCACTAAGCTCTAAATCCTGTGCATTAAATTGGGTAGCAACCCCTTCAACTTCCCAAGTTTGCAAATGACGATAAGGGCAAATGCGTTGCGTTTCAATATATTGCCAAGCCTGTAATTGTTTTAATAGTGCTACCGACGCAACACTAATGGCTGAAATACGAATATCATAGGAGGAATTTGCCTGATATTGTGGCAAATGTTGCTCAATCAACCTCACTTGTAAACCTAGCTGTGCTAAACCTAAAGCACAAGCCGCTCCCACCATACCGCCACCGACTACTATGACTTGTTGTTGCATATTTTCGCCCTTATTTAATAACAATGGAGTAGGTTATTTTACTCTAAAGTATGAAATTACAAAAGAACAACAGTTTTAACTAGTCATCAAGGCGACAAGGTTGTAAAATACGCAGTCAATTTTTTATTAACCAATAATATTAGAGCTATGACGCAAAAATTACATATTAAAACTTGGGGTTGCCAGATGAACGAATATGATTCATCAAAAATGGCAGATTTATTACTTAATACCCATGGTTTAGAATTAACAGAGGAAGCGGAAGAAGCGGACGTATTGCTGTTAAACACCTGCTCTATCCGCGAAAAAGCACAAGAAAAAGTGTTCCATCAATTAGGACGCTGGAAAGATCTGAAAAAACAAAATCCAAATTTAGTTATCGGTGTAGGGGGCTGTGTTGCCTCACAAGAGGGAGCACATATTCGTGAACGTGCCCCTTATGTTGATATTATTTTTGGTCCACAAACACTGCACCGCCTACCTGAAATGATCAACCAAATTCGGGGCGGGCAAAGTTCAGTGGTGGATGTCAGTTTCCCTGAAATTGAGAAATTTGACCGCTTGCCTGAACCTCGTGCAGAAGGTCCTACTGCTTTTGTATCCATTATGGAGGGTTGTAACAAATATTGTTCATTCTGTGTCGTGCCTTACACTCGTGGTGAAGAAGTGTCACGCCCTGTTGATGATATTTTATTTGAAATCGCACAGCTTGCGGAACAAGGGGTACGCGAAGTCAATTTATTAGGGCAAAATGTCAATGCGTATCGTGGCCCAACCCATGACGGCGAAATTTGTACCTTTGCGGAATTATTACGTTTAGTGGCAAGTATTGACGGCATCGATCGCCTACGTTTTACTACCTCACACCCTATTGAATTTACTGATGATATTATTGATGTTTATCGTGATACACCTGAGTTAGTGAGCTTTTTACATTTGCCGGTACAAAGTGGCTCTGACCGCGTATTGACTATGATGAAACGCAATCATACCGCATTAGAATATAAATCCATTATCCGCAAATTGCGCAAGGTGCGTCCTGAAATCCAAATCAGTTCTGATTTTATTGTAGGTTTCCCGGGCGAAACCCAACAGGATTTTGAAGATACCATGAATTTAATCGCGCAAGTCAATTTTGATATGAGCTTTAGCTTTATTTACTCCGCACGCCCCGGCACGCCAGCGGCTGATATGCCTGATGATGTGAGTGAAGAAGAGAAAAAACAACGCTTATATATCCTACAAGAACGGATTAACCAACAAGCAGCACAATTTAGTCGCCGTATGCTGGGAACCGAACAACGTGTCTTAGTGGAAGGGCCGTCTAAACGAGACATTATGGAACTTACTGGACGCACCGAAACAAACCGTATCGTGAATTTTAAAGGCACGCCTGATATGATCGGTAAATTTGTGGACATTAAAATTACCGATGTTTGGACAAATTCATTACGTGGCGAAGTGATACGCACCGAAGATGAAATGGGATTACGCGTATTGCAATCCCCTCAAGTTGTGATCAACCGTACACGCAAAGAAGATGAATTAGGGGTTGGGCAATATCGAGGATAACCTCTCAATAACTTCTCAATCAAAGCTCAAATTATAACGATTTGAGCTTTTTTATTGAGCAGACAAAATCCAAATAAATAACCCTACTAGTCTTTATATCAAGGATAAAAAATACAGATACTATAAATTAAAATAGAATGACTGCATAAAGTATCTTATAAACAATAGAAGTGCATAATAAAATTAGTACTAAAAAATATCTAGTAGACTTACAATCAATAAATGGTGGGTCGTGAAGGATTCGAACCTTCGACCAACGGATTAAAAGTCCGCTGCTCTACCGACTGAGCTAACGACCCAATAGGGATTTGCTTAAATGGTGGGTCGTGAAGGATTCGAACCTTCGACCAACGGATTAAAAGTCCGCTGCTCTACCGACTGAGCTAACGACCCAATAGGAATTTGTTTAAATGGTGGGTCGTGAAGGATTCGAACCTTCGACCAACGGATTAAAAGTCCGCTGCTCTACCGACTGAGCTAACGACCCATTTAAACGGTTACCGCTTGGTAACGAGGCACTATAATACTGATTTTAATTTAATAATCAATCAAATTTTTTATTTTTTTATTTATTTGTCTGAATACTCGTCAAAATTCAGTGATTTTCTATACAATGATATGTTCAGTAAAAATAAGAGGATATTTATTTTGAAAGGACATAATCGGAATATATCAATTTTTAGGAAAAATTATTTTAAAACCTACCGCACTTTTATTCAACTAACGCCATATCATTTTAACGTGGGACGACTATACAAAAAAACCGAATGAAAAATCATTCGGTTTCTTAGATAAAGTCAGTACTAAAATTAGTATGCTAACACTGCACGACGGTTTTTCGCATAAGCGGCTTCGTCATGACCTAATACTGCTGGTTTTTCTTCACCAAAAGAAATTGTTGAAGTTTGTGCACCTACACCTTTCGCTGATAAGTAAGATTGTACAGCATCTGCACGACGTTGACCTAAAGCGATATTGTATTCAGGTGTACCGCGCTCATCAGTGTAACCCTCAATTAGCACTTTAGTCGCTGGGTTAGCTGATAAATAAGCAGCGTGAGCATCTAATAATAATGCACCTTCATTGTTTACATCATATTTATCAAATGCGAAGTAAACAGTGTTATAACGTTGTTGCAAGTCTTGCACAGTATAACCACCAAATGTTTGAGCAGCGTTCGCATTAGCATCAGAGTCGTTAGAAGAACTACATGCTGCTAATAAAAGTGCTGGTGCAACGAATAATACTTTAGCAAATTTTTTCATTTACATTTCCTTAATTTTGATTGAGATACGGCGACCAAGCTGGGAATTTGACTTGCCCATCATTACCCGGTAACCGCGCTTTAAAACGCCCATCGGCGGACACTAATTGTAGCACCTTGCCTAGACCTTGGGTAGAACTATAAATAACCATAATTCCATTTGGTGAGAAACTTGGGCTTTCATCAAGGAAAGTAGAGCTTAATACCTCAGTTACCCCAGTATTAAGGTCTTTTTTCACAATATTATCACCTGAAATCATAATTAGGGTTTTCCCATCATCGGCAATTTTGCCACTAAAACTGCGACCACCCGAGCTTAATAACGAGGCGTTACCACCTGCTGCACTCATCTGATAAACTTGTGGTGAACCGCTTCTATCTGAAGTAAACACAATAGTTTGGCTATCTGGCGACCAGCTAGGTTCTGTGTTGTTACCCGCTCCGCTTGTCAGCTGACTAATTTGTCCACTTGCAAGATCCATTACATAAAGATTTAATACGCCATCTTTGCTTGAAGCAAAAGCAAGACGTGTGCCATCTGGCGAAAAAGCTGGCGATCCATTATGGCGAGGGAATGATGCCACTACTTTACGACTACCTGAATTTAAATCTTGTATCACTAATTGCGATTTTTTATTTTCAAAGGTGGTATAAGCTAGACGTTTGCCATCTGGCGACCAAGCTGGCGACATTAATGGTTGGGCGCTACGATTAACCACAAATTGGTTAAAACCATCATAATCTGCCACCCTTAATTCATAGGGCTGTGCCCCTGAATTTTTTTGTACAATATAAGCAATGCGGGTTCTAAATGCCCCTTTTATGCCCGTTAATTTTTCAAAGACATCATCACTAATGGTGTGAGCGCCATAACGTAGCCATTTTTGACTTACGGTATATTGATTTTGCGACAATATTGCACCTGCTGTTCCTGTTGCACCAATAGTATCAATAAGCTGATAAGCGATATTAAATCCCTCGCCTGCTGGGCTAATTTGCCCAACAACAATGGCATCAATACCTAAAGCAGACCAAGCTTCGGGGTTTACTTCCGCTGCAGAAGTTGGTAATTGTGGCATACGACTTACTGCTAATGGATTAAATTTTCCACTATTACGCAAATCCGCAGAAATAATTTCAGCAATATTTGCTGGTGCATTCCCTGGTCCATTCCATTTAAAAGGAACGACTGCAATAGGTCTCGCACTATCAACCCCTTCATCAATCACAATTCGCACCTCTGCCCTTGCGATTGAGCTTATCGTAAACATCAATAAGATGAAAAAGCTCCATACTTTAATCAATAACTTCATTCCTACCACCTAAATTGGTTTTATTTACCACAATATAACAAATAATTATTTAAGATCAAAATCAATAATCGGCGATTTATAACGGCTATAAATCTCATCAGAAGGTGCAGCTGGCACTTTCTTCATTCTCGCCACCGCACTCATTGCTGCAGCACAAATATCATCTGGACCAGAAATTCGCTGATAATTGCTAATTGTGCCATCACGTTCTAAATACAACCTGATACTGCATACTTTTCCGGCAAAACTTGGATCTTTTAGAAATCTACGCTGGATCTCGCGTTTAATCACACCAGCATATTGATCCCCTGTTTTACCACCATTACCACTGCCTAAACCTGCTCCAGAACCAGAAGAACCTTGTCGATTGCTACTACCCCCCACATTAGCACTACCACCACCAATTTCGCCCCCAGTTAAGAAATCATCTAAAGCAGCTTGTTGTGCTTTACGCTGTGCTTGTGCTTTAGCTTTTGCCTCTGCCTGAGCTTTTGCTTTCGCCTCTGCTTGGGCTTTCGCTTTCGCCTCAGCCTCCGCTTTGGCTTTCGCCTCTGCCTGAGCTTTTGCTTTCGCCTCAGCCTCCGCTTTGGCTTTTGCCTCTGCTTGTGCCTTAGCTTTCGCCTCAGCCTCCGCTTTAGCTTTTTCCTCTGCTTGGGCTTTTGCTTTCGCCTCGGCATCCGCTTTAGCTTTAGCTTCTGCTTGTGCCTTAGCTTTTGCTTCAGCCTCCGCTTTTAACCTTGCCTGTTCAGCTAATTGTTGCTGTTGTAATTTTTCTTGCTGAGCTTTTTCTTGTTGTATTCTTTGTTGTTCTGCTAATTGTTGTTGACGTTCTCGCTCTTGCTGTTTTTGCAATTCCACTTTTTGTTGTTGCAAGCGTTGCTCTGCTAAACGTTGTTGCTCTGCTTTTTGTTGTTCTTGCAAACGTTGTTGTTCAAGTGCTTGTTGCTTTTGTTCTTGAGTAATATCCACCACATTTTCGGTCATAGCTTGTTGCTGTTGACCTTTTTTTTGTTGCTGGATTCGTCCCCATTCTTGTGCCGCTGAACCAGTATCCACCATAACAGCCCCTATTACTTCATCATCACCTTCACCACCGCCCATTATGGCGACTTTAGTTGCTAATGAGCCTAAAATCAGCAATCCAAACAACACAAGATGCAAAATAACGGAAATAAACACCGCACTTTTAAATTTATTTTGTTGCTTACTTTGCACAGTTAATCCTATTATTGGCTTGTTTTAAATGGGGTTAGTCATTAAACCTACTTGTTTTATTCCTGCTAAGTGAAATAAATTAATTGCTTTAATCACTTCTTCATAAGCAATATCTTTTGCCCCGCCTACTAGGAATGTAGTACCGTTATCTTTGTCAAAGACTTCTTTTGCCATTTGCACCACATTTTCTTCAGTTAAATTTTCGTTACGTTCTCCGCCAATCAATAACGTATATTGCCCCGCACCTGCAACCTCTAAAATAACAGGTGTTTTATCTTCATTAGACACTGTTTTACTGTCCACTGAATCAGGTAATTCAACTTCAACACTTTGGCTGATAACGGGCGCTGTTGCCATAAAAATAAGTAATAAAACCAATAATACATCAAGAAAAGGAACAATATTAATTTCAGATTTTATCTCTCGACGCTGACGACGTTGCGACATTTTTTACCTTCTTAAAACTTGTTAAAAAACCACCGCACTTTATGCTAAAAGGCTATTTTTAGCGAAAAGTGCGGTCAAAAATTTAATTATTTTTCTGAATGTTGACGAGTCGTAAACACTTGACGATGCAAGATAGTGGTAAACTCATCAATAAAGTTTTCATAATGTTGTTCAAGTTTATTCACTCGTAAACTTAAACGATTATATGCCATTACCGCAGGAATTGCGGCAAATAAGCCTATCGCCGTAGCAATAAGTGCTTCAGCAATCCCGGGAGCGACCATTTGTAAAGTAGCTTGTTTTGCACCACTTAATGCCATAAAGGCGTGCATAATTCCCCAAACTGTTCCAAATAAACCAATGTAAGGACTAATAGAAGCCACCGTAGCAAGAAACGGAATATTGCTTTCCACATTTTCTATTTCTCGGTTCATGGCTAAATTCATTGCTCTTGAACTCCCTTGAATAATGGCTTCTGGGTTTTGTGTATTGGCTTGTTTTAAGCGAGAAAACTCTTTGAATCCTACATAGAATATTTGTTCACTACCTGTTAAAACTTCACGGCGATTAGATAAGCCGTCATATAAACGATTGAGGTCTTCCCCTGACCAGAAACGATCTTCAAACTGCTGTGATTCTTTTAGGGCTTTACTTAAAATACGCCCACGCTGAATAATAATCGCCCAAGAAATTACCGAGAAAAGAATTAAAATAACAATAACAATTTGTACAACAATACTTGCTGCCAAAAATAATTCTAAAAAATTTAACTCTGTCGCCATTAACTGCTCCATAATGTGTAATTAAAAATCTAAAGATATTGAATTAATTTTGCCTTAATTTCCATGGGTATGGCGATTGGCTTCATTTTGATTAAATCAACATAAGCTATTTTACTGGTTGCGGCACAAAGTTTCACTTGATCACGCAACAGTTGTTGTTCAAACAATATACTACTTCCCTTTACCGCAACAATTTTAGTCTGAACCTTAAGTTGTTCATCTAACTTTGCTGGAAAATAAAAGTCAATTTCCATTTTGCGTACGACAAATGCCTGTTTTTGTTCCGCCAATAAGGGCTGTTGTGTAAACCCCAACGCCCTTAAATATTCGGTTCTTGCTCGCTCAAAAAAGTGCAAATAGCGAGCGTGATACACCACGCCACCAGCATCAGTATCTTCATAATAAATACGTAGAGGAAATTCAAACATCAGCTTACCACTTAACTCTTTACCTTTTGCCAACCAATATTCCTTGGCTAATTTCGGCGTATTGTAATGAGAGTATGATTAATAAACAAGTCCCTAATAGGGCAAACCATAAAAAAATTTGCGACTATACAGGACTTAGTCGCAAAATAGTCGTTTCAATTTATCGTCATTCCAACTTATAGTCATTTCAATTTAAAGCACGCCATTTAAAGTGGAACGGCTATAAAACCACGACAATCAAAATAGACCATAAACTAAAGCCAGAGTTCCAACAATTAACCCTATTATTGGTAAAAAAACCACTCGCCATAAGGCTAAACAAATTTCAAAACCAATACCATGAATCCAATTTATGACCACTGACCATAAAATCACTAACACGATGATGGGGTTTACTGTGCGTAATTGACTGGCAAACTGCTGGATATTAAAAAAGAAACAAAGCGTTAAAGCGATGGCTAATAGAAAAGAAAGGGTTCGCCATGAACCCTTATTCGTTAATTGATAAAGAAAATTAATCATTGTCATGCTCATCAAAGCGACCTGTTTTTTCAATACTGAGATTGATCACAACAGATAACATAATCGCAAGTAAAACACCCAATACCCAAATCACATAAAACATAAGTTATTCTCCTTAGTATAATGAATGTTTATTTTCTTCAATGAACTCTTTATCAAGACGTCCAAACATTTTGTAGTATGCCCAAATAGTATAAGACAAGAGAATGACCACAAAAACTAAAGCAAAACCTAACATTAAGGTTAGCGTTAATTTACTTGAAGTCGCATCCCACATCAATAAACTCATACTTGGGTGGGTAATTGACGGCATCACAAATGGGAACATCGCTACTCCCGCAGTGAAAATTACCCCTAACATGGTTAATGCAGAGAAGAAGAAAGCAAAACCAGAACGATCTGCTTTAGATGCCCAGATATTCAATAACGCACCAACTGCCACTAAAACAGGGAAGATCCACAATACTGGCGCAGCTTTATAGTTATTAAACCAAGCACCTGTTTCGATCACTACCTCTTTGTTTAAAATACTTGAAGGTCCATTGGTATCAATCACACTGGTTACCACAAAACCATCTTTGAAGAATAACCATACCCCTGCTAAAGCAAAAGTAATTAAGGTTACTAAAGCCCCCACTTGCGTGATCGCTCTTGCTCTATCGTGTAATTCCGCTTTGGTTTTCATTTGTAACCAAGCAGCACCATGGGTTGTCAACATCGCGGCACTAACCAAACCACATAATAAAGCGAATGGATTTAATAAGGCAAAGAAACTACCAGTGTATTTCACTTGTAACAATTCATTAAATTCAAAAGGTACACCTTGTAATAAATTACCAAATGCCACACCAAAGACTAATGAAGGCACAAAACCACCGATAAATAAGCCCCAATCCCAAGCCTTACGCCATAATGGATTATCAATTTTAGCACGATATTCAAACCCTACTGGGCGAAAGAATAACGCCGCTAACACTAAAATCATGGCAATATAAAAACCAGAGAATGATGCAGCATACACAGTTGGCCAAGCGGCAAACATTGCACCACCTGCTGTCAGTAACCATACTTGGTTACCGTCCCAATGTGGGGCGATTGAGTTGATCATAATGCGTCTTTCTACTTCTTTTTTACCTGCAAATGGTAATAAGTTTAATACGCCCATGTCAAATCCGTCTGTTACGGCAAAACCAAGTAACAACACACCAACAAGCACCCACCAAATAAAACGTAAAATTTCGTAGTCAATCATGATTAGGCTCCTGCTTATTTCGCTGATTGTTCAAAATGATAGCGACCTGTTTTCAATGAACTCGGTCCCAATCTACCGTATTTGAACATTAAATACATTTCAACTACTAAGAACAAGGTATAAAGTCCACATAGCAAGCCAATAGAGAACCATAAGTCGCCCTCAGTTAAGGCTGAGTTTGCTACGCCGACAGGTAAAACTTCATAAATCGCCCAAGGTTGACGACCATATTCTGCTAAGAACCACCCACTCTCAATAGCAATCCATGGTAATGGTAAAGACCACAATAATGCTTTTAAGAATAATGGGTGCTTACTTACGGTATTACGTAAGTTTTTCACACAAGCAACAATAATAACTAGAAGTAATAAACCACCCGCTGCCATCATCACTCGGAATGACCAGAAAGTTGGGCCGACATTTGGAATCGTATCTGCCGCTGCTTGTTTAATTTGCGTTTCAGTGGCATCAACCACATTATCGGTATAACGTTTTAACAATAAACCAAAACCAAGATCTTTAGAAACTGCACTAAATTGTGCTTTGGTTTGTTCATCAGTTTGACCTGCACGTAATTTTTCTAATAGATCATAAGCAACAATACCATTACGTACACGTTGTTCATTTTGTTGGCGTAATTCCGCTAACCCTGTAATTTCTTTATCTAAAGAACGTGTCGCAATGATCCCTGCCATATAAGGAATTTGCAACTCAAAAGTGTTACGCATTTCTGCCTGATCTGGCACGATAATCATATTCCAATTAGCTGGGGCTGGTTGAGTATGAAATTCCCCTTCCATTGCCGCTAATTTCACTGGTTGCGCTTTACCAATATCATAACCCGATTCATCACCCATAATTAATACGGAAAAAATTGAGATAATACCAAAGGTTGCAGCCACCGAAAATGAACGTTTAGCAAAGCCAAGATCACGTCCTTTTAAAATATAATATGCACTAATGGCTAACACAAAAATAGACGCTGAAACATAACCCGCTGATAAGGTATGCAAGAATTTTGCTTGTGCTGTATGGTTTAACCAAAGATCCATAAAGCTAGTCATTTCCATTCGCATGGTTTCAAAATTAAATTCTGATGCCACTGGGTGTTGCATCCAACCATTTGCCACCAAAATCCACATCGCTGATAAATTAGAACCGAATGCCACACAATAAGTAGCTAATAAGTGTTGGCGTTTGGATAAACGATCCCAGCCGAATAAGAAAAGACCGAAGAAAGTAGATTCCAAGAAAAAAGCTAATAGAGCTTCAACCGCCAGTGGTGCACCAAAAATATCACCCACATAGTGAGAATAATATGACCAGTTAGTACCAAACTGGAATTCCATCGTTACCCCAGTGGTTACCCCTAAAGCAAAGTTAATCGCAAATAACTTGCCCCAGAATTTGGTCATGTCTTTATATACCACTTTATTTGTAACAACATATAGGGTTTCCATAATAACAAGAATAAAAGATAGCCCTAATGTTAATGGTACAAATAAGAAGTGATATAGTGCAGTTAATGCAAACTGCAATCTCGAGAGTTCAACTACGTCTAACATCTCTCAACCCCTTTTGTACATGCTATAAGCTGATAATTATGATTACAATGTAATCACCCCATAGGATATTTAACTTTAAAACACGTTAAAGTTAATTTGAAACTTCTGCATAATGCTCAAAGTTATTAATCATTATGCAAATAAATTCAACGGTGCCTATTTTACTACTAAAAGTAGGGATAAAAAACAGCAAAAATATTATATTGATCACATTTTTTAACATAAATCAAAAATAACTCTAAATAATTAGTGAATTCCTTATTGATTCATATCAATTTCATCCATTTTGTTACATTTGATTAACAATACACCTCAATTTATTTAATGCAAAGTGCGGTAAAAAAGCGGTAAATTTTCCGCTTAAATTTGACTTGTGTAACGTTTTCATAGAATATGCACCCTGAATAAAACATTATCTTGTATATTATTTATACTGAATTAACCCTTATGGAAATGAATCAAACAAGTGAAAATCTGATAGAAGTAAAAAATTTAACCTTTAAACGAGGTGAAAGAACCATTTATCAGAACCTAAACCTCAATGTCCCCAAAGGCAAAATTACTGCCATCATGGGGCCTTCTGGTATTGGTAAAACCACTTTATTAAAGTTAATTGGCGGACAGCTCAGCCCACAAGCGGGGCAAATATTCTTTGATGGGGTAAATATTTGTCAGTTATCCAATCATGCTTTATATGAATTAAGAAAACGTATGGGGATGCTATTTCAATCAGGCGCATTATTTACCGATATATCAACCTTTGATAATGTGGCTTTTCCTTTGCGTGAACATACCCAATTACCCGAATCATTGATTCGCAAAATCGTGTTAATGAAATTACAAGCGGTAGGATTGCGTGGTGCAAAGGATTTAATGCCCGCTGAATTATCTGGCGGTATGGCGCGACGAGTTGCCCTTGCGCGCGCCATTGCACTCGATCCTGATTTAATGATGTTTGATGAACCTTTTACTGGGCAAGATCCTATTAGTATGGGGGTGATTGTCAGCTTAATTAAGCGATTAAATCAAGCCTTACAGCTTACTTCTATTGTGGTATCTCACGATGTCAATGAAGTGCTGAGTATCGCTGATTACGCTTATATTGTGGCAAATAAACAAATTATTGCCGAAGGCACAGCAGAACAATTACGCCAAAGCCAAGATCCTCAGGTTTTACAATTCCTACGAGGCGAAGCCGATGGGCCAGTACAATTTAATTACCCTGCCCCCGACTATATAGAGGAATTATTTGTATGATTATCGATCTTATTAGCCAATTAGGACGAGGGGCAATTAATTTTTGTCGATCTTTAGGGCGTGCAGGATTTATGTTGGTAGGTGCTTTAATTGGTAAACCACAATTTAAGAAGCATTTCCCCCTTATCATTAAACAGCTCTATGTTTTAGGTGTGCAATCCCTGCTGATTATTTTACTTTCAGGTTTATTTATCGGTATGGTATTGGGATTACAAGGCTATGTAGTGTTAGTGGATTTTTCTGCCGAAACTAGCTTAGGACAATTAGTGGCACTTTCGTTATTACGAGAATTAGGCCCTGTGGTTACCGCGCTTTTATTTGCAGGACGTGCAGGTTCAGCATTGACTGCCGAAATCGGCTTAATGAAAGCCACAGAACAACTTTCTAGCTTAGAAATGATGGCAGTTGATCCCTTACGCCGTATCATTTCTCCTCGCTTTTGGGCAGGCTTAATCAGTATGCCAATCTTATCTATTATTTTTATTGCCGTTGGTATTTGGGGCGGTTCGTTAGTGGGGGTTGATTGGAAAGGAGTTGATGCTGGAAGTTTTTGGTCTGTTATGCAAAATTCTGTCAGTTGGAGTACCGATATATTCAATGGCTTAATCAAAAGTTTTTGTTTTGCCATTGTGGTGGTTTGGATTGCCTTATTTAACGGTTATGATTGCATACCTACTTCAGAGGGGATTAGTAAAGCAACTACTAATACGGTAGTAAAAGCGTCATTAGCTGTATTAGGACTAGATTTCGTATTAACTGCAATAATGTTTGGTGGATAATATAGTCGCTCCATTTTAAAATAATACTGTATTGACACGCCTCGCCGTACTATCAGTACTGTATTCTGCGTGTAACCTTGTTTTATTTTAAATTGAAACGACTATACCTCAGGTTAGACAATAAATAGGAAAAAAGATGAAACAAACAATAAAATCTGAATTTTGGGTAGGTTTATTTCTGTTATTAGGTATTGCTTGCCTCGTATTCTTAGGTTTGAAAGTTGCCAACGTACAAGGATTTAGCGAAACAAAATCTTACAAAGTTACCGCAAACTTTGATAATATTGGCGGTTTAAAAGTCAGATCGCCGCTAAAATTAGGTGGCGTGGTAATTGGGCGTGTTACGGATATTCAGCTCGATGAAAATGATTACTTACCCAAGGTAACCATTGCCATTAACCAAGAATACAATAAAATTCCCGAAACAAGCTCTTTATCCATTAGAACATCAGGCTTACTAGGCGAACAATATATTGCTCTCAATATGGGATTTGATGATGGCGAAGTCGCTATGTTAAAAGAGGGCGATAAAATTTTGGATACAAAATCAGCTATGGTCTTAGAAGATTTGATTGGTCAATTCTTATATGGCGATCGTAACAATAATCACAACGATACAAACAGCAATACGCCTTAATTGCAAAGTTTGTTCAAAAACTCAAAATGGAGAAAGTTATGTTAAAACAACAAATGACTCAATGGATAACAAAAATAATGGTGATTTTGACCGCACTTTTTAGCCTAAATGTCATGGCGGCAGATAATCCTTATGTCTTAATGCAAAAAGCCTCAGAAAAATTGTTTGCTGATATTCAAGCAAATCAAGCAAAAATTAAACAAGACCCTAATTATTTACGCACTATTGTACGTCAAGATCTATTACCTTATGTGCATATTAATTATGCTGGTTCATTAGTATTAGGATCTTACTTTAAATCTACTACACCAGAACAACGGGAAAAATTTTTCCAAGCCTTTGGTAATTTTATTGAGCAAACCTATGCTCAAGTATTAACCATGTATAGCGATCAAAAAATTGAAATTGAGAAAGAAAAACCAGTGGGCGATAAAACCATTGTTAGTATTCGTGTGAATATTATCCAATCTGGCAATCAACCACCTATTAAACTTGATTTCAAATGGCGTAAAAATAGCCGCACGGGAGAATGGCAAGCCTATGATATGGCAGCCGAAGGTGTGAGTATGGTGGTAACCAAACAAAATGAATGGAGTGGTATTTTACGTCAACAGGGTATTGAAGCGTTAACTGCTCAAATTCAACAATCTGCCAACGCCCCGATTACATTGAGTAAATAGCAGTGAAAAACGAAATTACTCCCACCGCATTACAATGGGAAGTTATTGAACAAGATGATATAATCCATATTCATCTGATTGGCGAGCTAACACGTGATCATTTACGACCACTTTATGATCAACAGCAACCCTTACGCAATAAATGGGTGATGGCTCGCCAAATTTATTGGGATTTAACGCAAATTACCCGCATTGATTCTGCAGGATTTGCCTTGTTATGCGATTTGCTACATCAATCCCAAATGAATATTGAAAATAACAACACCCTAAATCAAGCAACCAAACAAGTTGTGATGAACAATGCCCCTTCGCAATTATTAACGCTAAGTGATTTATTCGGGTTATCCCCTTGGGTGCGACAATTTTTACTTTAATCTTACGAAAATGGAAAACAAAATATGGAAACTCAAGAAATTGAAAAAATCTTGAAACAAGCCTTAAATCTTGATGAAGTCTATGTACAAGGAGAGAACGCCCATTATGGCGTTATTGCAGTTAGCGATGAATTTGCAGGTTTATCTAAAGTGAAACAACAACAAATGATCTATGCACCACTAATGGAGCATATTTCACGCAATGAAATTCACGCCTTAACCATTAAAACCTTTACGGTTGAAAAGTGGAAACGTGAACGCTTATTTAATTTACCAAGCTAATCAAGTAGGATCATCGTTATGGAAAAATTTCGCGTACAAGGGCCAACTTGTTTAAAGGGGACTATTAATATTTCTGGAGCAAAAAATGCCGCATTACCCATTTTATTTGCGGCAATTCTTGCTGAAGAACCTGTTATCTTATCCAATGTGCCTCATTTAAAGGATATTGATACCACCTTAAAAATTTTACGTCAATTAGGGGTTATTGCTGAACGTGATGAACAAGGGCGAGTACATCTCAATAGTGCTAATATCGATCATTTCGTTGCCCCTTATGAATTGGTAAAGACCATGCGAGCCTCTATTTGGGCATTAGCCCCTTTAGTCGCACGTTTTAATCAAGGTCAAGTATCGCTACCCGGTGGTTGCTCTATTGGGGCAAGACCGGTAGATTTACATATTAGTGGCTTAGAAAAATTAGGTGCAACCATTCAATTAGAAGATGGCTATGTCAAAGCCTTTGTACAAGGGCGTTTAAAAGGAACGCGTATCGTTATGGAAAAAGTGAGTGTAGGGGCAACCTTATCCATTATGATCGCCGCAACCTTAGCCAAAGGTACAACCATTATTGAAAATGCGGCGCGCGAACCTGAAATTACCGATACCGCTTTATTCTTAAATAAACTAGGGGCAAAAATTTCTGGTGCTGGCTCTGATATGATTACTATTGAAGGCGTTGAACGTTTAGGCGGTTGTGAACATCATATTGTACCTGATCGTATTGAAACAGGTACATTTTTAGTCGCTGCTGCCATTTCAGGAGGGCGAGTAACCTGCAAAGGCACTAAAGCAGATACCCTTGATGCGGTCATTGATAAACTGAAAGAAGCTGGGGCACAAATTGATATTGAAGAAGACAGCATTACCCTAGATATGCTCGGCTATCGCCCTAAAGCGGTAAATATCCGTACTGCCCCTTATCCGGGTTTTCCAACAGATATGCAAGCACAATTTACTCTGTTAAATATGGTTGCAGAAGGAACCAGCATTATTACCGAAACCATTTTTGAAAATCGCTTTATGCACATTCCTGAGCTTATTCGTATGGGTGCTAAAGCAGAAATCGAGGGAAATACAGCCATTTGTCATGGGGTACAACGCCTATCAGGAGCAGAAGTCATGGCAACGGATTTACGTGCTTCCGCTAGCTTAGTCTTGGCAGGTTGTATTGCCAGTGGCGAAACGCTCGTCGATCGTATTTATCATATCGATCGAGGTTATGAACATATTGAAGAAAAACTGCGTGCATTAGGCGGACGTATAGAACGTTTTGTCGCAACAGAACATAATGAAATCTAACATCCAAGAAGGCTAGTCAGACACTAGCCTTTTTAAAGAGAATAATTTAAGCCAACTATGAATAACATAATTCAGCAAAACCTTAGCCAAATTCAACACAATATCGCTACATATTGCCAACAAGCTAATAGACAACCAAATGCCGTAACACTTTTAGCCGTCAGCAAAACCAAACCCGTACAAGCCATTTTAACCGCTTATCAAAGTGGACAACATGCTTTTGGCGAAAACTATGTACAAGAAGGGGTAGAAAAAATCCAATATTGCCAACAACAAGGCATCAAACTTGAATGGCATTTTATTGGTCCATTACAATCCAACAAAACCAAATTAGTTGCAGAACATTTTGATTGGATACAAACCCTATCAAGAAACAAAATTGCCGATCGTCTTAATGCACAACGTCCAAGCCATTTACCGCCACTCAATGTATTAATTCAAATTAATATCAGTGATGAACAAAGTAAATCAGGTATCCAACCTAATGAATTAATGGCATTAGCAAAACATATTGAAAAACTACCGCACTTACGTTTACGGGGCATTATGGCGATACCAGAAAATACCACTGATCAAACGGAACAAATCAGCGTATTTAACCAAATGCAAACGCTATTCCAACAATTACAACAACAATGCCCTAATCAACAAATTGATACTCTCTCAATGGGAATGTCTGCGGATATGGAAAGTGCGATTAAATGTGGCTCAACGATGGTAAGAATCGGCACTGCGATTTTTGGTCAACGTTAAATGTGAACTACCTCACAAATCCACAAATAATCACATAAAATAACAAAATTATGTAGAAAAAATCTATTTAACATATAGACATAATCTATAAATTTTGTTATTTTTTGTGGGTTTTCGCTGTTGTTATAAATACTTATTTTATCGCCATTCCCTATTGAAACAAGACGGAGAAAATCAACACCATATTATTTCAAAATAGAATGGCTCTATCAAACAGCAAATTGGTTTCAGTTTATTAATCTCCAAACTTAACGGAATAAAAAATGATAAAAAAAATCCTCTCAAGTTTCATTATTTTTACAGGTGCATTAGCCAGTTTTTCCGTACTTGCAAATGAAAGCACAAACAACCTCCTTTCATTAAGTAAAGAAGTAACAACGATTCCTCAGCAATGCCAACAACTTTTTCAAAAAGCGGAAGAATTAATTGCTGATGCAGAAAAACAACCCGGTACTCACACTCAAATTCATAAAATGAAAAACCGTCTAAACCAAAGTAAAAAGCAAATTTTAGAAATGGAATTAGCAACTCAAACAAAAAGTTGCGATCATGGTTTAGCAAAACTTAACGCTTTACAACAAGAAAGCGAATAGTGCTTTACGTTTTCATAAGTGGTTACGCATAATGCGTAACCCTCATTGTATCTTTTATCCACTCTAATCTTCTTTCTTTAATTTAACCCTAATGTTGAAAGACGCAAATCATAGGCGTGCCAGCACTGTTATTATTCTAAAGTGGGGCGACTATATCTCGCCCGCCTCAAAGTGCGGTGTGTTTTTGCATCATTTTTTACTAACATTTTCCCATTTCTATAGTCATTTCCATTTACAATAAAACAAAGCAGTATGTCGAAGACAGTACAAAAATAGTACAACAAAGAAAGTAATCAAAAAATACCTAGAAAAATCTTTTCTCTATGTTTTAACTTAACCTCTGACAATACATTTTTCTGAACTTGCCTTGCTTCACAAGGTTACGGGCAACAGAAGTATGTCTATGGTGCTAAATTTCACACAAGGAGTTTTTAAAGGGAAAAAATCGGAATACATCTATATTTTTGAAAAAAATTAAAAAATTGACCGCACTTTAACTCAAAATCAACCTCATCTTATTTAAATTGACCACATAAAAAACACTGGTAATGTAAAGAAATAACAGTTTATCAAAAGCTATCAAAAGGCAAATAAAAACCCTGTTTAGATCAAATTATTCTTCAAACAAATAAGCTATATTTACTTCATAAGATATTTATTTTTATATATTAATTTAATTGGAGTGAATAATGTCTAACATTCAATATCCTAATCAAGTGAAATTTATCCCCTTGATAGGTATTTTCGCCCTTGCCTGTTGCGTATGGTTCTTTATCCAGCCACCTGAGGGACTTACTGAACCAGCTTGGCATACCTTAATTATCTTTGTCAGCTGTATTTTTGCTATTGTAGCTAATGTGCTTCCTATTGGGGCAATTGGTATTATTGGTATTACTCTTTATGCCTTAACCTCTGCTGGTGGTGATAGTACCGCCGCCGCTTCAATTAAAACCGCATTAAGTGAATTTAATAGCAGCCTTATTTGGCTAATCGTTTGTGCCTTTTTAATCGCAAGAGGTTTTGTTAAAACGGGATTAGGTAAACGTATCGCATTATTAATGATCCGTTTTTTTGGTAAACATTCCCTTGGCTTGGCCTATGGTTTAGCTCTTGCCGATCTTATTTTAGCGCCTGCCATGCCAAGTAATACTGCTCGTTGCGGTGGCGTGATTTATCCTATCGCTCGTTCCCTTGCCAGCAGTTATCACTCCAATCCAGATAAAGAAACAAGAGGAAAACTTGGCACATTCCTAATTACCTGTATTGGTAATGTCAATGATATCACTTCAACCATTTTTATGACCGCTTTTACTGGTAATTTACTGGCAGCTAAACTGGCTAAAGATGCTGGAGTAGAAATGAGCTGGGGTGGTTGGTTAGCTATTGCCATTGTGCCTTGTTTGGTTGCTTTAATCCTCGTTCCACTGTTAGTATACTTTCTTACTAAACCTGAAGTAAAAAGCACACCAGAAGCCCCTGCATTAGCAAAACAACAACTCGCCGAAATGGGTAAAATGAATTATGGCGAATGGGTTATGCTATTTACCGTAATATTACTGCTTATTCTCTGGGTATTTGGCTCCTCGTTAAATATTGATGCTACTGTTGCTGCATTAATTGGGCTTTCTGTTATGTTACTTACAAGTACCTTAACTTGGGAAGAGATCAAAGCAGAAAAAGGGGCTTGGGATACATTAATTTGGTTCTCAGCCTTATTAATGATGGCAAGCCAGCTCAAAAAACTCGGTTTTACCGACTGGTTTGGACAAGTGATAGGCTATGAGCTTTCTCATATTATGGGGGGAATGAATTGGATTGTTATCTTGCTAATCTTAAATGCTATTTATATGTACACCCACTACTTTTTTGCTAGTGGTAATGCTCAAATTGCCGCCCTTTACACCGTATTCCTTGGTGTGACAATTACGCTAAATATTCCTGTCGCCATAGCAGCCTTTATGTTTGCCTTTACTAGCAATCTCTATTCATCACTAACACAGTATACCCATGCCAGAGGGCCTATTCTCTATGGGTCAGGCTATGTGAGTACAGCCACTTGGTGGAAAACAGGCTTTATTGTTACCTTATTGAACCAACTTATCTTCTTTACCGTTGGACTTGCTTGGTGGAAAATGTTAGGACTATATTAACACTGTTCAAAAAATGCCAGCAAATGCTGGCATTTTGGTTTGTCCTAGCGCCTTAACTGAAATTTACTCTTGTTCAGCTAGATCTTCCTTAGCCCATTCTAAGGAACGTTTTACCGCTTTTCGCCAACCTTTATAACGTCTCGCACGTTTTTGCTCATCACCATCGGGCATAAAGGTTTTCTCAATTTCAGCTTTATTACACAGCTCATCAAGATTTTGCCAAAACCCTGTGGCAAGACCTGCTAAATAAGCTGCACCAAGTGCTGTAACTTCCTTAACAACAGGGCGCTCAACTGGTGTAGCTAAAATATCCGCTTGGAATTGCATTAAAAAATTATTTGCGGTTGCACCACCATCTACACGTAATGACTTCAATTTTTGCCCTGAATCAGATTGCATCGCTTCTAACACATCACGAGTTTGATAAGCAATAGACTCCAATGTAGCTCGTACAATATGATTACGATTAGCACCTCTTGTTAACCCCAAAATTGCCCCTCTTGCATAAGGATCCCAATATGGTGCTCCTAATCCAGCAAAAGCAGGTACCACATAAATACCATTACAATCCTTAACTTTTTGTGCGAAATATTCTGAATCAGAACTATCATGTACAATTTTCATCTCATCACGTAACCACTGGATCGAAGCACCGCCAATAAATACAGCGCCTTCTAACGCATAGGCTGGTTCGCCTTTGGCATTACAAGCAATTGTGGTCAATAAACCATTTTCTGATTGAATTGCTTTATCGCCTGTATGCATTAACATAAAGCAACCTGTACCATAGGTATTTTTAGCTTGCCCTGCGTTAACACATAAATGTCCATAAAGTGCAGCCTGCTGATCACCTGCTATACCTGCCACCGGAATTCGTACTCCTCCTTTCCCTCCAATATTGGTTTTACCATAAATTTCCGATGAATTACGGACTTCAGGTAGCATTTGTTTTGGAATATCCAAAATTTCTAACATTTTTTCATCCCATTGCAAAGTATGAATATTGAACAACATAGTACGGGAAGCATTCGTATAATCTGTAACATGTACACGCCCTTGGGTTAATTTCCAAACCAACCAAGTATCTACTGTTCCAAATAATAATTCGCCTTTTTTCGCCCTTTCTCTAGCTCCCTCCACATGATCTAATATCCATTTAATTTTTGTACCAGAAAAATAAGGATCAACCACTAATCCTGTAGTTTTACGAATATAGTCTTCATATCCATCGGCTTTAAGTTGATCAGTAATATCAGAAGTGCGTCTGCATTGCCAAACAATCGCATTATAAACGGGCTTGCCTGTTGTTTTATCCCATACAATGGTCGTTTCTCGTTGGTTAGTTATCCCTATGGCGGCAATTTGATCTGAACTGATCCCTGCTTTCGCCACTACCTCATTTAATGTTGAACTTTGACTTGCCCAAATTTCCATAGGATTATGTTCTACCCAACCTGCTTGCGGATAAATTTGAGTAAACTCTCGTTGAGCAATTTCTACAACATTTGCATCATGATCTAATAAAACTGCGCGTGAGCTAGTCGTTCCTTGATCTAAAGCAATGATGTACTTTTTCTGTGTCATAAACTTCCCCCTAAGAAAGTATGGTTGATAAAATACTCCAAATTACTCAAACAATATATTTATTGAGCATAAACGAACAAATCACCCATATAACATAATTAAAATCGCTCAAAACAACAAATAGATTTTTTCAATTTTTTGACAGACTTCAAAAAATACCCCTATTTTTTATGTGATTATTTGAACTAGCTCACAAAGTGAAATATTTATTTTGATCCTACATTGCATTTTTATAACTTACACATAATAATGTTAAACAGCATATTCCTACTCCAAGCAAAAAATAATTTATTGCAATGTTAACGAACTCATCACAAGTTATAGTTGCTTCTATTTAAAATAACAAATAATACAGCGTGCCAACACAGTATTATTTCAAAGTAGAACGATTATAAATTACCGCTAAGATTATGCTTACAACATAATCCTGCACTAAATTACTTTACATTGGAGAACCACATGAACGCTTATATCGCAGAGTTTTTAGGTACAGCTCTATTAGTACTAATGGGAAACGGAGTAGTTGCTAATGTATGCTTAAAACAAACTAAAGGTCATAATTCTGGTTGGATCGTGATTACTGCCGCTTGGGGCTTTGCCGTTTATGTAGCTGTCGTGGCAACAAGTCCATACAGCGGTGCACATTTAAATCCCGCTGTAACCTTAGGTCTAGCACTCAATGGCACATTTGATTGGGCATTTGTACTTGGCTATGTAATAGCTCAATTCGTTGGTGGAACACTAGGTGGTTTCATTGTTTATCTATTTTATCGTGATCATTTTCAAATTACCGAAGAAGCAGGAGCAAAACGTGCTTGTTTTTGTACCGAACCCGCTATTCGGCGTTATTCAAGCAATTTAATCTGTGAAATTATCGGAACAACTGTATTAGTTTCCGTCATTTTCTATATTACTGCTGGCGAAATTATTCTTCCCGGCACAACTGGCGTTACACCCATTGGATTAGGCTCAATAGGGGCATTACCTGTTGCATTACTTGTCTGGGCAATCGGTTTAAGCCTCGGTGGCACAACAGGCTATGCCATTAACCCTGCTCGTGATTTAGGGCCTCGTATCGCCTTAGCTTTACTCAGTAAAAAACTTAATACATCACCAGATTGGTCATATGCTTGGATCCCTGTATTAGGTCCAGTTTTAGGGGCTATGTTAGCTGTCATTGGCTATAATATTGTTATGTAATTAAAAATAAGGCTAAGAATTTCTCTTAGCCTTAAAAAACTTAAATATCCACCGCTCTTACAATCTCACTTGGATAGCACCCTAGCACTTTTAAGAATGCACTATATTGTTGCAATTCTGCTAACATTTTTTGCGTATCAGGGTGATGAGTATTGGCTTCAATTTCTAAATAGAACATTTCTTCCCAAGGTTTACCATAAATGGGGCGAGATTCTAATTTCGTCATTTTTACCTTATGTTGTTTAAACACCATTAAAGCGTCCACCAATGCACCAGCTTGTTGTGAAGTCGTCATTAATAATAAGGTTTTTGTCGGTATTTGTGGTGAAACTGCCAAGGCTTTTTTCGCCACAATAATAAATCTTGTAATATTATTTCGCTGATTAGCAATATCACTTTTTAATACTTGTAAACCATATAAATTTCCGCCATCTTCATTCCCTAATGCGGCAATATGAGGTTTATTTAAACTTGCCACTAATTGCATTGCGTGGGAGCTGCTCTCGCAATATTTAATATGCACACGATCTAAGGTTTGGATAAACTGGCTACATTGTTGGATAACCTGAGGGTGGCTATATAACGTATCAATTTCACTTAACTCTGCTTGGGTTGTGGCTAACACACAATGTTTAATCGGATAAGCTAGCTCGCCGACAATAAATAAATCTGTATGTTGTAATAAATCATAAACTTCATTAATTGAACCAGAAGTGGTATTTTCTAATGGCAAAATACCATAATCCGCTTCTCCCTGTTGCACTCGCTCAAATACTTGCTGAAAAGACTCACAACTTAACTCAATTAGTTCTTCTTGATACCTTGTGGCATAGTTACGCGCCGCCAAATGGGAATAAGAACCACGCTTGCCTAGGAAAGCAATATGAATATGTTGCTCACGTTGCTGATTAAGTTTTTTTTGTAAGTAAACCTGCTGAGTTAATACCGAATCTTCAATAATTTTTTGAAAAATTTGTGTGATATATTGTGGTTCTAGTTGATAATTTTGACTTTGTGCAAACTGCACCAACTCTTGCAATAATTGCTGTTCACGTTCTTCATCACGCAAGGGTTTTTGAGTAATTTCTTTACTACGCACCACATCAAAAGCTAACCGATGACGTTCTGATAATAATTCTAATAGACGGCGATCAATTTGTGTAATCTGTTGGCGAATTTCGGTAAGATCCAATGACATATTCAATTCCATTAACTAAAGACATAATCACATTGTAGAAAGATCAACTGAGCAAATCAATAAATTTTAATCCGAATCTGACCGCACTTTAAATCTCAGCTCAAATTCCCCGACCAACTGACAAAAAAATGCCCGCTTAAGCGGGCAAAGATCTTTGCTTAATAAATCATTATTCAACGAAAGAATCTTTTAAACGTTCATTGGCACGACGTGCTTCACCTTTATGTTGTAATTTATTTAATTGTCGTTCCAATTTTTCTTCTACATCATTAATGGCTTTATACATATCATCGCCTTCAGCACTGGCAAATAAATCACCAATCGGCGTGCCAATAGAGGCTTCAACAGCAAAACCTTTAGGGATCTTATTTAAGATAAAATGAGGATTAATTAACTGAGTTTGCCATTTTTCTAGTTTAGTAAGACGTTCTTCAATATGAGCACGAATCGCAGGGGTAATATCCATTTGTTTACTTGTGATATTAACAGTCATAATATTTACCTCTTTTTAGTAGTTGAACAACAATTTTTATTAATTGTTAGATACAACATAATCCCTAGCACAAGAGTTTTCAAGTATTATTTAGTAAAAAATATAACAAAATATGTAAAATATGATCTGGCTCGAAGATTTATATTAATCTGCTTTTTTTTCTGCACAAAGATGCTATAGTTAGCAGGATAATAAAAATTTAGGCAACAAGGGCAATCGCTGTCGCCCTTATTGTTTATTACAGCGCAATTAATTTTCCATTTGTTCATCTTGATCAAATTGATGATATTTCAAACGATAAAAATAATCTTTCGTTTCTTCAATAATCACTTTACGCAACCCTACCAACGCAATTAAGTTAGGAAACGCCATAAGTCCATTAACAATATCCGCTAAAATCCAGATTAAATCTAAATGAATAAATGCACCACAACCGACTAAAATAATAAAAACACTACGATAGATCTTAATGCCTTTTATGCCAACAAGATAAACAAAACAACGTTCGCCGTAATAACACCAACCTAAAATTGTTGTAAAGGCGAAAAATAATAGTCCAAGTGTAACAATTGTTGCCCCAATATTGCTCCCTAGTCCTTGTGAAAAAGCATAATTGGTTACCACTGCTCCAGCTAAATCAGGAGATTGCCATACACCCGTAATAACCAACACTAACCCTGTCATTGAGCAAACAATAATCGTATCTAAAAACGTCCCCGTCATAGAAATTAATCCCTGGCGAGCAGGTTCTTTCGTTTGTGCAGCAGCGGCGGCAATAGGGGCACTCCCTAAACCTGATTCATTGGAAAATATCCCCCTTGCCACTCCTGATTGAATAGCTTGCATCACAGTATAACCCAATGCCCCCCCTAAAGCGGCAGTAGGATCAAATGCACTGCGAACAATTAAAGACAAAGCCGCTGGGACTTTATCTAGGTTCATTAATAAAATAATAATGGAAGTTGCCACATAAAAAATCGCCATAAATGGCACAATATAGGAAGACACTGAAGAAATTCGTTTCACGCCACCTAAAATAATCAATGCAACCAAAGCTGTTATCACTGCGGCAGTAAAAGGAATTGGTACACTGAAAGTATCTTGCATTGCCGAAGTAATAGCATTAATTTGTGGGAAAGTTCCAATCCCAAAAAAGGCGACTAATACCCCAAAAATAGCGAATAATTTCGCTAGCCATTTAAGCCCTAGTCCCCGTTCAATATAATACATTGGTCCACCAGCCATAAACCCTTGTTTATCACGCACTCGATACTTCACCGCTAATAAACATTCCGCATATTTGGTTGCCATACCTAATAAGGCGACTAGCCACATCCAAAACATCGCTCCGGGTCCGCCCGTTTGAATTGCTGTGGCAACCCCCACAATGTTGCCCGTTCCAATGGTTGCGGAAAGAGCGGTACAAAGTGCCGCAAAAGAAGATACATCGCCTTTCACGCCTTTTCCTTGCTCTTTTTTAAACAGATAGCTTAATGCTCTTGGTAATTGAAAAATTTGGATAAATCCTAAACGAAAAGTGAGATATAACCCTGTTCCTGATAATAAAATCAGTAAAGGAGCTCCCCATACTAGATTATTAATTGATGTTAATATTGTCTGTAATGACATATTGTTCCTCGTAAATATTACTTATACAAGGAGATGAAAAGCATACTGTGAAAAGAAAATATGAAAACTCAAGCCATTGAGCTAGAAATAAAACAGCCAAACTTTCCTCCCCTGTCCTTTTGCCTGAGCGTTTGAAAATTCTGGCGAATTCTTTGCGCCTTCGGCGTCCATTTTGTGTTGATTAACACATTGGCTCTCTCCAAGGGTTCGTCCAGTAACAGTCCTCGCTTTATTTGTATAATCACAAATTAAGCACCTGAAAGATTTTACTTCTTCGGTGCAGAGTAAACTCCCTGCTCTCCAGCTACCTTCAACCGAACAGATCCATAAAAGATAATGGAATGGGCAATTCTAACAATCTCAAAAAATATTGCAACAAAACTAAAAATTTTTAGATTTTTGACCGCACTTTCTGTTCAATATAAGCACAACTGGTTCTCAATGTTAATTGCTTTTGTTGCACAAAATCCATTAACGCCAAAAATAACTGATGTGCCACCCCTTGCCCTCGTAAGCATTCGTCAACAAAAGTACGATCAGCGTTAATACAATCAGATCGCAAATATTGATAGGTAAGATAGGCTATTTTCTGCCCTGTTTCATCACAAATAAAAAATTCCCCTTGTTGCTGGTTATCTTGATGTTGAATTTGCATTATTTTTTCGTCCAATCTTGATTATCTTCGGTTAAACTCATCGCAAAGTCCGCCGTATCACTAGGAATCGCATTTTCCTCTGCTGCCCACCCTCCTAAATCAATAATTTGACAGCGTTTACTACAAAATGGACGATATATATTTTGCGCCGTCCAAGCAACTGATTTATGACAAGTGGGACAAGCCACTTCAAAAGTTTCATGATTATTTTGCATTACTTTCCTCTTTTTGTTTTGCAAGTGTTAAATATAATTGATGTAACTGTTGCACTTGTTGCCACATATTCTCTGAATTTTCACTCAAATTAGCTTCATTAAAAATCACATCATCAGCCTGTACTAAACGCGCTTCACGACTGACTTGCGATGACATAATATTTTTAATTAATGCCATATCATTATTATCTCGCTGGCTGGCTCGCTGTAACTGAGTTTGAGGTTCAACGTCCACCACCAACAGGCGATCACAATATCCCGTTAAATTATTTTCAATTAACAAAGGGACAACCCAAAGCACATAAGGATATTGTTGTTGCTCAAGTTGGGCTAGCATCGCTTGCCGAATAGCGGGGTGTAATAATTGATTTAACCAATGTTTATCTTGTTCACACGCAAAAATACGCTCTCGTAATAAAGAACGATTTAACGCCCCATTGTCTAATAAAATCTCTTCGCCAAAATAATCAACAATATCGGCTAATAAAGGCGAACCCACCTCTACCACTTCTCGAGCCACAATATCAGCGTCCACCACAGGCACACCTAATTGACTAAATAAGGCAGCAACGGTGGATTTACCACTCCCTATCCCGCCGGTTAAACCTACAATATATCCCATAAAATTCTCGCAAAACGCACCGCACTTTTTCTCTATATGATCATTTTCATTTAAACCTGCCAACACAGTATTATTTTAAAATGGAATGCTATAGAATGACTATAACCTAGATTTTAGCATAAAGTATTCCCCAAAATCCCCTGTTCATAATACGAGGATAACTTGAACCTGCTCTCTTTTTCCCTTAGGATAAGCATTCTTTTCATACTTTTATTACAATGGGAAACAATATGGCACATAAAATCTTACCTTTACACGCTGATACCGTAGGAAGTTATTTGCGTACTGAGCAATTAAAACAAGCTCGCCTTGAGTTTGCACAAGGAAAAATTTCACAAGCCCAACTCAGCGAAATTGAAGATCAAGAAATCAGCAAATTAGTCCAAGCTCAACTTGATGCAGGTTTACAAGTAATTACCGATGGCGAATATCGCCGTTCTTTTTGGCATATTGATTTTTTAGAACATTTAATTGGCATTGAGGGCTATGAGCCTGAACATGGTTACAAATTTAATGGCGTAGAAACCCGCGCTTATAATACCCGTTGTTGTGGTAAAGTGGCTTGGAATCCTGAACACCCTTTTATTGAACATTTCAAAAAATTAGACCAAATCGTAGCAGGACGAGGCATTGTAAAATACACAATCCCAAGCCCCAACCAATTAATGTACCCAATACAATGGGATACGGGCGTTTATGCCACCAGAGCAGAATTTGCCAAAGATGTACAACAAGCCTACATTGACGCTATCCATGCCTTTTATCAAGCAGGCTGTCGTTACTTACAATTTGATGACGTTTATTGGGGATCATTATGTAATAATTATCAAAAACCAGAATTCGCCGCAGACAAAGCCCAAGCCTTAGAAAATATTCAAGTCATATTGGCAGCAAAACCCCAAGATATGATTATCACGACCCACGTTTGCCGCGGTAATTTCCGCTCAACTTATTTGCTCAGTGGTGCTTATGATCCTATTGCTGATGCCCTATTTGCTCAAACTAACTATGACGGTTATTTCCTTGAATATGATGATGAACGTTCAGGCGGATTTGAACCATTAAAACACTTTGCAGGCAATAAAGGACGAGTTGTATTAGGCTTAATCAGCTCTAAATTCCCACAACTTGAAGATCCACAACAAATTAAAGCTCGTATCCAAGAAGCGGCACAATATGTCCCTTTGGCACAACTTTGCCTTAGCCCACAATGCGGTTTCGCCTCTACCGAGGAAGGTAATATTATGACCGAAACGGAACAATGGCAAAAAGTCAAACTGGTTGAACAAATTGCCAAAGAGGTATGGGGCGAGGATTAATCCCCATTCTTTCCTTATTTGTTATCCCCTTTATCATCATTTATAGTCGTTTTAATTTGAAATAAAACAACGTAGCAAAACCTACCAACGCAGTATTATTTCAACATAGAACAACGATAACAATAAAAGGGGATCTTTATATTATATTACCTTATCTTCTCCCCTCCCCCTATTTCTTGCTCAAGAACTGAAAAGCGCTTTTATTGACAAAACTTGATAAACCACTAAAAAAGCACTAAACTTATTTTTCATTAAAAAAATAAGATGGTAAATTTATATCACAAAAAGAAAGGATCATTATGCAACGCAAACTATTATGGACATTAATCCCATTCTCACTCAGCCATATCACTTATGCTACCCAAAACACATATATTGAGAAATTAGATACAATTCAAGTAATTGCCAATCAGGCTGCTAGCGGTGAATATCGTATTAATCAACAACAAATTGAACAAACACCAATAGGCAATAACACCATTACCGAGGCAATATAGTAAAACCCATTAAAAATCGCCACATAACCACATAAAATAAAAGAATAGACGATCGATGCAATTTAACCGCCATTCTTTACGTTTTTGCTTTATCCAAGCCCAAGTACGTTCAATTGGATTAAGGTCAGGACTGTAAGGTGGGAGCCAGAGAATGGTGTGCCCCGCGGCTTCTATCAATGCTTTTGTGTCTGAACCTTTATGAAAAGCGGCATTATCCATCACAATAACACTGTTATCAGGAAGTTGCGGAAGTAATAACTGCTCGACCCAATCATGAAAAACATCGCTATTAATATTGCAATCATACAGCCCCACAGCAAACAGCTGTTGATTAAGCACAGCACCGATGGCATTGCTCTGGTTTTTAAGTTGCCAGTTGGATTGGCTAAAACAAGGCTTACCTCTTTGAGCATACCCGTGCGGCCTGTTGTCATGCATTTTAAAACCGCTTTCATCTAAATCCCTCGCCAATATAAACTTTCTTTCAATCTAACCATATTAAATGTTCTTAATCGTGTCGCCAAAGCAGAACGGCTCAGTGAAGATTTTGGTATAAGTTATTACCAGAGTTATCAGTCTGGTCGCCAATTTTGGTTGGGAATAAAATATGACTGGTAAATAAAATAAATCCCCTTGAACAAGGGGATTAAAAGTGCGGTATATTTTTAAAAAATTTTTTGCATTTAAATCTACATTGAGTTTAATCAATTCTTGTTGTTTTTCATGATCTTTTTTCTAACAACTTAACTGCGTTACTTCCAAGCGTACCTCAACCCAAATTGCACCGAGCGGGTACTATCAATGTTTTTGCCTTTGCCATAGTTGATTTGTAGGTGGGTTTGCCAGTTTTGGGTTTTTAGGCGGATACCTGTGCCTATGTTGGTGTAGTCGCTGAAGGTTTGGGTAAAGTGGTGCTGGTTGACGCTGAGTTGGCTGTTTTTGTGATATTTGATGTGGTCGGCGCTTAGGTATGGGGTAAGCGTCATTGGGGAGAGGGTGAGCGGTTTTTCTAGGGTGAGTTGGGCGTGGTAGCTGACTAGGTTTTCGCTTGAGGTTTTGATGTCTGCGCCTGCAAGTGGGTATTGGCTGGCGCTTAGGTGGTTGTGGTTGATGCCAAGTGCAGCTGTGGCGTTGAGCCATGAGGTGGTGATTTGTTTGCCAATGCTGATGCCGATGGTGTGGGCGCGGTGTTTGATGGGGTGTTGCCCTTCTAGTTGTATGTTGCTGCGGCTGTGGGTTTGTCCTGCGTTAATGGCGATGTGGAGTTGGTTGGTGAGGGTTTGTTTGGCATAGAGGGTGAGTTGATGGGTTTGGTTTTTGCCGTTGATGTGGTCGTCAAAGTTGTGGGTGGCTTTGGCGTAGGTGTAGATGATGCCTGTACTTAGCTTGCCCCATGGGTTGGTAAGGCTGTGGCTGGCGCCTGTTTGGATTTGATGTTGGTTTTTACGGTAGTGGCGATGTTCGTTGGATTGGTGGTGGCTTTGTTGGTAATGATTGGTGATAAAGAAGTTGTCGTTGTCTTGGTTGATTTGCATAAATACACTGTGATTTAGGCGTCCAAGGGTATGGACGTAAGAGGTTTGTTCAGATAGCGCTGTGTTGGTGTAACGGCTGATCGTTTGAGCTTGTTGGAGTGCTTGTTCTTCTTGGCGTTGGCGTTCCGCTTCGGCTTGTTGGCGCGCTTGTTCTTCTGCTTGGCGTTGGCGTTCGGCTTCGGCTTGCTGGCGTGCTTGTTCTTCCGCTTGGCGTTGGCGTTCCGCTTCAGCTTGTTGGCGCGCTTGTTCTGCTTGGCGTTGACGTTCGACTTCGGCTTGCTGGTGCGCTTGTTCTTCTGCTTGGCGTTGGCGTTCGGCTTCGGCTTGTTGGCGTGCTTGTTCTTCTGCTTGGCGTCTGGCTTCTTCCGCCTGCTTGCGTTTTTCTTCTTCTAAACGCTGTCTTTCGGCTTCTGCCTTTTTACGGGCTTCTTCCGCTTGTTGGCGTTCTTGTTCTTGGATTTGGGCTTCTACGATGGGGTTGTAGAGGCGGTAGGCGTTTGTTTCGTTTATCAGTTGGTAGCGGTAGGCGCCAATGTCTATGTGTTCGTTTGGGTTGGCGAGGCGGATATTGAGGGTTTTGCCGTTTTGTTGTTCGGGGGTGATGGTGAGGAGGGTGAGGCGGTCTTTGCTTTTTTGTGGTTCTTTGCCGCTGTTGTTGATCATGAGGGTGAAGTTGCCTTCGCTGCTGCCTGATATGTGTATGCTGTCGCTTTGCATGTTGCCTAAGTCGGTGCGATAGTTGATTTGTCCGTTGCCTGATAGGTTGCCTTGTATGTGTAGGGTGTGAAAGTTGTTGTTTGTTTGGCTTAGGGTGAGTTGTGCGCCGTTTTGCATGTTGAGGTGTCCGATGGTGCTGTTTTGCGTTAATGTCCAGTGGCTTTCGCTACCGAGTGTGATTTGGCTGTTTGTGTCGCCTTGTATGGCGCTATGTAGGTCGGTTTTGCCGATGTATAGTTGAGCGTTGTCGTTTAGGTTGATGTTGCCTTGATATTGGAGGCGAGCGATGTGGTTGGTGATGTCGCTGTGGTAGTTGGGGGTGGTGCAGTTGATGTTGCCTGTGTAGTCGGAGCGGTGGCAAACGGGGCTGTGGTTGTTAGTGTAGCCAAGTTCAATGCGTGCGTGGTCGCGAGCGGTGATGTTGCTGTTGAGTTGGCTGATGTTGCGTCCGATGTGGATTTGACTGTGGTCGTTGGCGATGATGTGTTTGGCTCTGATTTGGCGCGTAATCCAGTCGTGGTCTTTGATAACTTCTTTTTTGTTTAAGTGGTCGTAGGCGTGTGGGGTGGGGCGTCCTGATAGGTAGAGGGTACTGTTACCGTTGGTGGTGAGATTGCCGTTGAGGTGGATATTGCCTGTGAGGAGTAGGCTACTTCCGTTTAGGTTGGGGGTGTAGGTAAGGTGGAGTTCGCCGTTGAGGGCTGGATTGTTTTCGCCGAGTGTGCCGTTAAGTGCGGTGTGTTTTCGCGCTAAATTTTTGCGTGTGATGATTTCGGCGATGGCTTGGTTTTTGCCTTGTTCGCCGCTACCTAAGAATTCCCAGTTGCTGTCGCTGTTTTGTTCGGTGGGAAACCATGCGTTGGCGTTGCCTTTGAGGATAAAGTAGTCTTTACGGTTGCCTTTGTGGTTATTGATGTATTCGTAGAGGTCGGCGCCTGCTATTCCCCATTGTCCCCATTGTATGTGGGCTTCGGTAAATTCAGGCTGCCCTGTGAGGGTGAGGCTGGCGCTTTGGTTGAGGTTGTGGTTGACGATGTGTGCGCCGTCGTCTACGTGTTTGATGCGTTGCATATGTATATGGTTGCCGTTGAGGTCTAGGCGTCCGCCACGGAAGCCAAAGTAGAGGTTGTTCCAGTCCATTTGGTCGGCGCTTGTTAGTCTAACGGTGGGGCGTCCGCTGACGATGCCTAAGCGGTTAAAGGCTTGTTTTTCGCCGTTGCTGTCTGCTTGTTGGTCTAGGATAACAATGCCGTCGCCAATGCTGATGTCGCCTTCGTTTTTGCCTGTGCCGTTAATGTGTAAAGTGCCTGCGCCAATTTTGGAGAGGCGGTCGCCTTTGGGGTTGGCGATTTGCCATATTAGGGTTTTGTCTTGGGCTATGCTGATGCCCGCGCCTTGCCAAGTGATGCCGTTTTCACCTGTTACTTTGTAATCGGTGTCAAAAAATAATGCGCCTGCACCTTGATTGACGTTACCTGCAAAGTGCAAGCGCCCTGCTTCGCCTGTAAAGATGACGGTTTTGCCGTGGTTGAGTTGGGGGTTGGTTTGCCTGTTGCGTCCTGTGAGGTTGGGGTTAAATACAGCTATGTCATGGCTGTGGCTGCCTGAAGAGACTTGGTGTGTGCCTACGGTGGCGGTGTGTCGCCATGTCCATTGAGTGTCAGATAGAGAGTTATTAATGATGGTACCAATATTCGCATCTTTTATACGTTTATTATAGGTCGAACGTACCACCCAATAAATGTTCCCTGTTGCACCTGATAAAGAAGCAAAAGTAACAGCCATGAGTTTCCATTTTTGTTCTTGTGCATCATAGACAAATACGCCTGAACCACTGTCCCCAGCTAAAGCAATATTGACCATTGGACCATAGTGATTTCCCATCACTGAACCATGAGTTCCAAATCCTGCATAACTGGTCGTATAAGGAACAGTAACAGCACTACCTGTTAAGAAATGATAGGCTCCTGCGACCCATTTATTTTGATTATTTTCGCGTACTTGTTGCGTTCCTGAACCTGCACGTACCACCAATGGATAACGATGAGAATTGTTATAACTTGCACCATGTACATTGGTTACTGTTTCCACAGGCATGACTTCGGTAACTAATTTATGTAATCTTGGGGTATGATAATCTTTGTGATACGGATTATTCTGATCTTGAACGTAATTATTATGATGTACCAGCTGATAAGTAAATGTATGGCTATCTGGGTGATTTTCTATTGAACCAAATTGTACTTTATTATAACCATTATGCGAAACACTCACAAGATATTGCGGATCAATTAAAGTCGTAAAGCCACCATCACTATTAATAACACTAAAATCCACCATTGGAACGTTACGTAACATTGTGCCAATATTCTGCCCCGATTTGTTATAAATCGGTACGTTCATCGCCCCTACTGTAAATTGTCCTTTATTTTCAGCAAAATCACGGAAATATTGGTAATCAATGTCACCACGAACAATGGAGGCATGGGATTTTACACTTAGTGTAGAAAATAAAACAGGTAACAATAATTGATTAAGTTTAGATAAAACAAAACCTTTTTTAACAAGATAAGAAGACAAATCGATCATAATATTAATAGTATTAAAATTGCTGAAAATCATTAATTAGAGTAAATTTTTGCAAAGTATAGACAGCAATAAACATGAACACAATAAAATTTTATTTAATCATGCCTATCTTTCTAATTGATATTAATAAATGAACGAAAAAATTATGCCACTCAAAACAAGTGGCATTTAATACTAACGGGTCGATAATTGAAAAATCATACTTTCCGCTTGGCAGGAAAATAAGAAATGTGCGGTTAATTGATAACCATTTTCTACTTGTTTGATTTCACTGTGGATTTCACAAGGATCAGTTTCCGCTTGTTTTGCTTTGTCGGTTAAATAAGCTAATGCTTGCTCTGCTTGTTGCTGGGTTTCATATACTTGGCTAAAATCAACACCGCAATCTTCGTTATCAATTACTGTACCAACATCAACACAACAACAGGCTTTCGCTTCTTCTGCTTTACATCTTAAATCAGTCATACAATGTCCTTTACACACAAATAAATAATCTTGAGTGTAGCAAAACTTAGAGAAATTTTGCCAATTTTTATTATTAATCCTTGATCTATATCAAGGTAAATCTGAAAGAATAAATCATTTATGATGACAATCCTCACTGGTCGGAACAGCATAGAAAACCGCAAAATAAATTTGCACCAAACTAACAGCTTATTTACAATCCGAGCCTTATTTATAAAGTATTCATTAATTAATAAAATTTATCGTTGTTATACATTGATTATTTTTAAGGTCAAAAGACATGAAGAAAACTCGTATTTTTAGCAAAACCTTATTAACTACCGCATTGCTTGCTAGCTCAAATGGTGCATTTTCTGCGGCTTTCCAATTAGCTGAAGTTTCTACTGAAGGATTAGGTCGTGCATACGCTGGGGAAGCGGCTATTGCAGAAAGTGCTAGTGTGGTTGCTACTAATCCTGCTTTAATGACAAAATTTAAGCAAAATGCCTTTTCAATTGGTGGGATTTATATTGATTCAAGTATTCATTTAAATGGGCAAATTAACGCTCAAGCCAATATCGCTGGTAATTCAATAACCCTCGCCAGTGCTGATGCTAGCCAAACCAATGTAGTGCCTGGGGCATTAGTGCCTAATTTATATTTTGTTAGCCCAATTAACGAGCGTTTTAGTGTGGGCGGCGGTATGAATGTTAATTTTGGACTGAAAAGTGAATATGCTGATGACTATGATGCTGGAATTTTCGGTGGAACAACCGACTTAACGGCGATTAATCTAAATTTAAGTGGGGCTTATAAAATCTCGCAAGGCTGGAGCGCCGGTTTAGGCTTAAATGTGATTTATGCAAAAGCAAAAATTGAGCGTAATGCAGGTATCGTTGATACTGCTCTCAACAATGCGATGATCGTTGCCGCACAAAATCCTGCCCTAATACAGAATATGAGTAGTCAAACACTTGCGACTTTAAGCTCTCTCAACACACAAGTTACTTCTGAATCTTCATTAGTTAATTTACAAGGTGATGCTTGGGGATTAGGCTGGAATGTGGGGTTATTATATGAATTTAATGAAAATAACCGCATTGGCTTTGCTTATCATTCAGCTTATGATCTTGATTTTAAAGATAAATCAGCACAAAGCGTTCAATTAACTAATACAGGAATTGATATTAATTATACAGGTGTTGGTCGCTTAAAACTCAAATTACCAGCTTATTGGGAAATTTCGGGTTACCACAAATTAACGGATAAATTCGCCGTCCATTATAGTTGGAAGTATACAGAATGGAGCCGTTTTAAAGAACTCAAAGGCGTTTATACTGACGGTAAACAAGCTTTCCACAAAACTGAGAATTATCAAAATAATAATCGTGTTTCACTTGGGGCAAGCTATGATATTAATGAAAAATTAACCGTTCGTGCTGGGATTGCCTATGACGAAGCCGCTGCACCTCGTACACACGCTAGTGCTTCTATTCCTGATACGGATCGGACTTGGTATAGTGCGGGCTTTACCTATCGCTTTACCCCAACCCTTTCAATGGATTTCGGCTATGCTCATTTACGCGGTAAAAAAGTCCAATTTACCGAGCAAACAACTATTGCCAATGTCCTTACTGTACAAGCGGATTATACTTCTAAAGCCAGTGCTAACTTATATGGCTTAAATATCAATTATCTTTTCTAATTTCATCATTAATATAAGATAATAAGCGTATTCCTAAGAATACGCTTTTATTTTACGAGATTATTATGATTTATTACCGTTATTATTCTTCCCCTGTTGGCAATTTATTGATGCTGGCACAGCATAATCAACTCACTAATTTGGACTTCCAACTTGAACAAAGCCAACCTAATCCCAAATGGCAAGAAAATACTCAATTACCAGTCTTTATTCAAGTTCAACAACGATTAGATCATTATTTTGCGGGCGAAAAAGTCAACTTTCACGATCTTCCTCTTGCCCCACAAGGAACGCCATTCCAACAACAGGTTTGGCATGTACTAAAACATATACCCTATGGTAAAACCATCAGTTATGCAGAGATTGCCAATAAAATTCACAACCCAAAAGCAATCAGAGCTGTGGGCGGTGCAGTAGGCAGTAATCCAATCAGTATCCTTATCCCTTGTCATCGCGTGTTGGGTAAAAATGGTACACTAACAGGTTTTGGTGGCGGACTTCCCGTCAAACGGCAACTGCTCGCTCTTGAACAAATTGATTATATTGATAAGGGCGTAGAGTTTGTGAAACCTAAATTGTTGAAAAAATATTATGAATAAAAGAAAAAATCCTAAAACTCACCGCACTTAGTAGCCGACAACAACAAAATTCGCTAGAATAGCCCGCTTTGTAAATTGCCTTAGGGGTATGGGATTTATGCTATTTAAACTTGGACAACGCTGGATTAGCGAAACAGAAAATAATTTAGGCTTAGGGATCATTGTAGAATGTAATTACCGTACGGTTACCATTTTATTTCCCATTGCCGATGAACAACGTATTTATGCTGTGGATTCTGCCCCTTTAGTGCGTATTTTATTTAACGTAGGCGATATTATCCAACATCATACAGGCTGGCAAGGAAAAGTGCTATCCGTTGAATACAGCGAAGATCTTGCTGTTTATCAAGTGGAAAATCTAGCAGATCACGATATTTGCTTAATTAAAGAAATTGACTTAGCACATCAAATTCGCTTTGGTAAACCACAAGACCGTTTATTTTCCGCTCAAATTGATCGCAATGATCATTTCGTTTTACGTTATCAATCCTTATTACATCAACAAGCTCAATATCAATCGCCGTTACGTGGATTACGTGGAATTCGTGCGTCATTAATGGCTCATCAGTTACATATTGCCAAAGAAGTGGGGCAACGGATTTATCCTCGTGTATTGCTGGCTGATGAAGTAGGATTAGGAAAAACCATTGAGGCTGGAATGATTTTGCAACAACAATTATTTCAAAGCAAAGTTACTCGAGCTTTGATTATTGTGCCTGAAAATCTGCAACATCAGTGGTTGGTGGAAATGCTACGCCGTTTTAACTTAAACTTTGCTTTATTTGATGAAGAACGTTGTGCGGATTTTGATCGTCCTGAATATGATGAAAAAGTTAATCCTTTTGCCAGTGAAAATCTAATCATTTGTGCCTTAGATTGGTTAATCCAATATCCACAGCGAGTTGAACAATTAAAACAAGCTGAATTTGATATGCTGATTGTGGATGAAGCCCATCATCTTGCTTGGTCAGAACAAGAGGTTAGCCCTGAATATCAGTTAATAGAGCAACTTACTCAACAAATCCCAGCGGTATTATTACTGACCGCAACCCCTGAACAATTAGGTTTAGCTAGTCATTTTGCCCGTTTGCGATTATTAGACCCTAATCGCTTTTATGATTTCCAAGCATTTTGTACAGAACAAGCACAATATCAACCCGTTTCACAAGCGGTAGAGAGTTTATTAAGTGGACAAAAACTCACAGATGAACAAAAACAACATATCGCTTCCTTATTAACAGAGCAAGACTGTTCTGCTTTATTTACTCAACTGGAACAACAAAACGAACAACATCAACAGACTCGCCAACGCTTGATTGATGATTTAATTGATCGGCATGGCACAAGTCGTGTTTTGTTCCGCAATAGTCGGCAAAGTGTACAAGGATTTCCACAGCGTATTTATCACCCTATTAACTTTCCGCAACCTAAGCAATATGAAAATGCCATTAAGGTAATGGGCTTACTACAACCAAACCAGCAAGATAATTTATTTTATCCTGAGCAAATTTTTCAACAGCTTAATCCAGAAGCCGCTTGGTGGGCATTTGATCCCCGTATTGATTGGTTAACAGATTTTGTTAAAAATCATCGTGAAAATAAAATTCTGGTGATTTGTCAACAAGCAAACACCGCCATTCAATTAGAACAGGCATTACGCCAAAAAGAGGGAATTCGTTGTGCGGTATTCCATGAAAATATGTCCATTATTGAACGTGATCGTGCCAGTGCTTATTTTGCTCAGCAAGAAGAGGGAGCACAAGTCTTATTAAGTTCGCATATTGGCTCAGAAGGGCGAAATTTCCAATTTGCTCATCATCTTATTTTATTTAATTTACCGACTCACCCTGATCGCTTAGAACAATGTATTGGACGCCTTGATCGTATTGGACAACAACAAGATATTCATATTTATACCCTATGTTTTGCTGAGACCGCTCAACAGCATTTAGCTCAATGGTATCATCAAGGATTAAATGCTTTTGAACAAACTTGCCCAACAGGATCAACGCTTTTTGCTAAGTGCGGTGAAAAATTACAATATTTTTTACAAAATGAACAAGCTCATCAACCACAAGCGTTTCAACAATTTTTACAATCTACCCAACAACAGCGTCAAGAATTACAACAACAATTAGAACAAGGACGTGATCGTTTATTAGAAATTCATTCTTATGGTGGAATAAAAGGACAACAATTAGCAGAACAAATTGCTCAGCAAGAACATAATCAAGAATTAGCCGAATTTGCCAACACACTTTTTGATATTATTGGCTTAGAACAAGAAGATTTAGATGAAAACAGCTTTACACTTTCTACCACAGGTAATATGCTCATACCTGATTTTCCGGGAATAAAAACAGAAACCACAGGCCTAACATTGCAACGCAGTTTAGCCCTAGCACGAGAAGACCTTGAATTTTTAACTTGGGATCACCCCATTATTTGCCATGGAATTGATTTATTAACCAGTGGTGATATTGGCAAAGCTAGCACCGCCTTATTAATTAATAAAAATATTCCAACGGGAACACTACTATTAGAACTCATTTTTATCGTTGAAGTACAAGCACCTAAGGCATTACAACTAGAACGCTTTTTACCCCCAACGCCAATCCGTTTATTAGTAGATAAAAATGGCAATAATTTAGCTGAAAAAGTGAGTTTTACACAACTTAATAAACAACTTAAACCTCTGAAAAAACAACTTGCACACAAAATAATAAAAACCATTCGTGCTGATATAGAACAAGGCTTAGATAAAGCCAAACAACTTATTCAGCCTTATGCCAAACAGCTTATTCAACAAGCGAAACAACAAAGTGAGCAAGTACTTAGTCAAGAATTAGATCGTCTTGTCGCATTACAACGGGTAAATAAGAATATCCGAACAGAAGAAATTGAAAAATTACAGCAAATTCGCTTACAATCATCGCAGGCATTAAACCAAGCAGACTGGCGTTTAGATAGTCTGCGTGTAATTATTAGTAATAAAGAATAAAATGGCATTACTGGAATATAATCCCCCCATTGAACCTTGGCTTGACGTGGTTTACCACGATAATCATATTATCGTGGTAAATAAACCAAGTGGCTTACTTTCTGTCCCGGGTAACCAACCACAATTTTTTGACAGTGCAATGATGCGAGTAAAACAAAAATATGGTTTTTGTGAACCTGCACATCGGCTAGATATGTCAACTAGTGGGTTACTTTTATTTGCTCTGAGTAAACAGGCTGATCGGGAATTAAAACGACAGTTTCGTGAACGTGAACCGAAAAAACAATACCAAGCTTTAGTATGGGGACATATCAAACCTGAACAAGGGCGTATTGAATTACCCCTTATTTGTGATTGGGAAAATCGCCCTCGCCAAATGATTTGTTTTGAGCGAGGTAAAAAGGCAATTACTGAGTTTCGCGTCTTAGCACGCCTTGCCAATAATACCACAAGGGTACAGCTTAACCCCATTACAGGACGTTCTCATCAATTACGCTTACATCTCGTCGCCCTTGGACACCCCATTTTAGGCGATAAATTCTACGCCCCACCACAAGCAAAATCCCTCTCCCCCCGTTTATGCTTACACGCCGAAACATTACAAATTAAACACCCAATTAGTGGAGAAATCCTGTATTTTCAAGCGAAAACGGAGTTTTAAAAAATAAATAATCTAACAAAATGATTTTTTGCTTATTATAACCTGCTTTAATTTAAAACAACCTAACACAATGGTCGTTCCAAATAGAACAAATTTTAAAAGCAAGTTTATTAATAGGTTAAGACCCGATAACTTATATCGGGTCTTAATGTGTGTTGGATTAAGCATAATATCTTAGAATTCTAATTTACATTAGGATTCTTCCTTTACAGGTTTTAAACCCGCATTAGTCAAAGAAATATTAAGAACTGATAAAGCCTGCTTTCTTTCATTCTTTGTTAATAATGAAACATGTTTATTTTTTAATGCTGCAATAAACAACCAAAAAATGTTAATATTTACCGTAAAACCAGCTTTTTTCAATCTAACATAGCTATTTTGCGGCCCTACTGCAAGAAATTCTTTTACATTATGAATTTCAACTTTTGCCAATAACCTTTCATGTTTAATTGTTAGATTAGCCATCTCTTTAATACGTTGTTTTTTATCTAATTCATCAGCAAGTTTTTGTAGCTTAACTTGCTGAATTGATGCAATAACAACTTTTCTATACAATTGTAGATCATTCATAATACTATTTGGCAAACGATAATATTTAGAAATAGCTAATCCTGGTGAATCATTAATCCATTTGACTGCTCCAAGAGATTCTAAATATATAGCTAACTCATTCTCGGCTCTAAGATAAAATACACCACTTTTACAAATACTAAACATAATAGTTTTATCATAAAACACACCATATCCTGTAAATAATCTTCTTACAGTAATATTGCCAATTAGCTTATTTAATAACTCTACAAATTTCAAAGTATTTTTAGCGATAGGATCCATATACGTTTCCTTATTTTGCTGTTAAAGTTATGTATACTTAACACCAACAGCATTTTTATAACATATAAAAACAAATAAATACAAAACAATTACAATTAATTCTATTAAATTTGTGATCTCTATCCCAAAATAGAAAAAATATCTTATATTTTTTACATAAAAAGAGGGATTATAAGGTTATTTAGTGATGAATCCTCGTCTTTTCATTAAATTAGCAAGCAAATATAACAGTAGCTGAACTCGTAAATATCAATAAAAATACAGCTGTATTTTATTTTACCACTTACACTTATTAGTGATTTACCAAGTTTGAGGTAAAATTTAAAGCTGATAAAAACGATTTTGGTGGATCTCGTAAAGGCAAACGAGGACTCTCACGCTGGATAAAGCCACTGTATTCGGACTTTTAAAGTGTAATGGTAAATTATATACCCAATACAATATCAGCAAATTACTTCCTATTATTCAAGAAAAAATAATACTTGATAATATTGTTTACATAGATACTTATCACAGTTATGATGCACTTGATGTAAGTGAGCTTAATCCTATTGAATGCACTTGGGCAAATATTAAGAGATATATGCGTGCTGTATACTGCCTTACTCGGGTAACTTGGTGGATATGCTTGTGTATCATTCTTATTTCGATTAACTATAAATGGTGTAATGGACAAAATAGTTGCTAAAAAGTGGATTGAAGCCTTATAGTACCGGTATTATGTAGCAGTTGCACAAAGACCGATTAGCTCAATTCTACTATCATTCTCGTGAGTTTTTTCAACCACGAGAATTTTTATTTATGGCAAAGGTAAATGGTGCAACCGCTATTCAGCAGAAAATTGCAGAGCTTAATCAGCAAATCATACATTTTGAACAATGTATTCGTCTAACGAAACTCAATATTGATACATTACGGAATGCTTTAATGGTGCTAGAGTTCGATCCGATTTCATTATTAATACAGAAACAAAATAGCAAAATGAAATCTAAAGCCGCCAAAAATAACAAGGTAGCTACCACAAAATCCCCTTATTATCCCAGCCAATTTATTGTGAAAGTGTTCAAAGATTTTCCCAATGAATGGCTATCTGCAAAAGACATCACATATAAAGCGATTAAAATTACAAAATATACGCTTGCTGAAACAGATATTCAGACGATGACAAGGGGAATTAGCCAGAGATTAAGACGATTGCAGGAGCGTGGGATTGTGGAAAGAAAAACGATGCTAGACGAGAAAACAAAACGCTCCGTTATTCAATGGCGATTAAACTCCATTGAGCAAATTGAAGAATTATCGAATCACGATGACTTATTGTGATGTGCTTTCCATTGCCATTGGATAATTTTATGCTTTTTCACCACAATACGGTTGACAACGCCTTTATTGACTAAGCGTATCATCGCACTGCTGATATTCTTTAAATGATATTCTGATACAGGAGTATGCGGTTGTTTATCGGCAATCAGCACCGCTTCTGCCAGCTCTAAGGCTCGCCAATGGCGTTCAGGCTCTGTTTTCATTACTTGCTGAATCAGTTGGCTTATTTTGCCGTTAAATTGCTTGCGATAAACACGATATTGGTAATTTTCGGTATCATATTGTTGAATATCGTTAGGCTCAAGATTCATCACCTCTAAAGCCTGTTGAAGTAACAAAATACGGCGTTCCACTAAAGCAAGGTGGGCTAAAACTTGCTCTTTTTCTCGTTCAAGTTGCGTGATTTTCTGTTGAATTTGCATTTGATAAATAGGGTCTGCCATTACATTATTAGCCTTTCAGTTTGTCTGTGATAGCCTTGCCAGTAACCTTTCCAATCATTATCGCTAGAAGTCGCAAGACATTTCATAACCACATCATCAAAGATATGTTGGTTATCCAGTTTTCGGGTATCTTCACGATAGGCAATTTCATTGTCATAGTTATCAAGATAGATATTATTCATTTTATGCACTTGTCCGTAATACATACGCTTGAAACGTGAGAAGTAACTTTCAGCGAGGTTGTTAATAATACCCTCATCGCTACAGTATTCACGTTGATGATTCACTCTTTTAAAGTCGTGATTAATAATAAGGTCATCGTAAGCTGAATTTTCATCGGCATGAATACGGCTGTTTGGTGCAATATATGTCGTTGCTAAGGTGTTTATGGTGGCCGTATTTTCTGACAGAATAGGGAAAGTCAGCGTTTTCTTTGCACCCACTAATAACGGATTAGAAAGAGTTTCCTGTGTGGTATAACGCTCACGCATGACGAATATGGCTCGTTTATTCGGATTGGCATTGGCTTTTAAACGTCTATCCACTCGGTCAGCTTTTTTGTTTTTAGGACGAGGGGCAAAATGTATAGTAAAACTCATTAAAAATCGCCACACAACCACATAAAATAAAAGAATAGATGGTCGATGCAATTTAACCGACATTCTTTACGTTTTTGCTTTATCCAAGCCCAAGTATGTTCAATTGGATTAAGGTCAGGACTGTAAGGTGGGAGCCAGAGAATGGTATGCCCCGCGGCTTCTATCAATGCTTTTGTGTCTGAACCTTTATGAAAAGCGGCATTATCCATCACAATAACACTGTTATCAGGAAGTTGCGGAAGTAATCACTGCTTGACCCAACCATGAAAAACATCGCTATTAATACTGCAATTATACAGCCCCACAGCAAACAGCTGTTGATTAAGCACAGCACCGATAGCATTGCTCTGGTTTTTAAGTTGCCAGTTGGATTGGCTAAAACAAGGCTTACCTCTTTGAGCATACCCATACGGTCTGTTGTCATGCATTTTAAAGCCGCTCTCATCTCAATAAATGATTTTTCTTCCCGCTTTTTTAAATGCTTTTAGCGCATTAAGAAAAAACTTTCGTTTTTCAGTATCTGCTTGAGAATGTGCTAACGTCTTTTTTACGCGTTATTCCTAGCCTTTTCAAAGCTGTACAAATGGCGTTTTGGCTACAACCTAAACGCTGTGCTCGCTGCCATTGATAATCATCGGGATAAGCTTCAACATCGGCTTTGAGGAGGTCATTATCAATCTTATCAGGTTTAACAATACGTTTCTTTCGCTCAGGATTTTTCTTCCATCTCTGGATGGTGTTAGTACTGAGCTGAAACTCTTGTGCCAATTCTCGAAAGCTTGCGCCACCTTTGAGTTTGGCTAATATCATTTGTCGGTAGTCTTTTGAGTATGCCATGTGAATATTGTAGCGTATTTAATTAGATTTTACTATAGATAAATTCACACTAAAATTTTTTAAAGAGGAGGGAAAATGAGAATATCAATATTTATGAGAAAAATTATTCTAAAACTGACCGCACTTTGGTGTAATAAAGTGCGGTCAGTTTTAAAATTTTTTTTTCTTAATTCTTAATAAACAAAAAACCCCGTTGCTTCACAACAGGGGTACTATTCATAACAACCTGGCGGTGACCTACTCTCACATGGGGATGCCCCACACTACCATCGGCGTTACGGCGTTTCACTTCTGAGTTCGGCATGGGGTCAGGTGGGACCACCGCACTATCGCCGCCAAGATAATTCCTTTGATGATTTACTTCAATTTTATCCTTTCTTTATTCTTCTTCTCTTTAACTTCAAAAACAAGCTGCCTACTTTAACTCTCTATTCTCTCTCGTCTGATACTTTCTTCTTTCTACCTCGCAAAAACACTACAGCGTTGTATAGTTAAGCCTCTCGGGCAATTAGTACTGGTTAGCTCAATGTATCACTACACTTACACACCCAGCCTATCTACGTCTTCGTCTCAAACAACCCTTACAATCCTTAGATTGGGATAACTCATCTCAAGGCAAGTTTCGTGCTTATATGCTTTCAGCACTTATCTCTTCCGCATTTAGCTACCCAGCAATGCCTCTGGCGAAACAACTGGAACACCAGTGATGCGTCCACTCCGGTCCTCTCGTACTAGGAGCAGCCCCTCTCAATTATCCTACGCCCACGGCAGATAGGGACCGAACTGTCTCACGACGTTCTAAACCCAGCTCGCGTACCACTTTAAATGGCGAACAGCCATACCCTTGGGACCTACTTCAGCCCCAGGATGTGATGAGCCGACATCGAGGTGCCAAACACCGCCGTCGATATGAACTCTTGGGCGGTATCAGCCTGTTATCCCCGGAGTACCTTTTATCCGTTGAGCGATGGCCCTTCCATTCAGAACCACCGGATCACTATGACCTGCTTTCGCACCTGCTCGACTTGTCCGTCTCGCAGTTAAGCTTGCTTTTACCATTGCGCTATCCTCACGATGTCCGACCGTGATTAGCAAACCTTCGTGCTCCTCCGTTACCCTTTGGGAGGAGACCGCCCCAGTCAAACTACCCACCAGACACTGTCCGAAACCGCGTTTCGCAGTCTTCGTTAGAACATCAAACGTTAAAGGGTGGTATTTCAACATCGACTCCATGATAACTGGCGTTACCACTTCTTTGTCTCCCACCTATCCTACACATCAAAATTCAAGGTTCAGTGTCAAGCTATAGTAAAGGTTCACGGGGTCTTTCCGTCTAGCCGCGGGTACACCGCATCTTCACGGCGATTTCAATTTCACTGAGTCTCGGGTGGAGACAGCCTGGCCATCATTATGCCATTCGTGCAGGTCGGAACTTACCCGACAAGGAATTTCGCTACCTTAGGACCGTTATAGTTACGGCCGCCGTTTACTGGGGCTTCGATCAAGTGCTTCTCTTGCGATGACACCATCAATTAACCTTCCAGCA